>CAMUZA010000049.1 GCA_947165085.1 uncultured Clostridia bacterium | reverse complement strand
ACGATCATCTTCTGCGGCAACTGGAGGAACTGGAGGCACAGTATCCGCAGTATGCTTCACCGCTCTCGCCGACCAAACGAGTTGGCGGAGAAGCATTGAGCCGGTTTGAAAAGTACGAGCATGAAGTGCCGCTCGAGAGTCTGCAGGACGTCTTTTCCGAGGAGGAGGTAACGGATTTCGACGAAAAGCTCCGGCAGAGCGTGCCGGACGCGGTTTACAGTGTCGAGCCGAAGGTGGACGGGCTTTCCGTCGCGCTGGAGTATATCGACGGAGAATTTGTTCGCGGCGCGACGCGCGGCGACGGCAGGATCGGTGAGGACGTGACGGAGAATCTGAAAACGATACGCTCCATTCCCATGCGTCTTTCCGGCGCGCCGCACCGGCTGATCGTCCGCGGCGAGGTCTTTATGTCCCGCACGGTCTTTGAACAGCTCAACGCCGACCGCGAGGAAAAGGGGCAAAGCCTCTTCGCTAACCCCCGCAACGCCGCCGCCGGCAGCCTGCGGCAGCTTGACCCTGCGATCGCCGCAGAACGAAAACTTGATATTCTGATCTTCAATCTGCAGCTTGTCGATGGCGTCAGCTTTTTGACCCACGCGCAGACGCTGGACTATCTGCGCGAGCTGAAATTCAAGGTCATTCCTTATAAACTCTGCAATTCCGCCGAAGAAGCGATCTCGCAGATCCGCTGGATCGGCGAAAACCGCTATGATTACGCCTTCGACATCGACGGCGCGGTCGTAAAGCTGAACGATCTCGGCGCGCGAATGCAGCTCGGCAGCACTGCGAAGTTCCCGCGTTGGGCGTGCGCGTTCAAATATCCGCCCGAGATCAAGGAGACCGTCCTGCGCGATATCGTCGTGCAGGTCGGGCGTACCGGCGTTCTGACGCCGAAGGCGGTCGTCGATCCCGTCAGGCTTGCGGGCACGACGGTCACGAACGCGACGCTGCACAATCAGGACTTCATTTCCGAAAAAGACATCCGCATCGGCGATACCGTAAAGATCCGCAAGGCAGGGGAGATCATCCCCGAAATCCTGGAGGTCGTTCTCTCCAAACGTCCCGCTGACACGGTTCCGTACCGCCTGCCGGCGACCTGTCCGGTCTGCGGCGCGCCGGTCGAGCGCGACGAGGACGGCGCGGCGATGCGCTGCACCGGCATCGAATGCCCCGCGCAGCTTACGCGGAACATCGCGCACTTTGTCTCCCGCAGCGCGATGGACATTGAAGGGCTGGGCGACGCCATTGTGGAACAGCTCATCGCGAACGGGCATATTTCGTCTCCCGCCGACATCTATTTTCTCACCCTTGACGAGCTCAAGAGTCTGTGGAAAAGCGGCGAAAAGGCGGCATCCAAGCTGCTCGACGCGATCGAAGCGAGCAAACAGAACGACGTAAGCCGCCTGATCTTTGCTCTCGGCATCCGGCAGGTCGGCGAGAAAGCCGCCAAGGTGCTTGCCAGGACATTCGGCTCTCTGGACGCGATCATGCGGGCAGACCGCGAGACTCTGACGGAGGTCAGAGACATCGGCGCGGTCACCGCGGAGAATATCGCGTCGTGGTTTGAAAATCCGCAGTCGCAGCATCTGATTGCGCGGCTGCGCGAAGCGGGCGTGAATTTTGAAAGCACGACCCGGCAGGAGGATCACCGCTTCGACGGCATGACCTTCGTGCTGACCGGCGCCCTTTCTCTGTTCACGCGCGACGAGGCGGAGGCGAAGATCGAAGCCTTCGGCGGCAAGGCTTCCGGCTCTGTGTCGAAAAAGACGACCTACGTCGTCGCGGGGGAAAATGCCGGCAGCAAGCTGAAAAAGGCAAACGAACTCGGCATTCCCGTGCTCAGCGAGCAGGATTTTCTGAACATGCTTGCGTAACGCGGCGGATTGTGCTATAATTCCAAAGTTCGTCTGAACACGAAAGGAAGAAACATACATGAGAAAATTCCTTGCGATCCTCGTCTGCAGACTCATCCGACTGATCGGAAGCTTCGTCGGCAAGGGGACAAGCATGCCCGGAAAATACGCGCTCAAGATCTGCCCGGATATCCTTGCGCGCATCAAAAAGCCGAATATGATCGTTGCGGTGACAGGCAGCAACGGCAAGACCTCTACGGTGGAAATGATCGCGTCCGTCCTAAAGGCGTCGGGCAAGACCGTAGCGTACAACGCAGAAGGCTCCAACCAGATCGAGGGCGTCACGACGATGATCCTCAATTCCTGCACCTGGGGCGGCAGGATGAAGCAGGACGTCCTGCTGATCGAATCGGATGAGCGCTATACGAAGTACACCTTCCGCTGGTTCCACCCGACCCATTATGTTATCACCAACCTCTACCGCGACCAGCTCACGCGCAACGGTCATCCGCAGTGGGTCTACGACGCGATCAAGGAGAGCGTGTTTGACGATACGACGCTGATTCTGAACGCGGACGATCCGACGGTTTCTCTGTTCGGTCAGGGACGGGAGAACGTTCTCTGGTTCGGCTTGGATCACAGCGGCGTGGATTCGGAGAGATTCAGCGGCGCGTACAACGACGGCGTTTACTGTCCCGTCTGCGGCAAGCCGTTAAGCTATGACTACTACCACTTCAACCACGTCGGCAGATATCACTGCGACGCCTGCGGCTTTAAGCGCCATGACACGGATTACACGGTAACGGACATCGACCTGGAAAACAGCAGGATCATCGTTAACGGGAAAGACAAGATCACGCTTGCCTTCCGCAGCATTTATAACATTTATAATATCCTCGCCGCCTATACCGTCTGCACCTTGCTCGGTATCCCCGGTGAGAGCATCGCTGCTCACGTCAGCAACTATATTCTCAAGAACGGAAGATACATCGAATTCACCCTCGGCGAGCATCCGGGCATCTTCCTCATCTCCAAGCATGAGAACTCGATCTCCTACGACCTGTCGTTCAAATTTGCGGTGGCGCAGAATACCCCGTGCAGCATTGTGATCGTCGTAGACGCGGTCAGCCGCAAGTACTTCACAAGCGAGACCTCGTGGCTGTGGGATATCAACTTCGAGCAGCTCAACGCGCCGCAGATCGAGAGTATTTATCTCTGCGGCAAGTACTGCAACGATCTTGCGACCCGCTTCTCCTTTACGGAAATTCCGCAGGAAAAGATCAAGGTCTTTGAGGACATCGACGCCGCCTGCGCGGATCTGCGCGAGCACGGCAGACAGCAGCTTTACGCTGTGACCTGCTTCTCGGATAAGGATAAGCTGATGTCAAACGTGACGGTGAAATGAGGCGCGCTATGGAACTGAAATTATTGCATCTTTACGATGACGTGATGAATCTGTACGGAGAATACGCGAACGTTTCCGTGCTTGCGCGGTATCTGTCCGATCTTGGCTGCACGGTCAGCGTGGATACGCTTTCTCTGTATGAGGAGAAGGACATTTCCGGATACGACTTTTATTATATGGGCTCCGGCACAGAGCGCAGGCAGCGGCTTGCGCTTACGCAGCTTGTGAAGTATCGCGCCGCGCTGAACGCCGCCTGCGACGCCGGAAAGGTCATGCTCTTTACCGGAAACAGCTTCGAGCTGCTCGGCAAGAAGATCACGGACGCGGACGGAACCGAATTCGACGGACTGCGGCTGGCTTCTTTTGAGACGGTCGAGAGCAAGCGCCGGATCACAGGCGACTGTCTTGCGTCCTTTGACGGGTTTGACGACGTGCTGGTCGGCTTTATCAACAAGTGCAGCAGGATCACCGGCGTAGAGCAGCCGCTGTTCCGACTGAAGATGGGTTTTGGCAACGATGCGGACAGGGGAGCGGAGGGTTTCCGGAAGAACAACTGTTTCGGCACCCATCTGACCGGCCCGATCCTCGTGAAGAATCCCGCCATGCTGCGCTATATCGCAGGACTCCTCGGCGCGGAGCATCCGGAGCGCGTGACCTATCCGTTCATGGAAAAGGGTTACGAAACGACTGCAACGGAGCTTCGAAAGCGTCTGGAAGCAATGAAATAAAAACATCCGCCGCTGTAGTGCACAGCGGCGGATGTTTTATGTGCTGCTTCATTTCCCCTTAAAGAGAGGGGAGAGCGGCTTGTAGATCAGCATGGAAACCGCGACGCTGATCAGACCCTTCACCAGCGTAAACGGAAGATTGAAAATCAAGAGGGCTTTCCACATGCTGTCAACGGAGGGCAGTATCGCCTGGTACATATTCAGTACAGCGATTTCCGGGAAGCCGAGCACATTGTAGTATAAGGGATAGATCAGGAAGTAATTGACGGGCACGCTGATCAAAGCCATTGCCGCTGCGCCGAGGATGCCGCCGACAAGTGCGCCCGTTTTCGTTTTTTTTCTCTGATAGATCAGTCCGGCGACCGAAACGAAAACGGCGCCGAGCAGGAAGTTGGAAAGCTCGCCGACAAAGCCGCTCTGAGAAACCGCCAGATGAATCAGATTTTTCAAAAGCTGAATGAGAACGCCTGCCAGCGGTCCGAACGCGAACGCGCCGAGCAGTGCGGGCAGATCGGAGAAGTCCAGCTTGAGAAAACTGGGCACAATGGGAATGGAGATCTCAAGATACTGCAGAACGACGGCAACGGCAGTCAGCACGCCGACGACCGCGATCATTCGCGCGTGGAATTTCTTTTTCATGGTGTTGTTCCTCCGTAAAAAAACGCCCGAAGAGAATTCTTCGGGCATGGAATCATGAAAAATCCGTCTTCTTTCATCCAGACTGTACTGTCGGTTTCGGAATCGCACCGAATCCTGCGCATCAGCGCTCGCGGACTAAAGCCTTGAAAGCTTATCACCGCCGGTCGGGAATTGCACCCTGCCCTGAAGAACATATTCATAACAAAAAGATTATAACAGGTTTGTAACCAAAATGCAACTCTTTTTTTCTAAATTAATTTGTGCTATAATTCAATTATTCTTCCGGAGCGGATTCTGTCGCGGCTTCCGTCATGATCTCCGTTGGTTCTGTCACGGGTTCGGCAGTCTGTGATTCCGTCTGCGGCATGGTGAAGCCGTGGATCACGCCGTCCGGCGCGGTATTCGTCACGTCGCCGCCGATGATGACGCCGTCATAGACCAAAACGCTCGCATAGACGGGAGCGGAGGCGTCCGGATAGTTCAGGATCTCGTAGACGTAGCGCGTGACCTCCTTGCCCGCATACGCCGTCAGATCGTAGCCCTGACTTTTCTGCAGCTCATTGTATCGGGCAAAGACCTCGTTGTCAGCGGTGTCCGGAATGCGCACTTTCTGCGTTTCCTTCGGCTCGGCGTTCACGCTCCAGCCGAACGTCGCCAAAAACGCGACGCGCTCTTCGTTTGTGCCGCCTGCCGGCTTCGCGTTTTCAGCAGGAGAGACGTCGGCGGTGGCAAGCAGAACGATCAGCAAAACTGCCGCGATCAGGATAACGCCTGCCGCGAGCAGCTTGGATTTTGAGAGTTTTGCGGTCAGAACAAACATAAATTTCCCCCCGAAAGTAATGATGTGATACACTGTATGTCCGTAATAGGGCAAATATACCGAAAGGAGCAGCGCCATGCAGAGACTGGATCGGTTCCTCTCAGCGGCAGGCGTAGAATCGCGCAGAAAATTGAAGGACGTGATCCGTTCCGGCAGAGTCACGGTGAACGGGACGGTCTGCGCAGTGCCGGATCAGAAGATCGACGAACAGAACGATGTTGTTGCGCTTGACGGACAGGTGATCGGCAGGGGGGACAGACGGATCGTCGTAATGATGCACAAGCCTGCCGGCTGTGTGACGGCGGCGGCGGATGATCGCTATCCGACCGTTATGGAGCACCTTCCGCCGGTGTATAAGCGGTTGATGCCGATCGGGCGATTGGATATGGACACGGAAGGTCTGCTCCTGTTCACGAACGACGGCGACCTTGCACACCGCTTGCTCTCGCCGAAGCACGGCGTCGAGAAAAGCTACTACGCCGAGCATACAGGAACGGCGGACGAGGACGATATCGCCGCGTTTGCGCAGGGCTGCGTACTGAAAGACGGTACGAAATGCCTGCCCGCGGTACTGGAACCGCTCGGAGAAGGGAAATCGCTCGTGCGGGTGCGCGAGGGCAAGTATCATCAGGTGCGGCGCATGCTCGCCAGCCGCGGCAAACCGGTTTCTTATCTCCGCCGCATCTCCGAGGGCGGGATCGAGTTGGGCGACCTTCCGGTCGGAATGACACGTGAACTGACAGAACCGGAAATTGAGCAACTGGATACTGTTGATTTTGACGAAAATTTTTTCAAAGAAAACTGAAACATTTTGTTCAAAATAATTGCTCTGCTTTGTCCATATTCACGAAAAACTGTAAAAATTCCATAAAAACAAGCCTCTGAAATGAAATAAAATGTCTAAAAACACTTGCAATCTGTAGAAAAAGAGAGTATGATTGTGTGTAGAATTTTGCCTACTATCGGCATTTTCCCGAAAGACAAGGAGGACGGCTTATGGCAAGTCGTATGTTTCAGAGTGTGATCGAACAGCTTTGCGAAGCTTCTCAGCGCACGATCGGCGTGATCGACGCGGAAGGCGCTGTGATCTCCTGCGGCAGCACCGCTCTGCTTGGAGAGCGCTTTCCCGATGCAGTCGCCGCCGTGAATGCGGATCCGGAGAATCCGGTCTGCGTCGGAAACCGTACTTACTTTGCTTTGAAGGGATGGAACCAGACCTTCGGTTATAGCGTCTTTACAGACGGGACAGACGAGCAGGCTTTGTCGATCTGCCGCATGGCGCAGGTTTCTCTCAACTTCACCAAGAGTTATTATGAGGAAAAACACGACAAAGGAACCTTTGTCAAGAATATCATCACGGACAATATCCTGCCGGGCGACATCTATATCCGCGCGAAAGAGCTTCACTTCCAGACGGAACAGCCGCGCGTGGTCTTCCTCGTCCGCCAGCGCGGGCATGCGGACGTCGCCGTCGTGGAGCTCCTGCAGTCGATGTTCAACGATCAGCAGGACTTCGTTATCAGCGTGAACGAAACGGATCACGCCGTGATCTGCCACGTTGCACCGGACGTAACCGGCGAAGAGCTGACGCAGATGGCGAAGGACATCGAAGAACGCCTGAAGACCGAACTCTTTGCCCGCACGACGATCGGCATCGGCACAGTCTCGGAGCATCTGCGCGAGCTTGCCGACTCCTATAAGGAGGCGCAGGTCGCCATTGAGATCGGTAAGGTGTTCGACACCGAGAAGACTGTCATCAACTACGAAAACCTCGGCATTGGCCGCCTGATCTATCAGCTCCCGACGACCCTGTGCGATATTTTCCTGTCCGAAGTCTTCAAGAAGAATTCCATCGACTCTCTGGATCAGGAGACCCTGTTCACGATCAATATGTTCTTTGAGAACAGCCTGAACGTTTCCGAGACCTCCCGGAAGCTGTTCGTCCACAGGAATACGCTTGTCTACCGTCTGGAGAAGATCAAGAAGCTGACCGGACTTGACCTGCGCGAATTTGACGATGCCATTATTTTCAAGGTCGCGCTGATGGTCAAAAAGTATCTCGCCTCCCGCGAGAGTCGAATGATATAAGAAATTTGGTGATAAAATGATTGATTTAATCAACGTAACAAAAACATACGAGACCGGCACGCATGCGCTTAACGGCATCGACATGCACATCGACGACGGCGAATTTGTCTTTCTGGTCGGTCAGTCCGGTTCGGGCAAATCGACCATCATCAAGCTGCTGACTGCGGAACTGAAGCCTACCTCCGGTTCGATTCTGGTCAACGGCTATAAGCTCGAGTCGATCAAGCGTTCCTCCGTGCCCTATATGCGCCGCACGCTGGGCGTCATTTTCCAGGATTTCCGTCTGATCGAGAACAAGACGGTCTATGAAAACGTCGCCTTTGCCATGCGCGTGATCGGTGCGTCGAATAAGGAGATCAAGAAGCGCGTGCCCTATGTGCTTGAGCTTGTCGGGCTGGAGAACAAGGGCCGCCGCCTGCCGAACGAGCTGTCCGGCGGCGAGCAGCAGCGTGTCGCGATCGCCCGCGCGCTGATCAACAATCCAACGATGATCATAGCCGACGAGCCTACCGGCAATCTTGATCCGGCGCGCTCGTTTGAAATCATGCTCCTTCTGGAGAAGATCAACTCCCTCGGCACAACGGTCATGGTCGTTACGCACGAAAAGGGCTTGGTCGACCGCTTCACAAAGCGCGTTGTCGCCATTGAAGAAGGACGGGTCATCAGCGACGGAATGGACGGGTATTACGACTATGAAGCATAATAATTTCGGATATTTACTGGGCGAAGGCTTCCGCGCCGTATTCAAGCACGGCTTCATGTCCTTCGCGGCAATCAGCATTACGGTTGCCTGCCTTGTCATCATCAACAGCTTTTTGCTGATCTGCTACAACCTCAATCTGACGGTCGAGGACGTGCAGAAGCAGACGCGCATCGTCGTCTGCATCGACGAGACCTATACCGAGGCGCAGTCCAAGAGCGTCGGCTCCGATATCAATCTGCTCGACAACGTCGCCAACGCGAAGTTTATCTCCCGCACCGAGGCGCTGGAAAACTTCATGGGCGATTCCGACCGCTCCCTGTTCGAGGGTCTGGACGCACAGTCCATGCGTGACCAGTTCGAGATCACGCTGGTGGATAACGCAAAGATCGCCGAAACGCAGGCGGAGCTGGAGAGCATCACCGGCGTCGCCGTCGTCTATGCGGACGTGGAGGTCGGCAACGCGCTGGCGACCATCCGCACGGTGCTCTATATTGCGTCCCTTGCGATCGCAGCGGTGCTGCTCGTCGTTTCTCTGATCATCATCTCCAACACGATCCGCCTTGCGATGCTGGATCGCCGCGAGGAGATCGCGATCATGAAGATGGTCGGCGCAACGAACAGCTTCATTCGCTTCCCGTTCTTCGTGGAAGGCTTTATTCTCGGCTTCTTCGGCGCGGCGCTGTCGTTCTTTATCGAATGGGGTCTGTATGAGCTCATCCGTAAGGCGGTGCTGAACACCGGACTGAAAGTTCTGACTGTCGTGCCGTTTACCGAGGTAATGATGCCGATGGCGGTCATCTGTGCAGTTGCCGGCTTCTTTATCGGTATCTTCGGCAGCCTGATGTCCATCCGCCGCTTCCTGAAGGTCTGATTTTCGAAACGAATTGCGGTTTGTATTTTGAATAGGAGGAATACTATGTACAAGTACAGAAGACTGATCATTTCTTTGATCGCCGGTCTGCTTGTCGTTTCGCTGCTTGCCGGTTTTATCGTTATGATCGTCAACGGCAAGACTTCTGCCGAGATCCAGGAGGAGATCGACGATCTGGAAGAGCAGTCTGACGAGCTGGAAGAACAGCGCAAGGCGCTTGAGGCGCAGATCGCCGAAAATGAGAACAAAACGCTGAATATTGTCGAACAGAAGGCGCAGGTCGATCAGGAGATCGAGCTGACTCGTCTTGAGATCGAAAACGTCACCGAGCAGGTGCATCAGTATAATCTGCTGATTGCTGAAAAGCAGGCGGAGCTGGATGAACTGGAAGGACAGCAGGACGACCTTTTTGAACGCTATAAGCTCCGCATGCGCGCCATGCAGGAGCGCGGAGAGGTGTCCTACTGGTCGGTGCTGATCGAAGCGGAGAGCTTTGCCGATATGCTCAACTGCCGCGCCATGATCGAAGAGATCGCAAAGACCGATCAGCGCATGCTGGACGAGATGCGCGCGCTCGCATCTGAGGTCATCGCTGCCAAGGAGGACCTTGCGGCGCAGAAAGTAGTTCTGGAGCAGAAGAAGGCAGAGCTTTCGGATGCGCAGCAGCTGCTGGATGAAAAGCGCGAAGAATCCGACCGCCTGCTTGCGGAGCTTGTTTCGGACAAGATCGAGCTGATCAAGCTCGATGAAGAATACGAGGCGCAACTGACTGCGCTGACCGACGAAATCGCCGCTTTGGAAGCGGAGAAGACGAAGAAGCTGCAGGAAGAGTGGCTTGCGGCGCATCCGCCCGCACCGCCCACGCCGGACAATCCCGATCCGCAGCCGGTCTATCCGAGCAGCGGCGAAGGCTTCCTGTTCCCGCTGGATCGCAGCGGCTACGTTTACGTCTCCAGCTCCTACGGCTACCGCGTCCACCCCATCACCGGCAACTATACGATGCATAACGGCGT
Organism: uncultured Clostridia bacterium; assembly: GCA_947165085.1. Classification (GTDB taxonomy): domain Bacteria; phylum Bacillota; class Clostridia; order Oscillospirales; family Oscillospiraceae; genus JAZOXB01. The sequence continues at coordinate 4,609 of CAMUZA010000049.1, read as the reverse complement.
CGATCTTGCGGCGTATGAGGGAACTGCGATTTACGCCACCAAGAGCGGGTACGTCACCACTGCAACCTATAATTACGCTTACGGCAACTACGTGACGATCAACCACATGGACGGCTTCTCGTCTCTTTACGGTCACATGACTCATTTCATTGTCAGCGAAGGCGAGTTCGTCACGCAGGGTCAGACCATCGGCTATGTCGGTTCTACCGGCTATTCCACCGGTCCGCATCTGCACTTTACCATTTATTACAACGGCGATACCGTCAACCCGATGAACTATATTTCCGGCTGACGATTGACAAATGTTTCCCGGAGCCTGCGCCGCAGGCTCCGGGCATACGATTATATAAGCGTATTGGAGAGTAATATGAAGCATAACAATTCAAGATTCTATAAGGTCCTCTGCGTCCTGCTCGCGATCGGTCTGTGTGCGTCGCTGACTGCGTGCCATATCAGATATATGGACGCGCCTTCTCCGCTTTCGAGCTTCGCGCCGAGCGAGCCGCAGGATATTTCCTATCAGGAGAAGCTCAATGAGATCGTCGCGTATTTGAATCAGTACTATGTGGACGGCTATTCCACCGAAGAGCTGGGCGATTATCTCGCGGAGGCGGCGATCGCCGCGACCGGCGACCGCTGGAGCTATTATATCAGCGCGGACGAGTACAACGCCTACCTGGAGAGCAATGCGAACGCCTACGTCGGCATTGGCGTGACGATCCAGCTGACGAATGAGGACGATCCCGGTTTTACGATCGTCTCCGTGACGCATAATAGCCCTGCGGAGGCGGCGGGTCTGCAGAACGAAGATATGATCGTCGCCGTTGAGGGGGAGAGCGCGGCGGAACTCGGTATGACCGAGACACAGCATCGCGTCCGCGGTGAAGCGGGCACGGACGTTACGATTACGATCCGTCGCGGCGGGAAAGACTTCGACGTGACCATCACCCGTCAGGAGATCAAGGTCGACGTCGTGGTCTACGAGCTGCTCGATAACAACGTCGGATATATCAAGATCAACAATTTCGACACCCGCTCCTCGAGCGACGCGATTGCTGCGATCGAGGATCTGATGGGGCAGGGCGCGGACCGTCTGGTCTTCGACGTGCGTTTCAATCCCGGCGGCATGAAGCATGAGCTTGTGAAGCTGCTTGACTACCTCTTGCCCGAGGGACCGCTGTTCCGCTCAGTGGACTATAAGGGCGACGAAGAGGTCGATACTTCCGATGCAAGCTATCTGGATATTCCGATGGCAGTGCTGATCAATGACGATTCTTATTCTGCGGCGGAATTCTTCGCTGCTGCACTGCAGGAATATGAAGCCGGCGTGGTCGTCGGGACGCAGACCTGCGGCAAGGCGAACTATCAGCAGACCTTCCGCCTGAGCGACGGCTCCGCGATCGCCATCTCTACCGGCCACTATCAGACGCCGAAGGGCGTTACGCTTGCGGGCGTCGGCGTCACGCCGGACGTGATCGTCGAGGTCGGCGAAGAGACCTATATGGATCTGTATTATGAAAAGATCGCCCATGAGGATGACGAACAACTGCAGGCGGCGATTGCCGCCCTCGGCAAATAAAGGCTTGACATAAGAGCCGCTTTCTTCTATAATCATTGCGCATATTTGTATTATTGGAGGCTCACAGCATGGCGAAAGAATACAAACTGACCAGAGATCGTTTGAAGGAACTGGAAGCGGAACTGCACTATCTGAAGACCACCAGAGAAAAGGAAGTCGCAGAGCAGATCAAGGAAGCGCGTTCGTTCGGCGATCTTTCCGAGAACAGCGAATATGACGAAGCGAAAAACGAGCAGGCAAAGCTCTACGGCAGAATCACGGAGATCGAGAATATCATGTCTCACGCGGTCGTGATCGACGAAACAACCGACGCCGAAGAGGATAATCGCGTCGGTATCGGCTGCACCGTCAAGGTTCGTGACGTCGAGCTTGACGAAACGGACGTCTTTGCGATCGTCGGCTCGCAGGAAGCAAATCCGATGGAGAACCGCATTTCTGACGACTCTCCGTTCGGTAAGGCGTTGCTTGGAAAACTGATCGGCGAGATCGTTGATGTGGAAGCGCCCGCCGGCACGATCCGCGTTGAGATCCTGGACGTAAACCGCTGAAACGCTCGCGGCAGAAATGGAGAAAACTATGGCAAAATTTGTACCGCAGGAGGAGCTCTCCCTGGTCGATCAGGTGAGGATCCGCAGGGAAAAGCTGGCGCAGCTGTGTGAAGAGGGGAGAAATCCCTTTGCACAGACGAAGTTTGACTTTACGACCACCAGCGCAGAGATCAAAGACCGCTTTGACGAGATGGAAGGGCAGCCGGTTGCGGTTGCCGGACGGTTGATGAGCAAACGCGGCATGGGCAAGGTCATTTTTGCCGATCTGCAGGACAGCGCCGGCCGCATTCAGCTTTACATCAAATTCGATGAAATGGATGAGGCGGACTTCGAAGACTGCCGCAAGCTCGACATCGGCGACATCGTCGGCGTCAGCGGCGACGTCTTCCGCACACAGCGCGGCGAAATCTCCGTGCGCGCGCATAAGGTCACGCTTCTGAGCAAGGCGCTGCTGCCGCTGCCGGATAAATTCCATGGGCTGACGAACGTGGAGACCCGCTACCGTCAGCGCTACGTTGACTTGATCGCGAATCCCGAGGTCAAGGAGACCTTTGTGAAGCGCAGTCTGATCCTGCGCGAGCTTCGCGCGTTCCTCGACTCCAAGGGCTTTTTGGAGGTCGATACGCCGATTCTCACTCCGTTTGAGATCGGCGCATCCGCGCGTCCCTTCTTTACGCACCACAATACGCTGAACATGGACATGGTCCTTCGCATTGAGACCGAGCTTTACCTGAAGCGTCTGGTCGTCGGCGGCATGGACCGCGTCTATGAGGTCGGACGTATTTTTCGCAACGAGGGCATGGATCCGAAGCATAACCCGGAATTTACCACGATCGAGCTCTATCAGGCGTACACCGACTTCCACGGCATGATGGATCTGGTCGAGGAGATGATGAAGACCGTCGCAATGAAGGTTTGCGGCACGCTGCAGATTGACTACCAGGGCATTCCTATCGACCTCAGCCACTGGGAGCGTATGACAATGATCGAGGCGGTCAAGAAGTATTCCGGCGTCGATTTCGCAGAGGTAAAGTCCGACGAGGAAGCGATCGCGCTGGCAAAGGAGCACCATGTCGAGTTGCCCGAGCTTCCGACGAAGGGCGCGATTCTTGCTGAGTTCTTTGACGCTTTTGTGGAAGAAAAGCTGATCCAGCCGACATTTATCTACGATTATCCCGTCGAGAACAGTCCGCTTGCCAAGCGTAAGCCGACCGATCCTGCGTTCACTGAGCGCTTTGAGTATTTCATCAACGCGACCGAATTCGGCAACGCATTCAGCGAACTGAACGACCCGATCGACCAGAAGGCGCGCTTCGAGCGTCAGGTCGCCGAGCGCAGACAGCTCGATCCAAAGAGCAACGCACAGGTCGATTACGACTATGTGACCGCGCTGGAATACGGCCTTCCGCCCACGGGTGGTCTCGGCTTCGGCGTCGACCGTCTTGTCATGCTCCTGACCGACTCCGCGTCCATCCGTGACGTCCTGCTGTTCCCGACAATGAAGCCCTTGGACAAGGAAACGCAGAAATAACCTGTGCTACAGAGACTTATAGGGAGTGTTCGTTTGGAGATTCTCCAAAGTGTTCTCCAAAACTCCCCAGAGTTTCTCCAAATTCAGAACGAGAAATGTGCAAATCACTTCCAATCGCTGAAAAGCACGATTAATACCGATTGAGACCTACCGTCTGGAAACAGATTGGCAGGTCTCTTTTTTGGTTCTGTAAAATTGTTGGGGTCAGGCAAAGAGCCTGACCCCAACGTAAATTATAGAGCCTTTTTTATACGACAGTACTGCGCTCTGTACTCTCTGTAAATTGCGTCGAAGACGCTGCCGCGTTCGGGACGCAGAGAGCACCGCCGTGTTACGGGTAGATCGGTGTTTCCCAGCCGGTGGGTTCCGGTGTGGGGTCTTCCGGGATGAACGGCAGGTCGTAGTTGGATTTGGTGATAATGTCCGCTAAGTAGAGCTGACTGACGTTCAGCTCCGGCGGTTGAAAGGTTTTTTTCATGCAAACGCCTCCTTATTGCGCGCTGAAATAGGTTTCGGCTGCTATGCTGTACCAGTACAGCGCCTTCACTACGTTGGTCAACGTCGCGTTCGTACCGCTCAGTACGTCGCTGATATACTGCCCTGCGTTCGCGGTTACGGTATAGTCTCCGATCTGTATCGTGTGATTCTTGAGCACGTCGGCAGCGGGAAGGTTGGCAGTTTCAAAGTAGATCAGCCCATCCTTTGTGCCGTAGTCAGCGTTCAGCGCATCGAGCTTGCTTTGATCGGTCACGCTGAAATACAGACGGTAGCTGGTCTTGGACTCCAGGACCAGTGAAGCGCCATAGAACAAGTAAATTGAAAACCAACCACAGAAGGGTAGTCCCCGATGTAAAAGAGCTTCCCGTTTTCTTGCACAATGCGTGAAATGGATCAAATGTAGGTTTGTCAATGATGTGTTACACTTTTGCGAAAGAAAAAAGGACAGATTTG
>CAMUZA010000048.1 GCA_947165085.1 uncultured Clostridia bacterium | reverse complement strand
TCGACGTCGTCGTGCGGGGACGGGATCACGTGGCAGCCGTACAGCTCGCCGACGCGCTTTGCAGCCGTCGCGCCTGCGTCGACCGCCGCCTTGACTGCGCCGACGTCGCCGCGCACCATGACGGTGACGAGTCCGCTGCCGATCTGGGTCTTGCCGATCAGGTGAACGTTTGCCGCCTTGACCATCGCGTCGGCCGCCTCAATGGAGCCGATCAGGCCGCGGGTTTCGACCATGCCTAATGCTTCTTTCATGTTGTTATCCTCCGTTATTCGTTTTTTATTTTAATTTTAATACAACGATTTGATAATGTCCGGGTGCGGGGACGGGATGACCACGCTCTCCGAGAGCATGCCCGCCGCCTCCGGGACGTTTTCGCCGGCCTTGATCGCCGCGCGCACGGCGGCGACCTCGCCGGTCATGGTGATAAAGCTCTTGCCGCCGAGACCGCGACCTAAGCGGATATCGATCAGTTTGATGTCCGCCGCTTTGACTGCGGCGTCCGCCGCGACGACTGCCGAGCAGAGGCTGAACGCCTCCATCACGCCGACCGCCGCGACCTGCCCGATCTCGTTGCAGGCGTTGATCGCCTTGGGCACCTGCTCATGCACGTGCGGGATCACCATGCTGTCGACCAGACGGGGACCTGCGACGATCTTGCCCGCGTCCACGCTCGCCTTGACCGCCGCGACCTCGCCGGTCACGACGACGATGTACTTGCCCGCGCAGACCGGCTGCGCGCTGACCAGCTCGACCGACGCCGCCTTGAGCATCGCGTCGCCCGCGTTCACGCCGACCGGAATGGCATTTGTCTCGATCATTCCCAATGCATTCATTTGGACGACCTCCTGATTTCAATGTAGTCGCCGGTGATCTCGGTCACCGTTCCGGATATGCTGGCGTGCATCTTGACGCCGAGCTTCTTTTCCGCGATATCCGCGATGAGCTGATTTTTGCGAACCTTGTCGCCCACGCTGACCGTGGGAACGCTCGGCGCGCCGACGCCCATGCGCAGCGCAATGCGGACGGAGTCTGTCTTCATCGGCTGATCGACCAGCGGCGCGGGCACGTCGTACTTCGTCAGGCCGAGGCGCGCGACCAGGCGGGTAACCGGCACCTTCTTGTTGTTCAGCCCGCCGTCCGGCTCGGTGAAGACCTCCTTGCGGGCGCGGACGCCCTTGGAAGCGATCGCGCCCTTCAGCGTCTGCATGACCTGCGAGGGCTTGAGTCCGAAGTTGCAGGCGTAGTAGGTGCACAGACCGCAGTTGCAGCAGGAGAAGATGCCGTTGAAATCGCCGAGCAGGTCGATGCCGTTCGCGAGCGAGCGCATCGCCTTATGCGGCTGGACGTTCAGGCCGAGCGCGTTTCTCGGGCACATCTGCGTGCACATCGAGCACTGGCAGCAGACCGCCATGATCATGCGCAGGTTGAGATTATCGTTTTTTGTCTGCAGGAGCGGATGATCCTTCGGGATCGCAAGGATGCCGCCCGTGGTCTTCGTCACCGGTTCGTCCGGCGTATCGACCACGCGGCCCATGCAGGGACCGCCGATGATGTATTTGCATTCCTCCGTGGTGCCGCCTGCCGCGTCGAGCAGCTCCTTGAGGCTGATGCCGACCGGCACGCGCAGCGTCACGGAGTTCTTGACCGCGCCGCCGACAGTCACGTATTTTTCGACGACCTTCTTGCCGTCGATGGCATTTGCGATATTGACGAGGGTGCTGACGTTGCAGACGACGCAGCCGACGTCGAGCGGCAATCCGCCGGTCGGGACGACCCTGCCGGTCACCTCATAGACGATCTGCTGCTCGTCGCCCGCCGGATAGAACGCTTCGAGCTGGTGCAGCTCGACGTCGTCCACCTCCTTGAGCGCCGCCTTCAGCGCCTTGACCGCGTCTTTATAGTGGGCTTTCAGGCAGATGACCGCGTGCTTCGCGCCGGTGAATTCCTTCACCGCACGGATGCCGCGCACGACGTCCGCCGCGTAATACTGCATGACCTGCTGATCGACCCGGAGCAGCGGCTCGCACTCCGCGCCGTTGGCAAGGACGTACTCGGCTTTGCAGTTGATTTTTACATGAGTCGGGAAACCTGCGCCGCCTGCGCCGAGGATACCGGCGTCGCAGACGATCTTATTCAGCTCCATAGGCTTAAATGATGCGGAAGTCGCCCTTGAGCACGCAGCGTCTTGCGCGCGTGAACGACCTCGCGCTGGTCAGACCTTCGCCGGTCGGGGTGGCGATCGTCAGGGTCGTGTAGCCCTCGCCGCCGAAGCCGAGACCGGAGTAGGACGGAGCGTTCTTGACGAAGATCGTGGTGTTCATCTTTCTTGCCGCGCGGGACATGTTGTGTACGTTCGTCGAATGGATCAGCGCCGAATGCTGGCAGCCGTGCTCCGCGCGGAAGGCTTCGCTCAGCGCCTCGTCGAAGTTCGCCACGCGGACGCAGCCGAGAACGGGCATCAGCATTTCGACCTCGACGAACGGATGGCAGCGGTCGACCTCCGCGATGACGAGAACGGGATCGCCGGTGAACTGCACGCCGCTCTCACGCAGGATGTAGGTCGCGTCGTGACCGACGAACTTGCGGTTGATGACGTACTTGCCGTCTTTCTGGATCAGCACGGTGCGGACGATCTTGTCGATGTCCTCGCCGTAGACGCGCCATGCGCCGTTTCTCTGCATCTGGCTCATGAGCTCGTCCGCGATGGAAGCTACCATGAAGCATTCCTTCTCGGCGACGCACAGGATGTTGTTTTCAAAGCTCGCGCCGTCGACGATCTTTTTCGCCGCGTCGGGGATGTTCGCCGTGTCGTCGACGATGACGGGCGGGTTGCCCGGACCTGCCGCGACGCACTTCTTGCCGGACTTCATCGCCACGGCGACGACGGCTTCGCCGCCGGTGACCGCCAGCATTTTGATCGCCTTGTGGCTCATCAGAACCGCCGAGGTGTCCATCGTCGGCTCCTTCGGCGCGGTGATCAGTCCGTTCGGACCGCCCGCGTCCACGATCGCCTGGTTGAGAAGCTCCATCGCCCGCTGCGAAGCGCGCTTTGCCGCCGGATGCGGGTTGTAGACCACGGCGTTGCCCGCCGCGATCATGCTGATGGAGTTGTTGATGACCGTCGCGGTCGGGTTGGTCGACGGGGTGATCGAGCCGATGACGCCGTAGGGCGCGGTCTCCACGAGGGTCAGGCCGTCGTCGCCGCTGTAGGCGGTCGGATGCAGATCCTCCACGCCGGGGGTCTTGTTCGCCGCCAGCAGGTTCTTCGCGATCTTGTGCTGCACCTTGCCGTAGCCGGTCTCCTCATGCGCCAGGATCGCCAGCTCTTCGGCGTGCGCTCTGGCGCAGACGCGCATCGCCTCGACCAGCTTGCTGCGGTCTTCCAGCGTCATTTCCGCCAGACGCTGCTGGGCGCGGATCGCGGTCTCGATCGCGTCGTTGACGTCGTCAAACAGGCACTGCGCCGCGCCGCCGGCGTATCCGCCGCTCCCGCCGCTCGCCAGGCTGTTTTTGGTCTGTTCCGCGATTTGCCGGATCTGTTCTTTTGTCAATGCCATACGCTATCCTCAACTTTCTTTGTTGAATTTTTCGAATATCCGCTTGCCGTTCAAATCGACGTGGTCGATGATGGCGATGATGCTCTGATCGACGGGCTTGTTCTCGGTGATGTTCGTCTGACGCGACGAGCTGCCGCCGACGGTCATGACGACCTCGCCCTCGCCCGCGCCAACGGCGTCGATGGCGACGATGAGTCCGCCCTTCTCCTGCCACGTTTCAATGTCGATGGGCTTGACGATCAGAAGCTTCAGCCCGTAGAGCTTTTCGGCCTTGTTGGTGCTGACGACCGTTCCCTTTACAATTCCTAAATTCATACCGATTCTCCTTCATACTGCACGGTGACGTCCGCGGTGCGAAGCGCGTCGCGCGCCGCCGGTGTGATGATCGCGCCCACGCGGGCGGTGATGGTCTTGTCCTTCGTCTGCGCCGCGGCCAGGACGTCCGCTTCGGTGATCAGCGTCGCGCCGATCGCCGCTGCCGCGTCTCCGGTATAGTAGGGGCACACGGCGACGTTCATCTGGCGCAGGGTCTCGATCGAGGACGCGACGCCCTCGAGGAAGGTATTGCGCTTGAATTTCGGCGGCTCAAAGTCGAGATACAGCCGCACATCCTTCTTCCACAGCACGCTGCGCACTGCCAGGTAAGCGAGGAAGTCCTTGTCCTCTCCCCGCGCGATCTGCCCCAGAAGCTCCAGCCGCGGTCCGACCAGAATGACCGTCTTCGCCGCCGTGAGCTTCACCAGCGTTTCCGACTGCCCGAGGCGGTCGGCAAACAGCATGCCGTCGTCCTGAATCCCGCAGTTTTGTACGAAGTTCAGGAAGGTATATCCCTCGCCGAACTGCGTCTTCAGCAGCGCCTTCAGCTCCTTCGGATAGGCGACCGGCGCAGCCAGCAGTACCATCACCTGCTCCGGATGCTGCTTCTCGCGCTCGAGCCGCGCGACCCTGCGCACGACCTCCGAGACGATCAGCTCTATGAACTTGTGTAAAAGCTCTGTATCCATATCTCTTACACAACCTTAAAATTCCAATGTTATTTCAGCACTTCCATCATTGTGCTGCCGCTCATGGCGACTGCGTTCGCCTCGTCCGTGTCGATATGGACTTCCATATCATGACCGTCTCCGGCGCGGACGATGACGTTCTCAAACACCACGGCGCGGTCGCCGGGGCTGACAAGGCGGACGGTCTGCCCGTCGCGCAGTCCGAACAGCGCCGCCTGCGCCGCAGACAGGTGCAGATGCCGCGCCGCCACGATCACGCCCTCGGGAATGTCGATCTGTCCGTTCGGACCGACGAGACTGCAGCCCGGCGTGCCGGACGTCTTGCCGGACATGCGGACCGGCGGGCGGATGCCCAGAGAGAACGAATCGGTGAAGGCGATCTCCACCTGCGTCGCCTTGCGCTCCGGTCCGAGGACGCGGACGCGCTCCAGCTTCCCTTTCGGACCGATGACCGTCACCTGCTCGACGCAGGCAAACTGCCCCGGCTGAGACAGGTCGCGGAATTTCTGCAGTTTGTAGCCCGCGCCGAACAGCCGCTCGACGTCCGCGCGGCTCAAATGCACGTGCCGCGCGCTCGAAGCGACGGGAACGAAGATCCGTCCCGTCTTGCGGAACACCGCCTCGGCGACCGCAAGCTGTACCGGTCGCTGGATGGCTGCCTTATCCATTCGCGTTCACCTTCTTCGTGATGATTCCTTCATAATAGGTCTTTGCAATGATCGTCTTTACGTCGTCCGGCGTCGGACGGACGATGTTCGTCTGCGTCGCCGTATCGGCAAGCGCGTTCTTCGCCAAAACGTCGATGTCCTCCATGCGGAACTTTGTCTCACAGAGCGGCGGGATATTCACGTCCTTACAGAGCTTGCGCACCGCCTCGATCGCCTGCTTGGAGGCGGCGTCGACGGAGAGATTGTCGACCTTCTCGCCCATCGCCTGCGCGACGGAGGCGAGTCTGCCCATGCAGTAGGGGCGGTTGAATTCCAGCACGCGCGGCAGCATGATCGCGTTGGCAAGTCCGTGCGGGATATTATAGAAGCCGCCGAGCTGATGCGCAATGCCGTGCACCAGTCCGAGGCCCGCGTTCGAGAACGACAGACCCGCCATGTACTCCGCCCAGCACATGTCCGTGCGGGCTTCCATGTTCGAGCCGTCGCGCACCGCTTCGCGCAGCGCCTTGCTGACCAGGCGGATCGCTTCGAGCGCGAGGGCGTCGGTGTAGGGCGTGTGGATATTGCAGATATAGGATTCGATCGCGTGCGTCAGCGCGTCGATGCCGGTCGCCGCCGTTAAAGAGGGCGGCATGCCGACCATCAGCATCGGATCGTCCAGCGCGAGGTGCGCCAGACAGTTCGTGTCGACCATCAGCATCTTGGACTTGGACTCCTCGTCCGTCACGACGTAGGCGCGGGTGCATTCCGAGCCGGTGCCCGCCGTCGTGTTGACTGCGATGACCGGCGCGCCGTGCTTGGCGGACTTGTTGACGCCGTTGTAGTCCTCGATCCTGCCGCCGTTGACAGAGAGGATGCTGACCGCCTTCGCCACGTCGATCGGCGAACCGCCGCCGATCGCGATCAGCGCCCCGCAGTCGTTCTTCGTATAGAAATCCAGCGCCTGATAGACGATCCTCGTCGTCGGGTTCGGCTCAACGCCGTCGAATACCAGGTATTCGATTCCTGCCTCGTCCAGCACCGACGTGACCTTGCCGGCAGTGCCGATCTTCACCAGACCTTTATCCGTGATAACGAGGACTTTTTTCGCGCTCAGGCGGCGCAGAAAATGCGGGATCTTCAAAATGCCGTCGCGGCCGATCAGGGTGTGCCGCGGCTGGTACAGTTCTACTGTGCCGATATGTTCCATCGTTCTGTTCTCCGTTTGAAAATCGCTCAAAATCGCTCAAATATGCCGAGCATATCCATGTATCCACATCTTCCCATAATTTTGCGCTATTGTCAATATCTCAATTCGCGGATTTCCGCATTTTGTAGGTTGTTACAATTGAGGCGTCTCTGCTTTGTATATTTTGTGCAGAAATGAAACGACGGCAGGTGCGGACTGAAGGAGTATCAGTCCGCACTTGCCGTTAAATCGCTCATTATCGCTCATTTTATTGGGAGCAGCGTGAAGGGGATTCCCTGCTTCGTGTAGTAATTCACGAATTTCTGCGGCATGTTCTGCGTGGAGATCACGCGGCACGCCTTTTCCGGCGGAAACATCGTCGCAAAGGCGCGCCGGTCGAACTTCGCGCTGTCGAGCAGCATGTACATCCGGCGCGTCATTCGCGAAAGCTGGGTGTAAAGCGCGGTGCGGTTCTTGTCCTGCACGGTGTAACCGCGCTCTAAATCGACGCCCTCGACCGTCAGAAAGACCTTGTCGAAGAAATAGCCGCGCAGCGTGTGGTTGATATCCGCGTCGAGCGTTTCAATATAATTCTTGCCGGTGTGGATATCGCCGCCGAGGAGGGTCACGGAGATGTTCGGACACTCCGCCAGCTCCAGCACCGCCGTCACGGAGGTGGTCACCACGGTCAGCCGCTCGATCTCGCGCAGCTGCGCGGCGAACATATTGCAGGTCTTGCCCGCCCCGATAAAAATCGACTCGCCGGAGCGCACCTGCGCCGCCGCTTCCTTCGCAATCAGCAGCTTTTCCTTGTCGATCTCATCGACGAGCTCCGTGCCGTTGACGTAGCGGCGATGATCCGAACGCTTTTCCGGCAGCTTCAGACCGCCGTGCGTGCGCTCCGCCAGTCCCTTGGTCTGGATCTCGTCAAAGTCGCGGCGCGTCGTAGCGACGGACGCGCCCGTCAGCTCGCAGATCTCCTGCATGGAGATCGCGCCGCGCTCCTGCAGCAGCTCCAAAATTTTCTTTTCGCGTTCCCAGTACTTCATTCGTTCATCCTCCATTCAAACTCGCTCATTATCGCTCATTTGAAGTATAGCATGCCGCTGCCTTTCTGTCAAGCTCCGGAGGAAAAAACTTCGTCCAATGCGCCGAAGCGGTAGCCCATGCTCTCCCAGCGCGTCAGCAGATCGTCCAGGATCGCCGCGTTCGTTTTTGACGTGCTGTGCAGGAGAACGACCGCGCCGTTGTGGATGCGCGGGATGAGCTTGGAAAACGCCTCCTCCGAGGTCGGCTGCTTATCGTTGAGCCAGTCGACGTAGGCAAGGCTCCAAAATACCGTCCGGTAGCCCAGTTCCTTCGCCATGCGCAGATTCTCCTCGGAATAGATTCCCTGCGGCGGGCGGTAGTATTTCTGCATCGTCTGCCCGGTGATCTGCGTGTAGAGCTTCTCCAGCGACTGCAGCTCCTCGCGGAAGGTCGCCATATCCCCGATCTTCGACATGTCCCAGTGATGATAAGTATGGTTGCCGACGATATGCCCTTCCTCCGCCATCCGTTTGACCAGCTCCGGATTCTGCTCCATGTAATTGCCGACGAGGAAGAACGCCGCCTTGACGCCGTGCTGCTTCAGTACGTCCAGAATCTGCGCAGTGCAGCCGTTTTCATAGCCCGCGTCAAAAGTCAGATAGATCACCTTTTCCTTCGTATCGCCGATGAACGCCGCGTCATACTGCGCAAGAGCGTCGCTGTCTGCGTTGCCGACCGGCGGCTCCCCTTCCGTGCGGAAGCTCAGTCCCCACGAGCCTGCGGGCAGCGCCCTTTCCTGCTTCGCCGCGCCGAAGGTCACCAATCCGAGCAGGAGCGCGACGACCAATAACATCGGAAGATTTCTCCGTAACCTCTGCATACGCTTCACCTCGGTCAAGCATACGCGCCGGAAGCGGGGAAGATACAAAAATTTTTATCTGTCAAGTTTTTTCTCTTGACAAGCAGGGCAGACTATTGTATAATGACCGGGCATTGGGGGTGTCGGAAATGAAACAGGAGGCGTTCAAGATGTCGCTGCTCCTCGATTATTACGGCTCCCTGCTGACAGAAAAGCAGAAGACCTACTTCGATCTTTACTACAACCAGGATTATTCGCTCAGCGAGATCGCCGAGCAGGAGGGGATTTCCCGTCAGGGCGTCCACGACGCCATTTCGCGCACCGAGGCGATCCTCTCCGACATGGAGCGGGCGACCGGCTGCGTGGCAAGAGCGCAGCAGCTCCGCGCTGCCGAGCAGATGATCACCGCCGCGGCGCAGGCGCTCGCGCAGCATGAAGATCCTTCCGTGCGGGAAAATGCCGCGCGCATTTTGTCCGCTGTTTCTTTCATAAAGGAGTAACCTATGGCATTTGAAGGTTTGACCGCCAAGCTGAACGCCGCATTCAAAAAGCTGCGCGGCAAGGGGCGTCTGTCTGAATCCGATATCAAAGAAGCGATGCGCGAGATCCGCCTTGCGCTTCTGGAGGCGGACGTCAGCTATAAGGTCGTCAAGGATTTCGTCAAGTCCGTTTCCGAACGCTGCGTCGGCAAGGACGTGATGGAGAGTCTGACGCCCGCGCAGATGATCGTCAAGATCGTCAACGAAGAGCTGATCGCCCTGATGGGCAGCGAGAATCAGCGCATCACGATCTCGCCCAAGTCTCCGACCGTCGTGATGCTGGTCGGTCTGCAGGGCGCAGGTAAAACGACGAACGGCGCGAAGCTCGCGGGTCTGTTCAAAAAGCAGGGCAAGCGTCCGCTGCTCGTCGCCTGCGATATCTACCGTCCCGCTGCGATCAAGCAGCTCGAGGTCGTCGGCGGTCAGCTCGATATCCCCGTCTTCCAGATGGGGCAGGAAAATCCCGTCAAGATCGCGAAGGCCGCGATCCGCCATGCGCAGCAGCACGGCAACGACATGGTCTTCCTTGATACCGCCGGCCGTCTGCACGTCGATGAGGCGCTGATGAACGAGCTGAAAGCCATCAAGGCGGAGGTCGAGCCGAGCGAGATCCTGCTGGTCGTGGACGCCATGACCGGTCAGGACGCGGTCAACGCCGCGCAGTCGTTCAACGAATGGCTGGACATCGACGGCGTGATGCTGACCAAGCTCGACGGCGACGCCAGAGGCGGCGCGGCGCTGTCCGTCAAGGCGGTGACCGGCAAGCCGATCAAGTTTATCGGCACCGGCGAAAAGCTCGACATGATCGAGCCGTTCCACCCCGAGCGCATGGCGTCCCGTATCCTCGGAATGGGCGACGTGCTGACCCTGATCGAAAAAGCCGAGCAGGCGCTCGATCAGAAGAAGGCGGCGGAGCTGGAGCAGCGGCTGCGCCAGAACAAGTTCACCCTCGCGGACTTCTACGATCAGCTCGTGCAGATCAAGTCGATGGGTTCCATGCAGGATATTCTCGGCATGCTCCCCGGCATGGGCTCGCTCAAAAACGTGCAGGTCGACGAAAACGCCACCAAGCGCATTGAGGCGATCATCCTGTCGATGACGCCCTACGAGCGCGAGAACCCGTCCTGCCTCAACTCCTCGCGCAAGCGCCGCATCGCTCTCGGCTGCGGGCAGAAGGTCGAGGACATCAACCGCCTGCTCAAGCAGTTCGAGCAGATGCAGCAGATGATGAAGCAGATGAACGGCAAGGGCAAACGCAAGCTCTTCGGCAAGATGGGCGGCGCTTTCCCCGGCATGCCCGGTTTTTAATTCGTAATTATTGAACTCAATTGGTTCGATGATATAAAACAGTCAATTTTTTTGGAGGAAAAACTCATGGTTAAAATCAGACTCAGAAGAATGGGCGCCAAGAAGGCTCCTTACTACCGCATCGTTGTCGCCGACTCCCGCAGCCCCCGTGACGGCCGCTGCATCGAAGAGATCGGCACCTACAACCCCCTGACCAATCCGGCGACCGTCGAGGTCGACGCGGAGAAGGCACAGCAGTGGATCAAGAACGGCGCACAGCCGACCGACACCGTCAAGGCTCTCCTGAAAAAGGCAAATGTCCTTTAATCCGAGAGGAGCAAAACGATGAAGGAACTCTTGCTCTACGTGGCGAAACAGCTTGTTGATCATCCGGAAGCAGTCACGGTCACAGAGAGAGAGGACGCAGGCACGTTAGTCCTGGAGCTGCGCGTTTCCCCCGAGGATATGGGGAAGGTCATCGGCAGACAGGGCCGGATTGCCAAGGAAATCCGCACCGTCATTAAGACCGTCGCCCAGCGCGACGGCAAACGCGTCACTGTCGATATTGTCGACTGATACTGCCAAAAGAACGAGGATCGCAGACCGCGATCCTCGTTCTTAATGCTCTATGCGCGATCCCTCGCCGCGTCATTGCGAGCCGCGAAGCGGCGTGGCAATCTGTGCCTTTCGACGCGGCACACTTTACCGTGATATGATACAAAGTTCATGTTTGCGACAGACAGATTCCCCTGGCTGACTGTGTCAGCCAGGGGAGATTCTGCAAAGTATGTCGCAGCTCCCTGCCCTGCGACGCACAGATTGCCACGGCTGACTCCGTCAGCCTCGCAATGACGCGGTAGAGAGAGCGTGCGCTATTTCGGCGGCTGCTGCCCGGTGGGCAGCATCGAAAACTACTCCGCAAAAACCTTCTTCAGCTTCGCGAAGCGCGGCAGGCCGTTTTCGTAGCGGAGCTTCGTCTCGCCCTGCACCAGCGGCGAGCAGTAGCGAATGAAATCGTCGGTGACGTGGCAGCCGTCCGGCGTGATCCACTCGAGCGGAACCTTCTTCTCGAAGTTTGCGACCTTCTCCAGATCGAACAGCTCATAATGGCAGACGTAGCCGTTATCGCGGTCGCAGACGAAGCCGACCATCTTGCCGGTCTCGCCGGCGATGGCGGATTCCACGGCGACCTTGCCGGAGTTGAAGGACTCCTCGATGTCGGTCAGAGACGCCTGGTGCGCCGCGCAGCGCTGCAGCAAAGACAGCTCGATGCCGCGCACCTTGACGCCCAGCTCGTTCTTGACGGCGTCCGCGAGTCTTGCGGCAAGTCCGCCGAGCTGCGCGTGACCGAAGCCGTCGGTGCCGGAAGTCTTCGCCTCGGAGACGAAGCGGCCGTCAGCATAGTGGACGCCCTCGGAGACCGCGACGAGGCAGTTGTTCTTTTCCGCGTAGACGCGCTTGACGTCCGCGAGGAACTGCTCCATGGTGAAGTCGATCTCGGGCAGGTAGATGAGATCGGGACCGTCGCCGGCGGCATTGCCGAGCGCGGCGGCTGCGGTCAGCCAGCCTGCGTGGCGGCCCATGCACTCGACGATGGTGACCATGCCCTTGTCATAGACCTGGCTGTCGCGGGAGACCTCCATCACGGAGGTCGCGATATACTTCGCCGCGGAGGCAAAGCCGGGGCAGTGATCGGTGCCGTAGAGGTCGTTGTCGATGGTCTTCGGCACGCCGAAGACGCGGCACTCGTAGCCGACCTTCTTCATGTAGCGGCTGATCTTGTTGCAGGTGTCCATGGAGTCGTTGCCGCCGTTATAGAAGAAATAGCGGACGTTGTGCTTCTTGAAAACTTCGAGAATGCGCTTGTAGTCGGTGTCGTCCACGTCGGGATCGGCAATCTTGTAGCGGCAGGAGCCGAGCGCGGAAGAGGGCGTATAGGGCAGAAGCTCCAGCTCCTTCGGATCTTCCTTGCTCATGTCCATCAGACGGTCGTTCAGTACGCCGACGATGCCGTGATGCGCGCCGTAGACTGCGGTGATGCAGTCGCTCTCCAGCGCGGTCTTGATGACGCCGTAGGCGCTGGCGTTGATGACGGAAGAGGGACCGCCGGACTGACCGATGACGGCAGCGCCGACCAGGGGTTTGTTGTTCGTCATTTTCATTACCTCCGATATTCGGTGCATATTGCACAAATTTTTACAAATAAAGTATAGCACAACCGGTTCTTCTTTGCAAGCAGAGCTTTCGTTTTTCGGCGCGGCAGGGAGATTTCTGTTGCAATTCGGCAGAGATTATGCTATGATATCATATATTAGTGGGCGTATCAGCCGGTCAGAACGCAGTGTCCGCCGCTCGTAAGGAGGGTTCCTTTTGAATAAAGTTGAGATCACGTTCCAGGATATTCTCTGGACAATTAAAAAGTATATTATATGGATCGTTGCGATTTCGCTGGTGTCCATGATCGCCGCATGGGTGTATTCCACCTATTTCGTCACGCCGATCTACACCACCTCGATCTCCGTCTGCGTCTTTGCGAATGAGAGAGGCACCTCCTCTGACGTTACCACGGGCGAATTGACGGCTGACGCGAGCATCGCGAACACCTACCAGGTGCTGATCACCAGCCAGCCCGTTATGAACGCCGTCAGTGAGGATCTGGGCGGCAAAGTCTCTCCGGAAATGCTGCGCAGCATGATCACTGCGGAGGTCCAGAAGGGCACGCAGATCATCAACGTCCGCGTTCGCGGCGCAAAGCCGCAGCTCATCGCGGATATCGGCAACTCTCTGGTGGATATCGCCCCGACCGTTCTGAATGATCTGGCGCACGGCGGTGAAATGTCCGCAGTTGACCACGCGAAAGTTCCGACGAAGCCGTCGTCTCCGAATATCACCTCCAACACTACCGTCGGTCTTGTCCTCGGGCTGCTCCTGTCCTGCTCCGTCGTCATTTTGATCGCTCTGCTGGATACAACCGTCTGGCGTGAGGAGGATCTGGAGCGTGCGTTCAACATTCCCATTCTCGGCAGCGTTCCCCCGATGAGCGCGGCAGCGATTGCTGCGGCGAATCGTAAGGGAAGGAGGTAATCGATCATGCTGTTTCGCGACAAAAACAAGAGCCGCTTCAACAAGGGTTCCTCGCATTCCGAGCGCACCCGCCTGACGCAGGCCAGCCCATTTGCGATCAAAGAGGCGTACAACTCCATCCGTACAAAGCTGATGTTTACCGGCAAAGGTGAGAAATGCCCCATCTTCGCCGTTACCAGCTCCCTCGCTTCCGACGGCAAATCCACCATATCCGTCAGCCTGGCGATCTCCATCGCCATGGCGGAACAGCGCGTCCTGCTGATCGATGCGGATATGCGCAAACCCTCCGCTCACCGCTATTTCGGCGTTGACAGCCGGCATGGTTTGAGCGAATATCTCGCCGGTCTGACCAGCGAGATCAGACTGCGCCCGACGGATATCGACGATCTTTCCATCATGACTGCGGGACAAATTCCGCCCAATCCGGCGGAGCTGCTCGGCTCGAAGCAGATGGACGCGCTTCTGGACTACGCGCGGCAGCGTTTTGACTATATCATCATCGACACGCCGCCCGTCAATATCGTTACGGACTCTACCGTTATCGCCGACAAGATCACGGGTTATATCATGGTCGTGCAGAGCGGCAAGAATCACATGCAGGACGTCAGCGACGCCGTCCGCCAGATTGAGGAAATGAACGGCAATATCGTTGGAATGATCCTCAACGATCCGGAGAATACGACCGCTGCGCACTACAGCTACCGCTATAACAAGTATTACCGGTACAAGCGCTACAAGTACTACGGCGACGGCTCGAGCGAAGCCTCTAAATAAAGGGGGGCTCTGCCGTGAATATTGACTTTCATGCGCATATCCTTCCCGGCGCAGATCACGGCAGCGACTGTCTGGAGACTTCGCTTCGGCAGGTTGAACTGGCGCGGCAGGCAGGCATTGACGTGCTCGCCGCAACCCCGCATTTTTATCCGCATCATGAATCCTTGCCCGATTTTCTGAAACGCCGGGAGGAAACTTTTCTCCGCTTGCGTGAAGCGCTGCCGAAAAACGCGCCAAAGATCCTCGTTGCGGCGGAAACCTATCTCTGCCGCGGCATAGAGGATATCGACGGGCTGGAGCAGCTTTGCTTCCCCGGAACGCGCGTGCTTCTGATGGAGTTGCCGTACGACTTTTCCATCCGCACCTATGAGCAGACGCTGGACGTCCTGCAGTACGAACGGAAACTGGATATCGTCCTGGCGCACATCGACCGTTATTCGGACTCCGTCGTCGATTTCCTTCTGGGTCTCGGTTTTCAGGCGCAGATCAATGCAGACTCCTTCTGCAGTTTTCGTACGAAAAAACGGTCGATGGCATGGGCGACGGAGTTGGACTGTGTCGTAGCGCTCGGCAGCGATATCCACGGCTGCGATGTCGGCTATCGAAAATTTCTCAAGATGAAAAAGCGGCTCGGCGCGACCTATGACGTCATCATGGGCAGAACGCAGAAACTGCTCAAACTGTAAAAAGCATCCCGGGATCTGGCAAAAGCCGGACTCCGGGGTAATTTCTAAAGGATGCGCCTCCGGCAATGCCGGAGGCGCATCCTTGTTGTTTATCAGTTTATCAGTTTATCAGTCAAACGGGTTGGGGTCCTTGTCGAGGAGCTCCTGCGCGGCTTTCGCGCC
>CAMUZA010000047.1 GCA_947165085.1 uncultured Clostridia bacterium | reverse complement strand
AAGGACAGGAAGTGGATGCGAGGATCATTGAGATCGACACGGAGGGCAAGCGTATCTCTCTGTCTATCCGCGCGCTGCTCGAGCCGGCCGCAGCAGAGGAAGAAGCTCCTGCTAACGACGAGGCTCCTGTCGAAGAAGAAGCCCTCGCTGAGGAAGCCGCTCCCACCGAAGAGGCTCCTGCTGCGGAGACTGCCGAATAAGCAAAGAATATCGGGTGCACTGTTTTGTTCAGTGCACCCGTTTTTTAATGCTCTTTTCTGTATTCCAGGTAATCGTCGTAAGTGCCGAGATAATCGCAAATCGTTCCGTCCGGGCGGAATTCAATAATCCGGTTGGCGACCGATTGCAGCAGCTCGTGATCGTGGCTTGCAAAGATGATATTTCCCGGGAAAGCAGCCATGCCGTTGTTGACCGCCTGGATGGACTCCATATCGAGATGGTTGGTCGGCTGATCGAGCAGGAGGACGTTTGCGCCGGACAGCATCATTTTGGAAAGCATGCAACGTACCTTCTCGCCGCCGGACAGGACGCTGACCGGCTTGAACACATCGTCGCCGGAGAAGAGCATCCTGCCGAGAAAACTGCGCAGATACACGTCGTCCTTCTTGGCGGAGAACTGCCGCAGCCAGTCCACGAGGGAATCCTCACAGCCTTCAAAGAACGCGGAATTGTCTTTCGGGAAATAGCTCTGCGAGGTCGTCACGCCCCATCGGACGCCGCCTTCGTCAGGCTCCAGCTCGCCTGTCAGGATCTTGAACATCGTCGTCTGCGCCAGTTCGTTTTCGCCGACAAAGGCGATCTTGTCGTTCTTGTTCACGGTAAAGGACACCTTGTCCAGCAGCTTCACGCCGTCGACGGATTTGGAGACCTCCGTGACGAACAGGATGTCCTTGCCGACCTCGCGCTCTCTTGTAAAGCCGACAAAGGGGTAGCGACGGGAAGACATCGGGATTTCTTCAATACTCAGCTTTTCCAGCAGACGGCGGCGTGCTGTCGCCTGTTTGCTCTTTGCCTTGTTCGCGGAGAAACGGGAGATGAATTCCTGCAGCTCCGCGATCTTTTCTTCGTTGCGCTTGTTTTTGTTGCGCAGGAGGGTCTGCACGAGCTGGCTGGATTCATACCAGAAATCGTAGTTGCCGACGTACATCTTGATCTTGCCGTAGTCGATGTCGACGATATGCGTGCATACGGTGTTCAGAAAGTGACGGTCGTGGCTGACCACGATGACTGTGCCGTTATCCTCATAGTCCAGCAGGAAGTTTTCCAACCAGTTGATCGACTCGATGTCAAGATTGTTTGTCGGCTCGTCCAGCAGAATAATATCCGGATTGCCGAACAGCGCCTGCGCAAGCAGGACCTTCACCTTCAGGCGCGGATCGGTGTCCGCCATCATATCGCAGTGCAGCTCAACCGGGATCCCGAGTCCCTGCAGGATGCGGCTCGCGTCTGACTCCGCCTCCCAGCCGTTCATCTCTGCAAATTCGATCTCCAGCTCGGAGGCGAGCATGCCGTCCTCGTCGGAGAAATCCGGCTTGGCGTAGAGCGCGTCCTTTTGCTTCATCACCTCATACAGACGCTTGTTGCCCATAATGACCGTATCGATCACGGAGTATGCGTCGTATTCAAACTGATTCTGCTTCAGCACGGACATGCGCAGACCCGGTTTGATGGAGATTTCACCTTTGGTCGATTCCAGCTCGCCGGAAAGGAGCTTCAGAAAGGTAGATTTTCCCGCGCCGTTGGCGCCGATCACGCCGTAGCAGTTGCCGGCAGTGAATTGCAGATCAACGTGCTGAAACAGATACGTGCCGCCGAATTGCAGCGCAAGATCGCTGACTGTAATCATAACTTTCACCTCAGATTCAGTGTATCATACCGACGCCGAGAAATAAAGTGTGAATTCTTTGTTACGGGTCTTGCAATTTACAATTTCCGCGCTATAATAGCATTAGCACTCAGATGTTGCGAGTGCCAAAAATTCAAAGGAAGATGATTTCTATGGCAAAGAAGCAGTTTAAGGCAGAATCCAAGCGTCTGCTGGATCTGATGATCAATTCGATTTATACGCATAAGGAGATTTTTCTTCGTGAGCTGATCTCGAACGCCTCCGACGCGATCGATAAGCTCGCATATCTGGCGCTGACGGACCAGTCCGTCGGTCTGAGCCGGAGCGATTTCTTTATCCGTCTTTCCGCCGACAAGGAGGCAAACACGCTGACCGTTTCCGATAACGGCATCGGCATGAGCAAAGAGGAGATGGAAGAAAACCTCGGCACGATTGCGCACAGCGGCTCGCTTAGTTTTAAGGCGGCAATGGAAAAACAGGACGAAATTGACATCATCGGGCAGTTCGGCGTCGGCTTCTATTCCGCGTTTATGGTCGCGGACGAGGTCACCGTGATCTCGAAGAAATATGGAGAAGATCAAGCGTGGAAGTGGCAGTCCTCCGGCGCGGACGGCTATACGATCACCGAATGTGAAAAGGACAGCGCAGGTGCCGACATCATTCTGAAACTAAAGCCGGATACGGAGGAAGAACGATACAGCGACTATCTGAGCGAGTATCGCCTGCGCGCTCTGGTAAAGAAGTATTCCGACTATATCCGTTATCCGATCAAAATGGAAGTCGAATCGCGCAAGCCGACCGAGGAGACAAAGGACGACGACGAGCCGAAGTATGAAACTGTCGTCGAGGATCAGACGCTGAACTCCATGGTGCCGCTCTGGCAAAAGAACAAGAAAGACGTTTCCGATGAGGAGTATAAGGCGTTCTACCGCGAAAAGTTCTTTGATTTTGAAGAACCGGTCGGCATTATCCCGATCTCCGTCGAGGGCGCGGTCACCTATAAAGCGCTGCTTTATATACCGGCGAAGGCGCCTTACGATTTTTACACAAAGGATTTCAAGTCCGGTCTGCAGCTCTATTCCTCCGGCGTGATGATCATGGATCACTGTGCCGATCTGCTGCCGGAGCATTTCCGTTTCGTCCGCGGCGTGGTGGATACGCAGGATCTGAGTCTGAACATCAGCCGTGAGCTGCTGCAGCACACGAGAGAGTTGAAGACGATCGCCGCCAATCTCGAAAAGAAGATCAAGGCGGAGCTGCTGCGCCTGCAGGAGCAGGACAGAGCCGCTTATGAGAAGTTCTACGCCGCCTTCGGGCGTAATTTGAAGTACGGTTTGGTCTCCGATTACGGCATGCACAAGGAAATGCTGCAGGATCTGGTGGAATTCCATTCCGACAAGGAAGGGAAGCTCATCACCCTCAAAGAATACTGCGAGAAGATGCCGCAGTCGCAGAAGCATATCTACTTTGTGACCGGCAATACGGCGCAGCAGCTTTCCAAGCTGCCTCAGACGGCAATGCTGCGTGAGCGCGGCTTCGACGTGCTGCTGCTGACGGAGCAGGTCGACGAATTCATCCCGCAGACGTTGGACAAGTACGCAGATCACGAATTCCGCAATATTCTGACGGATGATCTTGATCTCGCGACAGAGGAAGAGAAAAAGGCTGCGGAGGAAAAGGCGGAACAATTCAAGGACTGCGTTGCCTTCCTCAAGGAAACGCTCGGCGACAAGGTCGCGGACGTGCGCGTCTCCAATGAACTCGGTACGCATGCGGTCTCCATGGTGCCGGACGGCGGCATGAGCTTTGAGATGGAGAAGTATTTCCGCACGATGGACCCGAACGCCGACCTTAAAGCAGGCAAGGTCCTGCAGATCAATCCCGACCACGCCGCGCTTGCCGCGCTGCAGTCCTGCATCGCGTCCGATTCCGAAAAGGCAAAGAAATATGCAGATTTACTGTATCAGCAGGGTCTGCTGATGGCAAATCTGCCACTGGAGGATCCAACCGCGTTCAGCGATCTGATCTGCAGTCTGATGCAATAGGTTTTGTTACAAAAGGAAGCTGCTGAGATTTCGGCAGCTTCCTTCTTCTTATTGTTGTTCTTTTGCGGCGAGCAGCGCCTGCGCGAGCTGGTCGGGGCAGGAGGATTGCTTGAAACCGCAGCGGATACCTTGCAAAATTGTGATTACCTCCTCCGCAGGTTTTCCGTTTGCAAGGGCGGCAACGCCCTGCGTATTGCCGGAGCAGCCGCCGATGAAGCGAATGTTGTTGACGACGCCGTCTTCGAGATCAAACAGGATCTTGGAGGAGCACACGCCGTGGGTCTTATATTCATAATGCATAGAACATGCCTCCTTTTTTCTGCATTATAGCAGGATGCGCAGATTATTTCAAGTCTTATGATTACTTCTTCCAAAGTGTGGAATACTAACCGAAAAATCATGGAGGCATACGATGGACGAGGAAAGAACGCTGACGCAGGAACGCTTGGAGGATTTAGGCGCGGGTCTGACAAAAACAGACCGCGGCTGTATTTATACTCTCACGATCATCGGACAGATCGAGGGGCATCAGGTCGCGCCGGAAACGGTGAAGACGACAAAATACGAGCACGTTTTGCCCCTGCTTGCGACGATCGAGGAAAGCGACGAGATCGACGGCTTACTGCTTCTGCTCAACACGGTCGGCGGCGACATCGAGGCGGGACTCGCGATCTCTGAACTGATTTCCGGCATGAAAAAGCCGACGGTCTCGCTGGTACTCGGCGGCGGGCATTCCATTGGGATTCCGCTCGCCGTATCCGCAAAAAAGAGCATGATCGCTCCGTCCGCCAGCATGATGATCCATCCGGTCAGAATGAGCGGACTGGTCGTCGGCGCGCCGGCAACGTATCATTATTTTCAGCGTATTCAGGAACAGATCACAGATTTCGTGACTGCAAACTCAAAGATCAGCAAAGAAAAGTTTTCGGAGTATATGATGGCGACCGGACAGATCGCAACCGACGTCGGCACGATCGTCTACGGGAGGGAGGCGGTGGCGAGCGGTCTGATCGATCGTCTCGGCAGTCTGCACGACGCACTGGACACACTGCACCGTATGATCGCGGCAAAGAAGAAGAATACACGCAGAAATTCATAAAAAAGATGGAATTTTTCAGAGGAATGTGATATAATTCTATAGAATGCGAAAAACTGTTCCAAAACAAACAGAGGAGACCGGAACTTGAAGATTTGGGAAGCGATCCTTTACGGTCTGTTCGGCGGCGTTTCCGAGCTGCTGCCGATCTCCTATACGGGTCACTACGCGCTGCTGCGCAGCGCTTTTAATATGTCGCCGCTGAATGAGGGCGGCGGGTACTATATTCGTCTTGCGATCTGCGTCGGAGTGATCCTGGCGATCAATATTGCATTTCGTCCGGAGTCCCGGACGCTCGGCAGGGAGATCCTGAAAATCACCGGGATCAAGAAACGGCGACGCAAAGAGTATTATGACCGTCTGCGCGTCCGCAGCATCGTGATCGGGCTGTTTGCGCTTCTGCCGATGCTGTTGTCTCTGATTTTTGCATCTCTGCCCGATCATTTCTCCGGCCTTGTCTACGTCGCGCTGCTCTTTATCCTGAACGGCTTTATCCTCTTTTTCTGCTTCCGCAACAACGAGGGACGCAAGGACGAGCGCCGCGTCCTGTTATCCGACATGCTGTGGATCGGCGTCGGCAGAGCCTTTGGGGTCCTTCCGGGGCTCTCCTCGCTCGGTATCTCGCTCTCCGTCGGCAGAGTACGCGGGCTGAAGAACGAATACAATGCGCGTCTTGCCTATATGCTGACGCTTGCATTCGAATTCGTCGCGTTCTTCTATCATCTGATCCGCGCGTTCGCCTATGGGACGTTTTCCTTCGGCATTCTTCTGCCGATGCTGCTTGCAATCGTCTTTGCGGCTGCGGCAGGCTATTTTGCGATCCAGTATTTCCGCTATTTGCTGCAGCGGAACAAGCTCAATCTATTTGCTTATTACAGTTGGGAAGCCGCCGCGATCGTGCTGATCCTCGCGCTGATCAACTCGTAAGGAGGAAACAGAATGTCTAATAAGAAGAACAATAAGAAAAACGAATCGCAGTCGAGCAGGCATGTCACCGCGGCAAAGCGGGAACAGCAAAACCGCCGTGAGTTCACCGGCATTCTGTTGCTGCTGATCGCGATCCTTGCGTTTTTGTGCTGTCTGCCTACGGATGCATTCCTGCTCGCTACCGGCGCCGGATTAGCCGGCGGTTTGTTCGGACAGATGGGCAGATACATATTGCCGATTGTGCTGGTCATGATCGCGATCACGCTGTTTCGCAGCAAAGAAAAGCCTGTCAAACTGCGCATTTTCTGCATGCTTACCCTGATCGTTACGATTTCCGGCGTTGCCCATCTGCTCTATGAGATCTTCTCCGGCAACGACGTGCCGCTTTCCGTCTCCGCGCTCTGGAAGGGCGGACAGACCTGGGCAAGCGGCGGCGTGATCCCCGGTCTCATCGCAGAGCTGCTGGAAGCCGCGATCACGAAATTCGGCGGTCTGATTGTTTTCCTGATCCTCATAATCCTGCAGGTGATGACGATTTTCGGAATTACGATCAACAATCTGATCACCGCGATCAAAAACCGTCCGCCTATGCCGAAGGCGGAAAAAGAGCCCGTTGAGCAGATCGATCCCGCGGAGCGGCTGGTGAACCGCGTCCAGAACAAGCGCATCGAGCGCTACGAACGCAGACATCCGCAAAAGATTTCGGATTACGATCTTCCGGTCGACGATCCGCCCGGACTGAAAGAAAAGAAGGGGAGAAAGCACCGCGCCCCGGTAGAAAATGAGACGACGCCGGAGGAAAAACTGCCGGAGGACAAGCCGATGCCGCTGATCGACGCGGAGAAGAAGCAGGTCACGATCGACGAGATCGAAATCCTGCCGGCGCCCGTTGAAAAGCCGAAGCCCGCTCCTGCTGAGCCTGAAAAGATCAAGAAGGGCGAGGCCGCCGCTGAGGCTGCTGAGATCACGCAGGAAATTGAAAAGAAATCGGAGGAACGAACGGCGGAATACGTTTTCCCGCCGATCTCCTTGCTCGACCTTCGCCGTCAGAGCATGGTCGACGCGACCGGCGAGATGCGCGAGAATAAAGAGCGCCTTGCAGATACGCTGGAGAGCTTCGGCATCGAGCCGCATATCGTTGACGTCATCCGCGGTCCGTCCGTAACACGCTATGAGCTGGAGCTGGACCGCGGCGTGAAGCTGTCCAAGATCACGAATCTCGCGGACGATATCGCCCTTTCGCTCGGCGCGACGGGCGTACGCATCTCCGCGATCCCCGATAAGATCTCCGTTGTCGGCATCGAGGTGCCGAACAAGGCGGTCAACGTGGTCTACGCCCGCGAAGTCATTGATTCTCCGGCGTTCAAAAACAGCAAGTCAAAGATTTCGTTCGCCGTCGGCAAGGACATCAGCGGCAACTGCATCGTCGGAGATATCTCGAAGCTGCCGCACATGCTGATCGCCGGTACGACCGGCTCCGGTAAATCCGTCTGCATGAATACGCTGATCCTCTCGCTTCTTTATAAGGCGAAGCCGGATGAGGTAAAGCTCATCATGGTCGACCCGAAGATGGTCGAGCTCGGCGTGTATAACGGCATTCCGCATCTTCTGATCCCCGTCGTGACCGATCCGAAGAAGGCTGCCGGCGCGCTGCAGTGGACAGTTACCGAAATGATGCGCCGCTACCGCATGATGTCCGAAGAAGGCGTGCGCGATCTGGAATCCTACAACAAGGCGATCGTCAACGATCCCGATCAGCAGCCGATGCCGCAGATCGTCGTCGTGATCGACGAGCTTGCCGATCTGATGCTCGTCGCAGCGAAGGAAGTCGAAGAATCGATTTGCCGTATCGCCCAGATGGGCCGCGCGTCCGGCATCCATCTTGTCATCGCGACCCAGCGTCCGTCCGCGGACGTCATCACGGGTCTGATGAAGGCGAATATCCCGTCGAGAATCGCTTTTGCGGTCTCGTCCGCAATGGAATCGCGCATTATTCTCGATACGCAGGGCGCTGAAAAGCTCGTCGGCAAGGGCGATATGCTCTTCGCGCCGCTCGGGCAGGGAAAACCGAAGCGTATTCAAGGCTGCTTTGTCACGGATGAGGAAGTCCAGTCCGTCGTTGCCACCATCAAGGCGCAGTCGAAGAGCAATTATTCCACGGAGATCATCGAGCAGATCGAGAAGCGTGCGGAGCAGACCGGAAAAACGGCTGCTGCCGCTGCCGATCCCGCGCGCGGAACGGAGGAATCCGAGGGCGATGAGCTGCTGCCCGCCGCCGTGGAGGTCATTCTGGAGACCGGTCAGGCTTCCGTCTCCATGCTCCAGCGCCGTTTGAAGCTCGGCTATGCCAGAGCCGCGCGGATCGTTGACGAGATGGAAGAGCGCGGTATCGTCGGACCCTTTGAGGGCGCAAAGCCGCGACAGCTCCTTATCACAAAAGAGCAGTGGGAGCAGATGCAGAACGGCACCTACGACCCCAACCCTCCGGTGGAGGAGGAAATCCCGTAGTCCCGCGGATCATTGATTCGCTGAACTAAATACATGATTGCGTTGCATCCATTCAGGAGCGACAGCAGGAGGAAAAATGAATAACAAAAAAATTGAAGCGCGACAGATTGCACTCGCAGCTATCCTGACAGCAATTGTTGCAGTACTTCAGATCATCGCAAATTTCGTACAGCCGATCCCCGGCGTTTCTATCACACTCGTGCTTGTTCCGGTGGTGATCGGCGCAGCCTTGCTTGGCAAGTGGGTCGGCGCATGGCTTGGATTCGTATTTGGCGTTGTCGTCCTGGTATTAGGCGGCGCCGCTGCATTTATCACAATCCATCCACTTGGCACAGTTATCACCGTGTTAGTGAAAGGAAGCTGTGCAGGATTCGCGGCGGGTATTACCTATAAGCTCTTAGAAAAAGTCAATCCTTATCTTGCGGTGCTTGCGGCAAGTTTTGTCTGCCCGGTCGTTAACACCTGTTTGTTCTTTGTCGGCTGCCGTCTGTTCTTCTGGGAGACGATCAAAGAATGGGGCAGTGCAGCAGGCTTCGAAAACACCTTCGCCTATATGATCATCGGTCTTGCCGGAATCAATTTCCTGATCGAGCTCGGAATCAATCTGCTTCTTGCCCCAACGATTCTGCGCCTCATCAATTATGCGAAACGGAATAAATGATACTTGTTTCTGAGCGCTGCTTCGGCAGCGCTCAAATTATATATATACGGGGAAAACCGCGATTACGGGAAGGAAGAGAGTTTGAAAGAAACCCAGGAGGGGTGTCTTTCACGTTCAATAAATCGGGTTTTCAATTTGAAAACCCGCTCAGCGCGTCGACAAGTCTTTGGCGACACGCTGAGCGCTGCTTCGGCAGCGCTCTTTTTTATGTCTATCAAAGGTCTTGTCCGCATAGAGTATGGCAGGAGTGATGTCACAATGGATGAGATCAGACAGGCGTGCAGCATTCTTCCGCCGGAGATTCGGGATAACCTGCTGCGGCTGCCGTATGCCGCGCAGATCGAAGAGATCCGCCTGCGCTGCGGACGGATGATATCGGTCACGGTAAACGGCAAGGAGCGACAGCCGGGAAACGCGCCGGTACACGCGAAAGACTTGGAAGACGTTGTCGCAAGGGCGACCGGACATGCCGTCTATTCCGCACAGCAAATGTTGAAGAACGGCTTTGTCACTCTGCCGGGGGGTCACCGCCTCGGCATCTGCGGAACGGCTGTGTATCAAGGAAATGAAATCAGCGGCTTTCAGGAGCTTTCCTCCATAAACATCCGCGTAGCACGGCAAATCAAAGGGATCGCGTCGAAAACTGCCGACGCGCTGTGGCTTCACCCGGGATCCGCGCTCATTATCGGCGCACCCGGCGTCGGAAAGACGACGCTGCTGCGTGATCTGATCCGGCAGTTGTCCGACCGCTTTTCGTTCCGGATCGGCGTCGCGGACGAACGCATGGAAATCGGTGCATGCTGCTGCGGTATCCCGCAGTTTGACGTCGGAATGCATACGGATGTGCTGTCCGGCGTAAAGAAAGAAACGGCAGTCGAATTCCTCCTGCGCACGATGAGCCCCCAATGGATCGCTGTGGATGAGATCACGGCGGCGGAGGATATTGAAGCCATGCTGCGCGGCTCCTACTGCGGGGTCAGGTTCCTCGCGACGGCGCATGCAAAAAGCCGCGAAGAGTTGAATCAGCGAGAACTGTACCGGAAACTGCTGCATAGCGGTATTTTTCAAAACCTTGTGACGATCCGCAAGGATCGGACTGTCATTACGGAAAGGACGTCAATATGATTCGGTTGATCGGCGCGGCTATGATCGTTTTCGGTGCAGGAAGCTTCGGAATTGCGAAAACCTTGCAGTTTTATCGGCAGCAACGCCAGCTTCGCTCCTTTCTGAATATGCTGGAAATCCTGAAATGTGAATTGAACTATACGCTCTTTCCGCTCCCGAAGCTCTGCCGTATCACCACAGAGCGCTCTGATCGGATCTGCGCGGATTTCCTCAACGCATACGCGGCGTCGCTGGATAACGGCGCCTGCCGGAGCGTTGCCGCAAGAGAAGCGTTCGGCGGAATCAAATGCGTGCTGCCGCCGGACGCATGCATGGCGATCCTGGAGCTTTTCAGCGCATTGGGGCGCTACGATCTCGGCGGTGAAGAGAATCTTCTGCGGCTGACGCAGCACCGTCTGAATGCGGCATTGGAGCGCGGAGAAACGGAAAAGCGTCCGATGGCGAAAGGTTACGCCTTGCTCGGCGTATGTACCGGCGTCGCGATCGCGATCTTACTGGTGTGACCTATGGATATCGATCTGATTTTCAAAATCGCCGCCGTCGGCATCATTGTTTCGATCCTCAATCAGGTGCTCGTCCGTTCCGGCAGAGAGGAGCAGGCGACGATGACGACGCTTGCGGGGCTTGTCGTCGTGCTAATTATCGTCGTGCAGAAAGTCGCGGACCTCTTTGAACTCGTGAAGGGACTGT
Source organism: uncultured Clostridia bacterium (assembly GCA_947165085.1). Taxonomy (GTDB): domain Bacteria; phylum Bacillota; class Clostridia; order Oscillospirales; family Oscillospiraceae; genus JAZOXB01. Next base: position 4,181 of record CAMUZA010000047.1, on the reverse strand, counting down.
TTCATTTCTGATGCAGGGACTGCTGCAAGCGTCTGTGATCGGGATTATCACAGTTCTGCTTACCACGATGCTGCGAAAACACAGTCAGGAGCTGGGGATCCTGCTGACCCTCGCCGCCTGCGTGCTGATCGGATTGCTGCTCGTTCAGCTTGCGGAACCGGTCGTAGAATTTCTGGCTAAACTGCGCAATATTGCCGGTCTGGACAAGACCTTGACCGAGCCGATCCTTAAAACCATCGGCATCAGCCTGATCACGCAGATCGGCGCGACGGTGTGCGCCGACGCGGGGGAGAACGCGATCGCAAAGCTGATCGAGGTCTGCGGCGGCATTCTCGCGCTCTACGTTTCTCTGCCGCTCCTGGAGGCTGTGCTTTCACTGATCGATACAATGTCGGGGGGATAATGTGAAAAGAATCGTTCTGCTCCTGTTTTTCCTGCTCTTCCTGACGCTACCTGTCAGCGCCGCAGAGGACGTCGGAATCGATACGGATATTCTGGAGCGCGAGCTTCCAGAAGAAGCGGACGAGCTGATGCCGGAGACATCCCTGCAGGATGGGCCGGAGCTTTGGATCGGCGTGAAAAGCGTACTCCTGCGCGCCCTCGCAAAAACTGACGGGAACCTGAAAAGCGGACTGCGCCTGTGCGCAATACTGATCGGTCTTGTGACGCTCTGTTCCGTCGCCGATATGTCCTCTGTCAGCAAATACGGCGGAGCAGTCAGCGCGGCAGGCGCGTTGGGGATATGCGCCGCATTTGTCGGTTCGTTTCACTCCATGGTGACAATGGCGCAGGACACGATCCGTACGCTCTCAGACTACTGTGCGTGTCTGCTGCCCGTGCTCGCCTCCGCGGCTGCGATGAGCGGAAGCTGGAACGCCGCCATGGCGCTGCATGCAGGAACTGCGCTGCTGTCCGAGCTTTTCATGCAGCTGATCTGCAAACTGCTGATTCCCTGCGTATTCTTTTATCTTGCGGTCGCGACCGCGGAAGCTGCGTTGTCGAGCGACGCACTGAAAGAACTACGGGAGCTGATCGGCTGGTTGATCTCAAAAAGTCTGCGAATCATGGTCTACATATTTCTCGCTTTTTTATCGATCACGGGTGTGATCGGCGGCGCGGCGGACGCCGTCGCGGTCAAGACGACGAAAGCAGCAATGTCCGGCATGGTGCCGGTCGTCGGCGGCATCATATCCGACGCTTCGGAGACGCTGCTTGCCGGCGCGTCTTTGCTCAAAAACTCGATCGGCGTCTTTGGAATGCTTGCAATTTTGTCGATTTGCATCCTGCCGTTTTTGAAGGTTGGTATCCACTATTTACTGCTTAAAGCGACCGCAGCGATCAGCGGGACGGTCGGACTGAAGCCGCACGTCGCACTTTTGAAAAATTTTTCAACGGCAATGGGGTATTTACTCGCCATGTGCGGTACCTGCGGTCTGCTTCTGCTCATTTCATGCGTTTGCTTCATTAAGGTGGTCGTATGATGGAGGGGATCCGCGAATATCTGATTTCCGTGGTTGCCGTCTGCATGATCACGGTGATCGCAGACGTTCTGATTCAAAAGAGCGCGCTGAAGAAGATCGTCCGTCTGATCGGCGGCATGCTGATTCTGCTGGTCGCGATCCGGCCGCTTCTGTCAGTCGACATGGAACGGATCAGCGCATATCTGGAAGGCATCAATGCGGAATACCGCTTTGATACAGAAGAAATCAAATCTACGCAGGAAGAAATCCTGCGGCGGCAGATCAAGCAGTCTGCCGAGGTATATATTGAGAACAAAGCGAAGGCGCTCGGCGCAACGCTGCACGCGGAGATCACGCTGTCGGAAGGGGAATATCCCGAGCCGGTCAGCGTGAAGCTCATCGGCACGCTGACGCCGGAGCAGGTGCAGACGATGAGCGCGGAGATCGAGACAGCGCTGAACATACCGGTCAGTCGGCAGGAATGGAGGTTGTATGGTTAATTGGAATGAGCTTCCGAAAAAGATTGTCGCTCTGTTGAAAAAGTATAAATACGCCGCGCTGGTCTTCGTCATCGGTATCGCGCTGCTGGTGCTGCCGATCGGAAAAACCGCAAAGAAATCGGAGCAAGCGCCGTCTGTACAGGAGCGCTCGGACGACGCCTATGTCAGCGAGCTGGAGAGCAGACTGGCGGCGCTCCTGTCTCAGATCAAGGGAGCGGGAGCGGTGCAGGTCATGCTGACGCTCCAGACCGGCAGCCGGACGGAATACCAGACAGATCTGCAGGTCACAAATGACACGGACGGCACGGAAAAGCGCAGCAGCGAGGAACGGAAAACGGTCATTTTGTCCGAGGGGAGCGCATACGATAAAGCAGCAGTATCCGCAGTGCGGTATCCGCAGTTTCAGGGCGCGCTGATCGTCAGCGAGGGCGCAGATTCCTCGATCGTCCGGCTCGATTTGATTCATGCGGTTGCGGCGCTGACAGGTTTGAACAGCAGCCAGATCACGGTTGTCAAATTAAAATGATGGAGGAAATACGATGAAAACTTGGAAACGAAATGCAGTGATCGCCGGCGTGTTGGTACTCGTCTGTGCCGGTATCTATCTGAACTGGCTTTACGGCGGCACTACGCAGGATTTGACGCAGACGCTCGATGCCGACAAAGTACTCGGCGAGGCGACGCTGGTGCTGAACGACATGACAATGCCACAGGCAAAGCCGGTCAGCCTTCAGGACGATATGGACGAATACTTCGCGCAGATGCGTCTTTCCCGGCAGACAGCGCGCGACGACGCGATCATGCTCCTGCAGGAGACGATCTCCTACGCCGAGGGCGAGGACACCTCGGAGACCAGCAGGAAGCTGGAAGGGATCATTGCGGACGCACTGGCGGAGTCGGAAATTGAAAGCCTCGTAATCGCCAAGGGCTACCAGGACTGCGTCGCCTATATCACGGACGGCGGGATCTCGCTTGCGGTCGCTTCTCCCGCAGAGGGTCTGACGGAGAGCGACGTCTCGCTCCTCGCGGATATCGTCATGGGACAGACGGATTTCTCCCTTTCCGATATTCGTGTCGTCGGAGTGGAATAAAAGTATTGTTTTTTTCTCAAAATGTGGTAGAATATATGAGAATATAAGCGGTAGTTTGACCGCGGATACAGAAAGGAACTATTTACCATGGCTGAAACGAAAGAATATCTTGTTCAGACGCACGAAAACGGCAGCATTCTGATCTCTGAGGAAGTCATCGCGTCTATCGCCGCGCTGGCTGTTCGCGAGGTCGAAGGCGTTTACGGTCTGAGCTCCTCAGCGAACTTTGACATCGCCAACATCATCGGCAAAAAGAATCTGCGCAAAGGCATCCGCGTCTCTCTGAACGGCGACGAGATCTCCATCGCCTGCAATCTGATCGTCAAAATGGGCAGCACGGTCATGACCGTTGCCAAAAACGTGCAGGAAGCCATTGCCGACGAGGTCGCTTCCATGACCGGCTGCCGTCCCGTTCGCGTCAACGTCAACGTCTGCGGCGTCGCGGTGCCGAAGTCCGCTGCGAACAAATAAGCACTGCGTCCTGCACAAAAGAAACCCGTACATAAAGGAGATTCCCGATGACACGATCCAACGCCAGAGAGCTTGCCGCTCATTTGATCTACGAGCTTGACTATACCGACCTGACCCCCGCTCAGGCGATCGAGGCGCGCATGGAGCGCGGCTATTACGACGCGCTCGCGGAGGAGAACGAGGTCTATGCGGAGCGTCCGAACAAGAAGCAGATGGACTATATCCGCGCCTGCGTTCTCGGCGTGGCGGAACATGCAGAGGAGCTGGACGGTCTGATCTCGCAGTATGCGATCGGCTGGAATCTCCACCGCATTTCGCATTTCACCAAGGCGGCGCTCCGTCTCGCGATCTTTGAGATCCTCTATGTGGACGACGTGCCGACCGGCGTTGCCATCAACGAGTGCGTAGAACTGACGCGCAAGTATGAGGACAAGGAGACCGTTTCGTTTGTCAACGGCATTCTCGGCTCGTTCGTACGCGGCAGGAAGGAGCAGGAACAATGACGGTTCTTGCCTTTGACACCAGCAATTACACGACCTCCGTCGCCGCCTTTGACGGCGCGGAGGCGCATAACGTTTCGCGTCTTCTGGACGTGGAACCGGGTTCGCTCGGTCTGCGCCAGAGCGCGGGGGATGGAAGCTATCAGTTTTCTGTCACCG
>CAMUZA010000046.1 GCA_947165085.1 uncultured Clostridia bacterium | reverse complement strand
TCCTACATAGGGGGGTGTTTTGTCTATTGTCTGTTTTTACTGGTTCTGTTCAAAGCAGCACGCTTTTTCTATCTTTATTCCTTTGGCAGGTCACGCATGGTCAGGCTGATGCGCTTGCGCTTTTCGTCGACCTCCAGAACGGCGACCTTGACGATATCACCGACGGAAACGACCTCGGACGGGTGCTTGATATACTTGTTGCACACGCGGGAGATATGCACGAGACCGTCCTGATGCACGCCGATATCGACGAAGACACCGAAATCGATGACGTTCCGCACCGTGCCGGTCAGCACCATGCCGGGTTTCAGATCCTTCATTTCCAGCACGTCCGTGCGCAGGATCGGCGCGGGAAGCTCGTCGCGCGGATCGCGGCCGGGTTTTAACAGCTCCTTGGCGATGTCACGGAGGGTCGGCACGCCGACGCCGCAAGCCTCCGCTGCCTTGGAAATGCCGTATTCCTCCATACGCGCGTTCAGCTCTTTGATATCGCCTTCCGCGACGTTCTTGAGCGTATAGCCGCAAAGTGTCAGCAGCTTTTCCGCCGCCTCGTAGGATTCGGGATGTACGCCGGTGTTGTCGAGGATCTGCTTGCTTTCCGGCACGCGCAGGAAGCCTGCCGCCTGCTCGTATGCCTTCGCGCCGAGCTTCGGGACCTTCAGCACCTGCTTTCTTGCGGTGAACGCGCCGTTTTCCTCGCGGTAGGCGACGATGTTCTTCGCGATCGCGGCGTTCAGACCGGACACGCGGCGCAGCAGAGACGGGGAAGCAGTGTTCAGATCGACGCCGACGGCGTTGACGCAGTCCTCCACGACGCCGCCGAGGGTTTCATCCAGCCGCTTTTCGGGCAGATCGTGCTGATACTGACCGACGCCGATCGCTTTGGGGTCGATCTTGACCAGCTCCGCGAGCGGATCCTGCATTCTGCGCGCGATAGAGACCGCGCTGCGCAGATTGACGTCGTACTGTGGGAATTCCTCTGCCGCCAGCGGGGAGGCGGAGTAGACAGACGCGCCCGCTTCCGAGACGATCATATAGGATACGCCCTTGACTCTGCCCAACAGCTCACAGACCGCGTTCTCCGTCTCGCGGGAGGCGGTGCCGTTGCCGATGGCGATATGCTCCACGCGGTGTTTGCGGATCAGCCCCGCCAGTGTGACGATGGCTTCTTCGCGCTTCGCTTTGGAGAAGGTCGGGTAGACGACAGAGGTGTCGAGCACTTTGCCGGTGCCGTCCACGACGGCGACCTTGCAGCCGTGGCTGTAGCCGGGGTCGAGCCCCATCGTGACGTGACCCTTGACCGGTGGCTGCATCAGAAGCGGACGGAGATTGAGCGCGAAATTATGGATCGCGCCCTCACTGGCGTCGTCCGTCAGAGAGGTGCGGAGCTCCCGCTCCATGCTCGGCGCGATCAGACGGTCGTAGGCGTCGTCCGCCGCGGCGCGGACAAAGGCGGTCGCGCCGCCGCCCGGGATCAGCACTGCCCTGCGGACGCACAGGAGCGCCTGCTCGTGGTCGACCTCAATCGTGACCTTCAGGAAGCCCTCACGCTCGCCGCGGTTGACGGCAAGCACCTGATGCCCCTGCAGCTTGGAAAGCGGCTGAGAGAAATCATAATAGAGCTGATAGACGGAGGTTTCCTCCTCCTTGCCCTTGACGGCGACAGAGCGGAGGACCGCGGAGCGCTGCATCAGACTGCGCAGCGCCTTGCGAATGGAAGCGTCGTCAGAGATCATTTCCGCGATGATGTCCGACGCGCCTGCCAGCGCTTCTTCCACGGAGGAAACGCCGAGATCGGGATTGATATAGTCCTCCGCCAGCGCTTCCGGCGCGGGCAGATCGCGCTTCTGCGCGTACAGCTCCAGCGCCAGCGGCTCCAGACCCTTTTCCTTCGCCACGGTGGCGCGGGTACGGCGCTTCGGCTTGTAGGGGCGGTAGAGGTCCTCCAGCTCGGAGAGCGTCTTTGCGCTGTCAATGGCGGCGGACAGCTCGTCCGTCAGCTTTTCCTGCGCGTCGATCGATTTGCGGATCTCCTCGCGCCGCTGCGCGAGATTGCGCAGATACTGCAGACGGTCTGCCAGATTGCGCAGGGTCGTGTCGTCCATTGCGCCGTGCACTTCCTTGCGGTAACGGGCGATAAAGGGGATCGTGTTCCCCTCGTCGAGCAGGTCGACGACGTTCTTAACGTATTGCAGCGGCTGCTTGAGCTCCGCAGACAGGGTTTCGAGAATTTGTTCCATGGTTCCTCCGTTAGTTCATGACAAAGTTATCGTTGTTCAAAAGCGCATCCACCGCGCTCTGTAATGCGGGGGAGATATCGCCTGCGGCAACCGTATCCGCCGCAGCCTGCTGCGCCTGCTTCAAGACGTTCAGATCCTGCGCCAGATTACCGATATGGAAGACGGGCAGACCATGTTGCCGGCTGCCGAAGAAGTCGCCGGGACCGCGCAGCTTCAGGTCTTCCTCCGCGATACGGAAGCCGTCCGAGGTAGCGCACAGCGCTTTCAGCCGCGCAAGGGTCTCCTCATTCCGGTTGTCAGAGACGAGAATGCAGTAAGATTTTGCCCCGCCGCGCCCGATCCTGCCGCGAAGCTGGTGCAGCTGCGACAGACCGAAGCGGTCGGCGTTCTCCACGACCATCAGCGTTGCGTTCGGTACGTCCACGCCGACCTCAATGACGGTCGTCGCGACCAGAATATCATATTTCTGCGCGGCAAAGGATTCCATGACGGCTTCCTTTTCCGCACCCTTCATCTTGCCGTGCAGCAGCGCGACGCGCAGATTCGGGAAGACGGAGTTTTTCAGCGTCTGCGCCCACTGCTCTGCAGCCTTGAACGATTCCGTCTCGCCCTCTTCAATGGCGGGGCAGACGATAAAGGTCTGATGCCCCTCTTCCGCCTGTTTGCGGATAAAGCCGTTAAGACGGCTGCGATAGCGTTCATCGACGAGGAAAGTTTCAACCGGCTGTCTGCCCGGCGGCAGCTCGTCGATCACGGAGACGTCCAGATCGCCATATAGGATCAACGCGAGGGTACGGGGGATGGGGGTTGCCGACATGATGAGAAGATGCGGCTGCTCGCCCTTGGCAAGCAGGGCGGCGCGCTGTGCAACGCCGAAACGGTGCTGCTCATCCGCGATGACCAGTCCGAGATCGGAGAATACCGTCGCCTCGGTCAAAAGCGCGTGCGTACCGATGACGAGATCGGCTTCTCCATCGGCGATCGCCTGCCGGACGGCTTTTTTCTGCGCCGCAGACAGAGACCCGGTCAAAAGAATGCAGCGGATACCGAGCGGTTCGAGCAGCGGCGCCAGGCGATCTAAGTGCTGTTTCGCAAGAATCTCGGTCGGCGCCATGAGCGCAACTTGCTTATGATTCTTTCCCGCGCAGAACGCGGCTGCCGCGGCGACCATTGTTTTTCCGCTGCCGACGTCGCCCTGCACCAGTCGGCTCATGGGCTTGCCGGCACGGAAATCGGATAAGATCTCGCCGATCGCTCGTTGCTGCGCGCCGGTTAAGCCGAAGGGGAGCGCGTCGTAAAACTGCGCCATGTCGTCCGTCTGATAGGCGGGAACGGTGCGAACGGTGCGCTTGGCGCGGACGATTGACAGCGCGGCGGAAAAAACGTAGAATTCCTCAAAGATCAGCCGCCTGCGCGCTTCCTCCAGACTTTGCGCGGAGGAGGGAGTGTGGATTTCGCGGAGTGCAGAGTCCGCGTCGCAGAGCCCGTACGCTTCGCGTATTTCATCGGGTATGGTTTCTTCAATTCGGCAGCGTGCGATCGCCGCCTGCACCGCCTGCGCGACCTGCTTGTTGGTCAGCCCCGCAGTCAGCGGATAAATCGGCATGATGCGGCGGGTCACGTTCCCTTCGCTGTCCAGCGGCTCAAAGAGGGGATTGGCCATGGCGTAGCCGAGATAGTCGCCAGTGAGCGTGCCGTAGAAGCAGTAGGTTTCGCCGCGGATCAGCCGCTGCGCCGTGTAGCTTGCGTTGAAAAAGGTCAGATTGAGCCGACCTGTATGATCGGCAACAACGACCTTGGTATATTCCAACTGCCGGTTGCCCGGCTTGGGAATGCGGTGCGTCTGCGGGTTGGTGACGACGGAGGCGATGAAGCAGGCGGGCGTGTCCGCCTCCAGCGAGGCGATCGGCAGCAGCTTTGTGCGGTCTTCGTAGTCGCGCGGGTAAAAACGCAGCAGATCGCCGAGCGTTTCAATGCCGAGCTTGGCAAATAACTGCGCCTTTTTCGGCCCGATTCCGGGCAGCGTCCGAATGGACTGCGTATTCTCCGCCATAACGCGCCTCCTGTCAGTTTTTTCCCAAATATTATACCACAAATCGCCGGAGAAAGGAAGAGAAATACTTGTGTTTCTGCGCCTTTGTCGTTATAATAAACAAAAAAGGAGGTTGATCCGATGGACTTGCAGCCGGGGCGTTACCGTCACTTCAAAGGGAAGGAATATGAACTGTTATTTGTCGCCCGTCACTCGGAAACGATGGAGGAAATGGTCGTCTACCGCGCGCTCTACGGCGAGCGCGGAATCTGGGTAAGACCTGCCTCCATGTGGAACGAGATCGTCGAACGCGACGGCAAGACGTATCGCCGCTTCACGAAAATCGAAGAATAAAAAGCCCTGCGGCTCAGCCGAGCCGCAGGGTTTGCAATTATTCGTCTCGCAGGGATTTGGCATATTCCGAGGGGGAGATACCGAAATTGTCCTTGAACTGCCGCGAGAAATGATGAATCGTGGAGTAATGCAGCGCGGCGGCGATCTGGGAGAAGTTCATCTTGCCCTCGCGGATCAGCGCCTTGCTTTCCTCCAGCTTGACGCGGCGGATGTATTCGCCGGGGGAGATATTCATTTGGCGGTGGAACAGGGCAGTCAGGTGTGAGGTGCTGACGCTGACCTCCTTTGCCACGCTTTCTACGGAGAGCTTATCATAGACGTGCTCCGCGATACACTGCAGGGTGCGGCTGACGATGATGTTCTCGTTGCGCAGAGCAAGCGGCGTTTTCAGGCGCTTTTTCCGGCCGCCGCTGTCGCGAAGAACGGATAGCAGCAGGAGCTTTAGATTGCTGCGGATAAAGTCGCTGCTGTAGTCGTCGTTGGTGTCGATCTCGTTGAGAAGCTGCTTCAGATAAACGGCCTCAGCAGACGAAAGATCGAACACGCGGTTGGATAGAGAGATCGGAAGATCGCTTTCAAAATCAAAGGCAACGGTCAGAAAGCGAGCGGTGATGTTCAGATCGGTGTACTGCATGTGCCACTGATTCGGCGTAAAGAGCATCAACTGTCCCTGCTTGAGCGTATAGCCGTTGCCATCGACGACGCAGTGCAGCTGCCCGCGATCCACGTAGGTCAGTTCGAACATGGAGTGCGACTCGCCTTTGAACAAAAAGCCGCTTTCCTCCTCGCGGTAGAACAGCGTGTAGATCTCGCCGAGGTGCAGGCGGTCACTGATGCGGAAATTCTCCCGCGCGGAGAATTTGCCCGCATTTTCCGGCTCGACGCCTTTCGGCAAGCATAGGCGGACAGAACATTCGTCCTGATAGGGAACGATCGCAAATTCGGTCTCGGGCGCAAGACAGACCGGCTTGTCTAAGTAGAAATAGACGGTTTTTCCCTTGCGGCGCACGGCAAGGATGGTCATGCCGATCTCAAAGTCCAGATACAACTCGCACGGGGCGCGGTAGAAGAACAGCTCGCCGCTGGAAAAGTACCGCACCTTTTCGACCCATTCGTCTCCCTTCGGGAAACCACGGTTGGGCAGACTGTCGCGCAGGATCTTCCCGAAGCCGTTGAAGCTCTGCTTATTCAGATTCTGAATCATACAGACTACCCTCCTTCTTTAGAATCAGTCAAATAATACGTCGGGATAGAGTCCGGCGTCATGCATGGCGGCGATACTTGCCTGCACGGAGGCGAGATCCTCCCGATAGGTCACGCCGTACCAGGTCTCGTCGGTCGTGAGCATGTGGACGATGGCTTTTCCGCTCTGGATCAGCGTGTCGGTGGCAAAGGGCAGGTAGAATTCGCATTTGATCGGGTTGACCGGGAGGTTCTCCTGCAGGAAGAGCGGGAACAACCGCTCCAGTTCATTCAGCATCGAGGGCTGATAGCCCCAGAAATTCATGGATACGAGGGTATCTCCGCAGAGCGGCTCGAAATGCTCGCCGTCCTCGGTAAACGCGGCGTCCTCGCCGCGCTTAAAGATCTTCGTGCGTTCGGTCACCTTTGTCAGCAGTCCGTCGCGGGTCTCGCAGACGCCACGCGCGACGGAGCCGTTTTCAGTTAAAGCGTTGCGCAGAAGGTATCCGACCATGGCGTGCTCATTATCAGCGCGAGGCTGTCGCAGGAAGTCCGCGATCGTCAGATAGGTGCCGCGCCCGTAGAAATCATCGGAATTGATGACGACGAACGGACCGTCGATCTCGTCTTTCGCGCACAGGACGGCGTGACCTGTGCCCCACGGCTTAACGCGCTCCGCGGGAAGGCGGAAGCCTGCCGGGAGCATATCAGTCTCCTGATAGGCGTATGCGACGTCGATATGTTTTTCCAGTCCTGCGGTGATCTTCCTGAAATCCTCTTCAATTGCGTGCTTGATCACGAAAACGACCTTACCGAAGCCCGCCCTGCAGGCGTCGTAGATCGAATAATGCAGGATGCTGTTGCCGTATTTGTCAACGGGGGTCATCTGTTTCAACCCTCCGAAACGGCTGCCCATACCGGCAGCCAGAACGACCAGAGTCGGCTTTTTCATAAGGCACTTCCTTTGTTTGTGTTGTTACATTATTATAACAGATGCGCCGAAATTAAGCAACATTTTTTCAAGTGCGCTCAAAAACAGTTGACAGTTTCGCAAAAAATAGGTAGGATGAAGATAGAAAAGGAAGGGAGACGGTTATGGACACGATCTATGTTACCGGTCACCGAAATCCGGATACGGATTCCATCGTTTCGGCAATGGCGTACGCCGCGCTGCGCAATGCGCTCGGCGACCGCGAGTACAGCGCAAGAAGAATCGGTCACGTCAGCGACGAGACGCATCTTGTGCTGGAACGCTTCGGCTTTGCCCCGCCGGAGTGGGTCAAAAACGTGCGCACGCAGGTGCGCGATCTGGACTATGATACGCCGCCGGCGCTTTCCTCCGCCGTTACCGTCAGCAGAGCGTGGACGGTGCTGACGCAGGACCGCTCGATCGCGGCGATCCCTGTGACGAATGAGGACGGTACGCTGTACGGCATGATCTCTGCGGGCGATATCGCCTCGCACGATATGCGCTCGATCGAGCACCCGCATATCGAAGAAATCCCGGTGTTCAATCTTTTAAGCGTTTTGGAGGGCAGAATCCTCAACGAGGCGGGCAATCTGATCGACACGATCACGGGCGACGTTTCCATCGCTCTGCCGCAGGACCGCGAGAACCTGCTGTTTTCCTCGAAGGACGCCATCGTGGTCTGCGGTCAGCAGCCGGATATGATCCGTCGCGCGCTGGAGATCGGCGTCAAGTGCATCATCCTCTGTCAGGCGGAGCTGGACGAGCAGCTGCGCAGCATCCCGACGGATACCTGCATCATCTCCACGCCGTTCGACGCATACCGCGCCGTGCGCATGATCTATCAGTCGATCCCGATCGCCCGCGTCTGCCGCACAGACAACATGGAGTGCTTCCATCTGGACGACTACGTGGACGACGTCCGCGAGGGCATGCTGAAAAGCCGCTACCGCTGCTATCCCATTCTGGACGAAAACGAGCGCGTGGTCGGCACGCTGTCGCGCTATCATTTGATCAAGCCGCGCCGCAAGCGCGTGGTGCTGGTCGACCACAATGAGCTGGCGCAGTCCGTCCCCGGACTGGAGCAGGCGGAGATCCTGGAGATCATCGACCATCACCGCCTCGCGGATATCCAGACCGGCAATCCGATCTATTTCCGCAACGAGCCGGTCGGCAGCACGACCACGATCATCGCGGGCATGTATCAGGAAAAAGGACTCATGCCCTCGGAGAAGTTAGCCGGGCTGATGGCTGCCGCCATCGTCTCGGACACGGTCATGTTCAAATCGCCGACCTGCACCCAGCGCGACCGCAATATGGCAGAGCGCCTGGCGCGGATCGCCAACGTCTCTTTGGACGAGCTCGGACAGGAGATATTCTCCGCCTCATGGTCGGATGACAAGACTGCGAAGGCGCTGCTCTTCTCTGACTTCAAGGACTTCCATATCGCTGAGCACTATCTCGGCGTCGGGCAGATTACCTGCGTCAACTCCGCACATATCATGGAGCGCAAGGAGGAATTCCTCGACCAGATGCGCGAGACCATGAAGGAGAAGAAATACAGCCTGATGCTCCTGATGCTGACGGACGTGCTGCGCGAAGGCACGCAGCTCATCTATCTTGGCGATGAGGACACGATCCGGCAGGCGTTCTCTGCGGAAGCGAAGAACAACACCGTTTTCCTGCCGAAGGTCATGTCTCGTAAAAAGCAGATCATTCCCGCACTGTCCGCTATGTGGGGCTAATTCAAAGGAGGGTGAAGCAGCCATGAAAAGCATTATCACCATCAGCCGCGAGTTCGGCAGCGGCGGTCACAGCATTGGTATGCTCGTTGCGGAAAAGCTCGGCTATCACTTCTACGGCAGAGAGCTGATCGAAAAGGTGGCGCAAGTCAGCGGTTTTTCGACGGAGTTCATCAAGGAAAGCGGCGAATACGCAAGCGCGAGGAGCAGCCTGCTGTTCTCGCTTGCCACGGCGGGGCAATACGAAAGCAACGGCATGTCCATGCACGACCGGCTCTATCTGATCCAATCGAAGGTCATCGAAGATATCGCCGCGGAAGGAAACTGCGTCATCGTCGGGCGCTGCGCGGACTACATCCTGCGCGACTATAAAGACTGCCTGCACGTGTTCATCTATGCGGACATGGACAGCCGCGCTAAGCGGATCGTCGAGCGCTACGGCGAGCAGGACAAGCCGCCCAGAAAGCGTCTGGAGGACAAGGACCAGAAGCGAAGGGTCTACTACAAGAACTACACCGGCAGGAATTGGGGCGAGGTGCATAATTACGACCTTTGCCTTGACAGCAGCAAGCTGGGGATCGACGCCTGCGCGGATCTGATCGTTGCCGCCTGCAAGTAAAGAATAGAAAAACGGCTCTGCCCATCGGGCAGAGCCGTTTTTATGTTGCGGGATTACTGCTCTTCCTTGCCTGCGAGGAAACGCCAGGCAATCGCAGCCAGAATGCCGCCGGCCAGCGGGCCGACGATGAAGATCCAGATGTTGCTCAGCGCAGTGCCGCCTGCGAAGATCGCCGGACCAAGGCTGCGAGCGGGGTTGACGGAGGTGCCCGTCAGACCGATGCCAAGCAGATGGACCAGGATCAGCGTGAAGCCGATGACGATGCCGGAGATTCTGCTGAAATCGCTCTTCTTCGAGGTAACGCCGAGGATGGCGAAGACGAAGACGGCGGTCAGCATGACCTCAACGCCAAGAGACAGGAAACGGCCGCCGGTGGTCTGGGCAATCGCGTCGTTTGCGCCGAAGCTGCAGCCGAAGCCAAAGATCAGGCCGAGGATCGCAGCGCCCGCGATCGCGCCGAGGCACTGAGCGCAGACATAGCCGATGAAGTCCTTGAAGCTCATTTTGCCGGAGCAGAGCATTGCGATAGAGACCGCGGGATTGATGTGGCAGCCGGAAATGCTGCCGATGCTGTAAGCCATGGCGACGATGACAAGACCGAACGCAACTGCGGTCGTGAGGACGTCTGCGCTGGTTGCGATCGCGACGCCGCAGCCGAAGACGACCAGGATCATCGTGCCGAGAAATTCCGCTAAGTATTTCTTGATTGCTGTCATAGTTTATCCTCCTTTTCTTTTCAGAGTTTCCCTCTGTATTTTAATTATAGCATAGTCAAAATCAAAAATTCAATCCTTTTCATAAAAAAAGGTGCGTGTGTCACGCACCTACGATCGTCCCCGGAACGTCGGCGGTCGAGGAAAGGACCTCAATCGGGACGTTGTACTGCTTCGCAAGCTCCACGCAGCGGTCGTGCAGGACCTTCGCGCCGCTGCGGGCGAGGGTCAGCATGTCGTCGTAAGAAATCCTGCTGTATTTCACCGCGTCCGGATGCGTGCGCGGATCGGCGGAATAGACGCCGTCCACGTCGGTGTAGATTTTGCAGAAATCCGCATGCAGAAATGCTGCCAGCGCGACCGCGGTGGTATCCGAGCCGCCTCTGCCGAGGGTCGTGACGTTGCCGTTATCGTCCACGCCCTGGAAGCCTGTCACAAGGACGATCCTTCCTCTATCCAGCTCGCGTTCGATGCGGTCGTTGTTCAGTCCGAGAATACGGGCGTCATTGAAGCGGCTTTCTGTGCGAACGCCTGCCTGCCAGCCGCTCAGGCTGACGGCGGGAACGTTCAACCGCCGCAGCGCCATTGCGCACAGGCAGACCGAGACCTGCTCGCCGGTTGCGAGCAGGGCATCCAGCTCGCGCCCGCCGCAGCCGGGGTCGATCTGCCGCGCCTTGGCAAGCAGAGCGTCCGTCGTGCCGCCCTGTGCCGAGAGAACGCCGACGACCTGATGCCCTGCGCGGTGCAGAGCAGCGAGCTTCCGCGCTGCGGCATAGAGCTTTTTCGGGTCGGCAAGGGAGCTGCCGCCGAATTTCAGAACGTAACGCGCCATTTCGGTGCCTCCTTTCCGTTCCAATCTATGCCGTTTCGCGCCGATTCGACACAAAGCCGTTTACATCTTTCGGAGCTTATGATAAAATCAATTTACATTGATTTTACGCGGAGGGGAGAATATGACGGCATTTGCGCGGCGGCACCCGTCGGTCAATTTCATATTCTTCGTCTTCGTGCTGCTGTTGACCATGATGACGGAGCATCCGGCGATCGTTCTGATCAGCCTGTTCTGCGCGGTGAGTCTGACGCTTCTCTGCGTCGGCGGGAAACGGCTGTTGCGGCAGCTCCGGCTGATCGTGCCGCTCATGCTGTTTGCGGCGATCCTCAATCCGCTTACCAGCAAACTGGGTGAAACGGTGCTGTTTCAATTCCCGTGGGGAAGCGTCTGCACCCTTGAGGCGGTGCTGTTCGGCGCGTTTTCCGCAATTCGTCTTGCGGCGGTGCTGTTCTGGTTCGTCTGCTGGAACAGTGTGGTTACTTCCGACAAGTTTCTTTACCTGTTCGGCGGCGTCTTTCCTTCGCTGTCGCTGACGCTCTGTATGGGACTGCGCTTCGTGCCGCGGCTGCTTTCACGGATGCGCGAGGTTTCGCAGGCGCAAAAATGTCTGCTTCCGGATGTAAAAGGACTGCGGCACGCCGGACGTGTCGTGTCTGTCACGGTGACGTGGGCGCTTGAGAGCGCGCTGGATACGGCAAACTCCATGAAAAGCCGCGGCTACGGTCTGCGCGGCAGGACGGCGTACTCACCCTACCGCTTCGGTGCGCACGACGGCATCGCCCTCGGGTGGATCGTCCTGTTCGGCGCGGCTGCGCTGACAGGGAGATTCAGCGGCAGGTTTGCTTTTGCGTTTTACCCGACTTTGACCGGCGAGCATGGGATATCCACCGTGATTTACGCCGCGTGCTTCGGCTTGCTCGCGGCGTATCCCTTGATTTCAGAAGGAAAGGAGGCGCTGTCATGGCGTGCTTTGAGATAAAAGACCTCAGCTTCACCTATCCCGCGCAGGCGGCGCCCGCTCTGCGCGATATCTCCCTTTCGATAGGTGAAGGGGAGTTTGTGACGCTGATCGGCGCGTCCGGCAGCGGAAAGACCACCTTGCTGCGGCTTCTGAAGCCGGTCATAGCGCCACACGGCGAACGCTCGGGCAGCATCCTTTACTTCGGCACACCGCTGTCTGCGCAGAATCAGCGGACAACAAGCGCGGAGATCGGCTTTGTACAGCAGGATCCGGACAGCCAGAGCGTGACGGACAAGGTCTGGCACGAGCTGGCGTTCGGCGCGGAGAATCTGGGCATGGAGCGCGCTGCCATTCAGCGGCGTATTGCCGAGACAGCGGCGTTCTTCGGCATGGAGGACTGGCTGTACCACGAGATCGCGTCGCTGTCCGGCGGTCAGAAACAGATCCTGAATCTGGCGGCAGTCATGGTGCTGCAGCCGCGGGTTCTCCTCCTCGATGAGCCGACCGCGCAGCTTGATCCGATCGCTGCGACAGAGTTTTTGAATGCGGCGCATCGGATCTGCCGCGAGCTCGGCACGACGGTGATTTTGAGCGAACAGCGGCTGGAGGAGGCGCTTCCGCGCTCGGACCGCGCGATCATGCTGGATCGCGGCTGCCTGCTGGCAGATGGCAGTCCGCTTGCGGTCGCAGCAGAATTGAAAGCCCGCAGGCACCCACAGTATCTCGCCATGCCGACGCCAATTCGGCTTTGCGGCAAGCTGACGGTCGGCGAGGCGCGCCGCTGGCTTTCGGAGGAGGCGGGGGAACTGAAGCCGCTTCCCGCACGCGCAGAACCGACAACGGGGGAGACGGCGATCGAGCTGAAACACGTCGGCTTCCGCTACGAAAAGAAAGGACAGGACGTCCTGTGCGACCTGACCTGCCGGTTTGAAAGGGGCAGACATTCCGCCGTCCTCGGCGGCAACGGCAGCGGCAAGACGACGCTGCTCGCTTTGATCGCCGGTCTGCAAAAACCGCAGCAGGGAAAGCTGATACGCGACTCCAAGCTGCGCGTCGGACTGCTGCCGCAGGATCCAAAAATGCTCTTCGTGGCGAAAACCGTCCGCGGCGAACTGGAAGAAACGCTTGCCGATTCTCCGCAGGAGGATAACGCCTCGCGCATCGCGAAGGTCGCAAGATTATGTAAACTTGAAGACCTCATGGAGCGGCATCCCTACGACCTCTCCGGCGGCGAACAGCAGCGCGCCGCGCTGGCGAAGGTCCTGCTTGCCGCGCCGGATATCCTGCTGATGGACGAGCCGACCAAAGGCTTTGACGCGGCGTTCAAGGCGCATTTCGGTGAAATAATCCGGGCGCTGCTGCAGGCGGGCAAAACGGTTATTACCGTCAGCCACGACATAGAATTCTGCGCGCAGTACGCAGACCGCTGTTATCTGCTCTTCGACGGAGCGGTCGCCGCGGAGGGAACGCCCTCGGACTTCTTCTCCGGCAACAGTTTTTATAGCACCGCCGCAAACCGGATCGCGCGGCAGCGGCTGCCAGAAGCAGTGACCTGCGCGGAGCTCTTATCTGCGTGCGGCGTGGAGGAATCGGATTTTCCTGCGGATGATGGCGGCGAGGCGGCTGCGCCTGCTGTGCAGTCCGCACCAAAGCGCGTCAAGCCGCTGCCGTGGTGGAGATTGTTGATTGCGCTTGTACTGCTTGCAAGCGCAGCGTTATTTGCTGCGTCTCTCCACACGTCGTTAACCCTGCCGCTCAAAGAGTCGCTGCAGCAGTCGCTGCTTATCGTCTGCCTCGTCCTGATCCCCGTCGCTTTGAGCAGGCGGCGGGAGCTCGGCGCGGTGAGCCGGCGAAAGGTATCCAAAGCGCGGATCATCGCCATTGTCAGCGTTCTGCTTCTTGTGCCCGCAACGATCCTCTGCGGCGTATTCCTGCTGGATAAGAATCAATATCTGCTGACCTCGCTGCTGGTGCTGGCGGAGATCATGGTGCCCTTTGCCCTTGCCTTTGAGCGCCGCAGACCGCAGGCTTATGAGCTTGTTCTGATCGCGGTGTTTTCCGCGCTCGCGGTGGCGGGCAGAACGGCATTATCCTTTTTGCCGCAGTTCAAACCGGTCGTCGCCCTTGTCATTCTTTCCGGCGTTGCGCTCGGCGCGGAGAGCGGTTTTCTGATCGGCGCGCTGTCCATGCTCCTGTCCAACGTCTTTTTCGGGCAAGGCACGTGGACGCCGTGGCAGATGTTCGCCATGGGTCTGATCGGTTTTTTGGCGGGCTTCCTGTACCGCCATGGGATTTTGCGGTGCAGCAGAACGTCGCTGTGCGTCTTCGGCGCGGTTGTATCCGTCGCGATCTACGGATTTCTGATGAATATTCAGTCTGCGCTGTGGTTCAGCAATTCTCTTTCATGGGAAGCGATCGTTGCCTGCTGCGCAGGCGGACTGCCGATGGATCTGATCCTGAGCGCGGCGACTGCGGCGTTCCTGTGGCTCTTTTCCGCGCCTCTGCTTGAAAAGATGGAGCGCATCCGCCTGAAATACGGCATTTTGGATCAATAAAAAAAGCCCTCCGAGGAATCTCGGAGGGCAAGTTGGCTTTGGGTCTGGCGCGGCTGCGCCGGATTTGACTCGCATTGGATAAGCTGTACCCGTATTGTAGCACGGCACAGACGCACAATCCGTCGAAATACGGTTGCGCAGGAAAAAATTACGGTTCGCTGCAGATATCGGATGCGGCCTTCAGACTGGAAGAGGATTCGTCTACGATGCCCTGCGCCGTCTGCAAAAGCTGCTCCATCTGACCGAAGTTGGTCTGGAAGGCGTCCAGCAGGGTCTTGAAGTCCTGCGAGGTCACGGTGAGCTTCTCATCTGCCTGCGAGAAGATCGCCTTCATGCGCTCGGCAGAGGCGTTAGCGCGTTCTCTTGCCATGCGCTCCGTCATTTCAGCTCTGCGGTAGGCGGCAAGCTCCATTTCGTTGAAATCGGGTGCGGCTGCCTTTACCACGGTAGCGGCGGGCATCATCGGCGCGTCCAGAACTGCGGGCGCAGCGGGAGCGGGCGCTTCCGACACGGGCGCAGCGGGCGGCTCCGCCTGCAGCCGTTCATTCAGCGATTCGTTGAGCGTGCGAAGATCGTCGTTTTCCGCACGGGCGGCGGTCAGCGCTTCCTGCAGGCGCGCGTTTTCGTCGCGAAGAACGCGCAATGCTTTTTCATGTTCAATGGTCTGCGCCTGAATAAACTGTACGACGTCGTTGCGGTTAAAACCGTTGAGCGCGTTGCGGAAACCGGGCATAGAATCAGCCATAACAATTCCTCACAATCTATGAAATCAAAAATGACCTCATTTTTTGATTATTATACCACGCGATCTGCGGAAAAACAATATCTAAAGCAGATTTTTGTCGCAAATACGCGAAGCGGCGGGAAAAGATGAGCGAAAAATGTCTTTACATTTCACGGCGGATTTGCTATACTCTATATACACGCGCCAGTGGCTCAATGGATAGAGCATCAGATTCCGGTTCTGAGGGTTGGGGGTTCGAGTC
>CAMUZA010000045.1 GCA_947165085.1 uncultured Clostridia bacterium | reverse complement strand
TGTCGTTCAGGTTGCCGAAGACCATCGGCATGACGTTGACGGCAGTGCCCCAGGAATACGGGATGTCGTTGTCGCGGCGATAGACGTTGGCGCGGGGGTTGTCCCAGGAGCGGAACACGGCGCGGATGGCTTCGTAGAGCTGCACCTTCGGATCGGAGGGGAAGTCGCTGCCGATCTGGTTCTTGTACTCTGCCTTGAACTGCTCCGCCAGCTCCTTGAGGTCGGCGGCGGTCAGGTCGACGTCATAGACGACGCCCTTGCGCTCCTTCATCTTGTCGATGAGCTGCTCAAAGTACTTCTTGCCGACTTCCATGACGACGTCGGAGAACATCTGGATGAAGCGGCGATAGGAGTCATATACGAAACGCTCGAACTTAGGATCGGGGTTGCCCTTGATCATCGCGGCGACGACGTCGTCGTTCAGGCCGAGGTTCAGGATGGTGTCCATCATGCCGGGCATGGAGGCTCTCGCGCCGGAACGGACGGAAACGAGCAGCGGGTTCGTCAGATCGCCGAACTTCTTGCCGTTGATTTGCTCCATCTTCTCGACGTATTCCATGATCTGGCTCATGATCTCGTCGTTGATGGTGCGGCCGTCCTCGTAGTACTGGGTGCAGGCCTCGGTGGTGATGGTGAAGCCCTGCGGGACCGGCATGCCGATGTTGGTCATCTCGGACAGGTTCGCGCCCTTGCCGCCGAGCAGCTCGCGCATGTTTGCGTTACCTTCGGTGAAAAGGTATACATACTTGTGCATTGAAGAATCCCCTTTCAATATTTGTTTCGCGTTGGTTTTCATTGCCGATACAGTATACCATATTCTTCCCTCTATTGCAAACATTTTCTTGCAAAACCTTGAGAAAACGCGAAAAAAACCGGGCGCGGATTCCGCAGCCGGTTTAGAGGGCAGGGGTTAGGATACAGGGGGTAGTGGCGCCATCGTGCGCACGCGGTTCCGCGGCAGTCTCCCCCGTGTCATTGCGAGACTTGCGGAGCAAGTCGCGGCAATCCGTCCGCGGCAGGTATGGCATGTTTGTCGTTTCACGCAGTATCTCAAACGGTGTCATTGCGAGACTTGCAGAGCAAGTCGTGGCAATCCGTCCCGTGCAGGTATGGCACGTTTGCCTATTACGACGAAGTGTCCCATATTGATACGTATGGATTGCCCGAACAAGTCGGGCAATGACAGGGTTTGAGCGCATTCTGCATTTTCTCCGTTATGCGATGCAGAGTACAAAACTGCGACGGACGGATTGCCACGCCGGTTTTGCAACCGGCTCGCAATGACACCGTTGGTCAGACAGTTTCACATCCTCCGGCGCATATAGCCGTACCGTACTATCATTATTGGTTTACATAATTGTATTTAGGTAAACTCGCCCGCATTCCGCATTCCGCATTCCGCATTCCGCATTGCCTATCCCGCCCGTTTCGGCAGGCGGATCGTCAGGACGATCTCGCTGTCCGTCTCCTCCTGCTCCGAGATTGCGTCGATCCCTGCGCCGCGCACCAGCTCCAAAGAGTGATTGACGCTGTTGAGAAACAGGCGAAGATCCCGCACGATCAGCTTTCTGAGTCCCCGCTTCGGCTCCTTCGCCTTCTGCTTTTCGATATATGCGTCGATGTACGCCTCGGTTTTCGCCACGTTGAGCTGCTGTTTGACGATCGCCGCCAGCACCTCCAGGCGTTCCGCTTCCGTCGGCAGCTTCAGCAGCGCTCTGGCGTGCCGCTCGGAAAGCTGATGCTTGCGCAGCAGCTCCAGCACCTTTGGGCTGTGACGCAGCAGGCGCAGCTTGTTCGCCACCGCGCTCTGGCTCTTCCCCACGCGCTGCGCCGCCTGCTCCTGATTCAGCCCGTACAGGCGCATCAGCCGTGACAAGCCCTCCGCCTCTTCGATGTAGTCCAGATCGCGCCGCTGTAAATTCTCCACCAGCGCGACCATGCCGGACTGCTCCTCGTCCACCGTGAGCAAAATGCACGGCACCTCCGTACAGCCCGCCATCTTCGCCGCCCGCAGCCGGCGCTCCCCCGCGACCAGCTCATAACCGCCCAGATTCCGACGCACCGTCAGCGGCTGCAATATCCCGTACTGCTCGATGCTCGCCGCCAGCTCCCGCAATCCCTCCGGATCAAAAATTTTCCGCGGCTGAGACGGATTCGGTCGGATCTGACGGATCGGGATATAGAGGATCCTGCCGTTTCCCAGAAGATCTCTGCTCCTTCGCATCCGCGCGCCCCCTTTCATTCGTTTCTCCCACCCCATATTTTACGCAAATCGAACGCGAAATTGCGCGAAAGCAGGAGGCGGCACCACAATAAATTGTGTTTGTTGTCTTTGC
This sequence comes from uncultured Clostridia bacterium, assembly GCA_947165085.1. Taxonomy (GTDB): domain Bacteria; phylum Bacillota; class Clostridia; order Oscillospirales; family Oscillospiraceae; genus JAZOXB01. The sequence continues at coordinate 12,930 of CAMUZA010000045.1, read as the reverse complement.
CTGCCGCAACATCTTGGGAAATACACGGGAAATACGGGTTTTTCGTCCATGCGGTCGAAAAAAGCGCGGCAGCCGCTTGTACGCCGCGCTGTTTTTCGGTATAATAGAGAATGAAAATTTATCGGAATCCGGAGGAAATCATGGAATTCAAAGTTTTGGCAGTCGGCGACGTCGTCGCCGCGAGCGGTCTCGCTTTCTTAAAAAGCCGCCTGCGCACGATCAAGCGCGAGCATGGGATCGACTTCTGCGTGGTCAACGGTGAGAATGCCGCCGGTACCGGCATGACGCCGCAGCAGGCAGAGACCATTCTGGACGCCGGCGCGGACGTGATCACCATGGGCAATCATACCTGGGGCAGGCGCGACCTTATCTCCTATATTGAGGATTCGCGACAGGTGCTGCGTCCCGCCAATCTGCCGCTGCAGCCCGGACGCGGCTGGGGCGTCTACGAGACGAGCTTCGGCGACGTTGCCGTGATCGACCTGATCGGGCGCGTTTCGATGGATCATACGCCCGACAATCCGTTCTTCGCGGCGGAGAACATTCTGAAAAAGCTCAACACAAAGCTGATCCTTGTTGAGCTCCACGCGGAGGCGACCTCGGAAAAGATCGCGATGGGCTGGATGCTTGACGGCAGAGTCAGCGCGGTCTGGGGAACGCACACCCACGTGCAGACCGCGGACGACCGCATCCTGCCGAAGGGCACGGGCTATCTGACCGACCTCGGCATGACAGGTCCTTATGACTCCGTGCTCGGCGTCCGTCCGTCGCAGTCCATACAGAATTTCCGCGGCGAGCTGACCGGCCGCTATGAGCCAGCGCCCGGCGCGTGCCAGCTCAACGGCTGTATCTTCACGATTGACCCCGACAGCGGCAAATGCACCGCAACGGAAAGGATGATGCTGCATGATTAAGCTTCTGCACGCGGCGGACTTCCATCTGGATTCCGCCTTTTCCTCCCTGCCGCCGGAGAAGGCGGCGTCCCGCCGCAGGGAGCAGCGCGCCGCGCTCGAGCAGCTCACCGCACTGTGCGAAGACTGCGACCTCGTTCTGCTGTCCGGCGACCTGTTTGACAGCGCGCGCGTCTACCGCGACACGCTCGACGCGCTCAAGCGTTTCTTTGCCGCCGTTTCCGCGGAGATCTTCATCGCGCCCGGCAACCACGATTATCTGACCCAGGGTTCTCCGTATCTGACCGAGGACTGGGGCGAGCACGTCCATATTTTCACTTCAAATACCATCGAGCGCGTCCGTCTGGACGCATGCGACGTCTACGGCGCGGGCTTCACCGCGCAGGAGATGCCGCCGATGCTGGGCGGCTTCCGCGTGTCTGACCCCGACCGCCTGAATCTCATGGCGCTGCACGGCGATCTGCAGGCGAATTCCGTCTATAATTTCATCTCCGCCGAGGCAATCAGCGCCTCCGGTCTGGACTATCTCGCGCTCGGGCATATCCACAAGGCGGAGGAGCGGAAGTTTGGCTCCACCGTCTGCGCCTGGCCCGGCTGTCTGATGGGCAGAGGCTTTGACGAATGCGGCGAAAAGGGCGTTTACAAGGTCACGCTCGACAAGAACCTCTGCCGCACGGAGTTTATCCCACTGCACACGAGAAAATACGAGATCCTGTCCGTGGACGCGGGCGACGATCCCCTTGCTTCCGTCAACGCCGCGCTGCCCGCGCGGACGGAGGACGACTGCTACCGCATTGTGCTCACCGGCGAGAGCGACGCGATTGACCTGCCCGCCCTGCAGGCCGCGCTGGAGCCGCGCTTTTATTCGCTTTCCGTCCGCGACTGCACCGTGCCGAAGCAGGCGCTGTGGGCAGCCGCCGGAGACGACACCCTGCGCGGACACTTCCTGCGCGATCTGAAAGCACAGTACGATACCGCCGACGAGACGCAGCGGCGCAAAATCGCCGCTGCCGCGAAGCTCGTCACAGCGTTGATGGACGGACGGGAGGTGGCGTTATGATCATTCGAAAAATGCGCGCCTCCTTCGGCAAGCTCCACGGAACGCTGGAGCTGACCGAGGGGATGAATCTCCTGTGCCTGCCCAACGAGGCGGGCAAATCGACGTGGAGCGCCTTCCTCGTCGCCATGCTCTACGGCGTCGACACCTCCGAACGCGCCAGCGCCGCCAATCAGGGTCTTCCCGTAAAGGAGCGCTACAAGCCATGGGACAACAGCCCGATGGAGGGCGCGATCGAGCTGAGCTGGAATGGCAGAGAGATCACGATCGAGCGCTCGACCGACCGCCGCGTTCCCATGGGCGCGTTCCGCGCCTTTGATACGGCGAGCGGCGGGCCCGTGCCGGAGCTGACCGGCGAGAACTGCGGCAGAATCCTGTGCGGCGTGGAGCGGAGCGTCTTTGAGCGCACCGCGTTCATCCGTCAGCTCGGTCTGACCGTCACCGACGACGCCGCCCTGGAAAAGCGGCTCGGCGCCCTTGTCACCACGGGCGAGGACGGGGCGAAGTCCTATTCTGAGCTTGCCGAAGAACTGAAAAAGCAGAAAAACAAGCTGGTCGGCAGGACGGGTCTGCCGCGTCTGACCGAGCAAAGCGCCGCTGTCCGCCGCGCGCTCGACGGTCTTTACGCCATGCAGGACGACGCGATGCGCATCACCGCGCAGAAGGAAGCCGCGCAGGAGGAGGTCGCCCGTCTGGAAGCCCTTGAAGCGCGTTTTCAGCGCGCGCAGAAGGCGAAAAAACGAGCAGGACTTGCCGATCTGGAGCAGAAGGCCGCCGCACAGGAGACCCTGTGCCGCGAGCTGAAGGAAGCCGCCGCGCGGCTGCCGGAGGAAGAGGAACTGCGCGCCCTGCACCGCAGCGTGCAGACAGCGGAGGACAAGCTGCGCACCGCGAAAATGGAAGCCGCTTTCGCGCCGGGCGAGGTCGTCAGGCCCGCGCTCCCGCAGGCGTTTTCCGGCATGACCGGCGAAGAAGCACGAAAGAAAGCCGCGGAAGACTGCGCGGAATATGACCGCCTGCGCGACGTGCCGCCGAGAAAACGCTGGCCGCTGCTCCTGTGCCTTGCTGTCATGCTCGCCGGCATCGGGCTGTGCGCGGCAGGGATCCTGTCGGAGGCGGGCAGCGTCCTGCTGATCGCGGGACTTGCGGTCTTCGCCGCCGGACTGGTCGGACTGATCGCCGTCCTGCTTCTGCGCGGCAAACGGGCGGCAGCCGTCCGCGCACGGCTGCATCAGGCGGATCTCATCCCGCTGCGCTACGGCCTGAGCGACTGCAGGGAGCTGCCCAAGCTGGCGGACGGCTACGCCGCCGCCCTTACGCAATACGAAAAGGAGCGCGCCCAGGCAGCGGCGCAGAAGCAAGCGCTCGAAACCGCCGTCACTGCGGCGCAAAACGAGCTGGACGCTCTGGTGAACAAATGCGCCGCCTTTGCCCCGGACTGCGCCGCTCCCGCCGACCTGCGCGAAGCGATCGGCGCGGCGCTCCATGCCCGTTCGCGGCTTGCGACGGAGCAGCGCGCGCTGGAAACCATGCGCCAACAGATCGGCTCCATGCGCGTGATCCTCGGCGACGAAGACGCGCCGGAGGACGCCGAGGCGATGGCTTTGGACGGCGCGAAGATCGCCTACGATCTGCGGCAGGCGCGGCAACGGCTGTCCGATCTGACGACCGCCCTCGCCGCGAAGCAGGGCGCGATCGGCGCGACCGGCAGCGCGGTGGAGCTCGAGGCGGAAGCGGAGCTTCTGACCGAGCAGATCAAGGCTGCGCAGGAAAAGAGCGAGGTCGTGGACCTCGCCATGGCAGCCCTCAAGCGCGCCGACGAGACCCTGCGCTCGCGCTTCTCTCCGCAGATCACCCGCGACGCGGGGCTCCTGCTGTCGCGGCTGACAGGCGGCAAGTACCCGAACGTCCTCTTAGAGCCGGGGATGCTGCTGTCCGTCCGCAGCGAGGACGGCACGGTCATGCGTCCCGCCGCCGCCATGAGCTACGGCACCGCCGATCAGATGTATCTTGCGCTGCGGCTGGCGATGTGTGAACGCCTTCTGCCGCAGGACGCGCCGCTCGTCTTAGACGACGCCCTCGTCAACTTCGACGACGAACGCGCCCGCGCCGCGATCGAGCTTCTGACCGAGCTTGCAAAAAAACGGCAGGTGATCCTGTTCACCTGCCGGAAATTCGGAGACTGATATGTACTTTGACTCTCACGCCCATCTGGACGACCGCCGCTTTGACGCCGACCGTGCCGAGATCATCGCAGACCTCAAAAACCACGGCGTCGGTCTGATCATGAATATCGGCTGCGACCTGCCCTCCTCGGAGCGGTCGGTCGCGCTGGCGAACGAATACGAATTCATCTATGCCGCCGTCGGCTCCCATCCCGACGACGCGGACCGCGTGGACGGGAAGCTGCTCGACCGCTACCGCGCCTTAGCGGGCAATCCGAAAGTCAAGGCGATCGGCGAGATCGGTCTGGACTACCACTATGAGGACGTGCCGCGGGTTCAGCAGATCATCGCCTTTGAGCAGCAGCTCGAGCTGGCCGAGGCGCTGAAGCTGCCCGTCATCGTCCACGAACGCGAGGCGCACGGCGACGCGATGGAGATCGTCACCCGCCACTCGATTGTGCGCGGCGTGTTCCACTGCTTCTCCGGCTCGAAGGAGATGGCGCTGTGGCTCGTCGAGCGCGGCTGGTACATCGGCTTTACGGGCGTCGTGACGTTCAAGAACGCCCGCCGCGCCTTAGAGGCGGTCGAAGCGCTGCCTTTGGACCGCATCCTCATCGAAACGGACTGCCCCTACATGGCGCCGGAGCCGCACCGCGGCAGGCGCAACGACAGCCGCTTCGTGCCGCTGGTCGCCGCAAAAATCGCGGAAATCAAAGGGCTTTCCGCCGAGGAAGCGGGCGAGATCACCGCCGCCAACGCCCGCCGCCTGTTCGGGATCGCCGCGCCCGCAGAAAAGGAGTGACCTCCTTATGGACAAAAAGAAGAAATACCTGATCGGGATCATCGTTTCGTTCGCCGTTGCGTTTGCTCTGATCCCGCTGGCGATGCTTTTGACCGGCAACAAGGCGTTCGGCGAATACACCGCCGCAGATCGGGCGGTGTTTTTCGGATTCTGCGGGGCGGAAGGCGTTGCCATTACGGTGGCGCTGATCTTCACCGGCGAGTACACCAGGGCGAAGCGGAACGGTCAGCCGCCCGCGCCGCCTCCGCTTTCCGCGCAGGAGGCCGTTCTGCGCAAGCGGGGGCTCGCGCTGCTCGGCGTTTCCTTTGCGACGGCCGTGCTGCTGTTCACCATCGGCGTTCTGGCGGGAAAGCATTGGGAAAACTGGGACAGGAAGACGATGTACGTCATTACGATATCGTTCTGCGCCGTTCCTCCGCTGTTCTATCTGCTATCTTATTTGCTGTGCAAACGGTTTGCAAAGTCTCTGGACAAGATGCGGGTCGACGAGGTGCAGCGTTTCCTGCTCTCGCAGAAGGAAGCAGGCGTCGAAACGGCGCGCAAAAACCTCGCCTTTTTGAAGAAGTGGCGGATTTTGACCGGCGCGTACGCCGTGCTGCTGGCGCTTCTCGGCGCAGCCATCGCCGTATGCGGCGGATGGTGCGCCGACACGGCGATTCAGGTTCTTTTCGTGCTCTACGCAAACGCGCTGTTCCTCGCCGCTCTGGCACGCATACGATTCCACATCCCCACCGCTTTCATGGAGGACGATCGCTCCTACGTGCAGAAGCAGGACTATCCACATCTGTACGCGATGGCGGAACGGGCTGCGCGCGAGAGCGGCTGTGAAACGCCCGTGCGCATTTCGTTTATCACAGACGGCAATATCGGGGTCGGCGATCTGGGCACGACGATCTCCCTGCAGATCGACGCGCTGCTTCTGTCGATCCTTTCCGAGCAGGAGCTGGCTTCCATTCTGAATCACGAATTCGTCCACGTCGCCATCTCCAAGGAAAACAAAGAAGACGCCTACGCCAACTGGCTCCGGTGCGGCAAGCCGCGCCACGCGCACTCCCGTTTCACCGATCCTCTGTTCGCCTATCCGGACAGCATATACGACTTCCGCTATTATCTGTATAGGATCGCCGTTTCCGTCACGCAGGAAGCGACCGCCGACCTGGCGATGGTACGCGGCTGCGACAAGTCCGTTGCAGGCTCCGCCCTGCTGAAAACGTACTACGCAGATCGCTACGAGTACGAATTCGGCACCTACGATCTGCCGCCGTTCTACGAAAGCCCGACGCCTGCGCCGGACGTTCTGCGGAGCAAGATCGAGGATTTCCTGCGCCGCGCGGCGGTACGCGCGGAGGTCTGGAACGCCTTGATCCCCAAGCAGATCCTCGCCCAGAACGCCACGCACCCCACCCTGAAAATGCGTCTTGACGCGCTGGGCGTCAAGGAATACCGCGCTCTGCCCGGAACCGGCAGCGAGCCGTTCGAGCAGGAGCGCAATAAAGCGGTAAGTTATCTGGATCAGTTGATTCTTGACGCTCGCGCCGAAAACTACGAAAAGCTCCGCGAAATCTACTACATCAAGCCCCTTGCGCGCGTCGAGGCGTGGGAAGCGGCGGGAAAGCCGCTGGATATGCAGGAATACCGGGACACCGTGACGGATCTGGAAAACCTCGGCAGTTACGCGGAGGCGGAAACGCTCTGCGAGCGCGCGATCCGCGAGCTGCCGGACAGCGCCAGCCACTTCGCCTATTTCACCAGAGGCAGACAGCGCCTGCACCGTTACGAGGAAAGCGGACTGGACGACCTCTATCACGCGATCGCCAACAACGAAAACTACGTGAATGAAGCGTTGGACGAGATCGGCAAATTCTGCTGTATCACCGGCAATCAGGCGGAGCTGGAGCGGTATCGGGGGCGGGCGGTGGAGCTTTTGCAGAAGGAAAAGGACGAACACAGTCAGATCAATATGCTCCGCCGCGGCGACCGGCTCTCTGCCGAGCATTTGCCGGACGGCGCGCTGGAGGACGTTCTGGCGTATATCCGCACCATCGACAACGGGGAGATCCGCCGGATCTATCTGGTGCGCAAAACCGTCACGGAGACGTACTTTACCAGCGCCTTCGTCGTGCGGTTCACGGAGGATTCCGACCCCGACGCGCAGCGCAGCATTCTGCACAAGATATTCCTGTATCTGGACACCGTCAGTGACTGGCAGTATTCGCTGTTCGACTACCGTGAGGTCGAAAAGGTCAGAATCGAGGACGTTCCCGGCAGTCTGGTCTACGAAAAGCAGGCGTGAGCGTTACCGCTTTCAGACCGCAACAGCGCGTTGCTTGCAAAACAGCCGGTTTACGCTATAATCGGTTACAGGAGGTGTGTTTGCATGAACACGAAGGACGTACTTTACGAACTCAGAACGAAGCACGGCATGTCGCAGGACGATCTGGCGGAAAAGGTCTTCGTGACCCGTCAGGCGGTGTCCCGCTGGGAGACCGGCGAGACCGTGCCGAACACCGAGACGCTGAAGCTGCTTTCCAAGCTGTTCAACGTCTCGATCAACACCCTGCTCGGCTCACCGCGGCAGCTTTACTGCCAGTGCTGCGGCATGCCGCTGGACGATACGATCCTCAGCCGAGACAAGGACGGCGCGCTCAACGAGGATTACTGCCGGTGGTGCTACGCCGACGGCACCTACACCTACCACGACATGGACGATCTGATCGACGTCTGCGCAGTCCACATGACGGGGCAAGGCTTCTCCGAAGCGCAGGCGCGGGAGTATCTGAAGCAGCGGCTGCCGGAGCTGGATTACTGGAAGCGGCACGCGGAGCTCGCCGACGGCGGGCAGTTCGAGGCGCTCAAAAAGCAGCTCATCGACGAGATCAACGCGCTGCACATTGACGGCATGCCCAAGCTGGAAAAGCTCAACGCCCTCGTCGGGCAATATGTGAATCTCGCCTACCCCCTGCCGAGCGGCGCAGCCGTGAAATTTCTGAACGACGGAACGACCTATCTGGGCAACCAGTTGGAAACGGGCGGGGAACGGTGCTTCGGCGTTCTTGCGAACGCGGATTTCATCATGGTCTGCACCTACGAGTGCGAAGGCGCCGATCCGGAACTCCTGCTGTACAAGAAGAGATAAAAAAGCGGCGTGACCGTTGCGGTCACGCCGGTTTGATTTCACACGGGCGCCTATCGGGCGCTCCCCGCCGCGTCATTGCGAGGCTGACGGAGTCAGCCGTGGCAATCCGTGCCTTTCGATGTGAGACGCTTTCGCGCAATACGCCGCGCCCCGCCATGTTACTGTCATTGCCCCGCATGGGGCAATCTGTGTCTCTCGTTGCGGGACGCTTTCTCGAATACGACACAAATGCCATAACAGCAACGGACAGATTCCCTCGGCTGACTTTGTCAGCCGGGGAATGACACGACTGATGGGTTTGTCGTAAAAACGACGCAGTTCCCAAGCCTGCAACGGACAGATTGCCACGGTCGCTGCGCAACCTCGCAATGACGCGGGAGGGGGCTGTCTGCAATAAAAACGGCGCACTGCGAATTGCAGCGCGCCGTTGTTACTGTCCGATTTCACCGTGTTCCTTCTCAAACGCCGCAACGCAGTCGCGGATCAGAATCAGGATCTGACTGTTCGCAGACCGCCCCTCGTAGTCCGCCACAACGTGCAGCTTATTCAGCATTTCCTCGTCGATCCGAATGGATACGCTCTTGATCGCCATAATGTTCCTCCGAAACAAACATAATTTATGTTTATTTTAGATATGTTTTGTGGTAATATGTTTCTATTGGATATATTATATATCTAAAATATATCTAAAGAGAGGAAAGACATGGACGACGAAACGGTTGACTACAAGAAGCTGTACCTGAAGCAGATGCGCGCGAACGAAGCCGCCGTGCGGATATTGATCACTGCGCAGGAGGAATGTGAGGCGTTGTATCTGGAGCAAACGGAAGACGAATGAAAGCGGCGCGCTGCGAATTGCAGCGCGCCGCTTGGTTTTTTCACTTAATACATGCCGCCCATGCCTGCGCCGGCTGCGGCAGCCGCTGCCGCGGCGTCGCCTGCGGGATCGGGCTTGTCGGCGACCAGAGATTCGGTCGTCAGGACGCATGCGCCGATGCTCGCCGCGTTCTCCACCGCGGTGCGCGTCACCTTGGTCGGGTCGACGATGCCGCTCGGGATCATGTCGCAGTACTCTGCGGTGTAGGCATCGTAGCCGTAGCCGAGCTTCTCTGCGGAGCGGATCTTCTCAAAGACGACGGAGCCGTCCACACCGGCGTTCTCCGCGATCTGGCGGATCGGCGCCTGCAGCGCCTTGGCGATGATGGCAGCGCCGGTCTTCTCGTCGCCGGTCAGGGTCTCGATCAGCTTTTCGACCGCCGGGATCGCGTTGACGTAGGCGGTGCCGCCGCCGGCGACGATGCCTTCCTCGACTGCCGCGCGGGTCGCGTTCAGCGCGTCCTCAACGCGGAGCTTCTGCTCCTTCATGGCAACCTCGGTCTGCGCGCCGACGCGGATGACCGCGACGCCGCCGGACAGCTTCGCCAGACGCTCCTGCAGCTTCTCGCGGTCGTAATCGGAGGTCGTGACCTTGATCGCCGCCTTGATCTCATGGATGCGCGCCTGAATGGCTTCCGGATCGCCGCAGCCGTCGACGATGACGGTGTTGTCCTTATTGACCTTGATCTGACGGGCTCTGCCGAGATCGTTGAGCGTCAGCTCCTGCAGGTTCATGTTCAGCTCAGAGGCGGCGTAGGTGCCGCCGGTGAGAATGGCGATGTCGCGGAGCATTTCCTTGCGGCGGTCGCCGAAGCCGGGCGCCTTGACGCAGACGCAGTTGAAGCTGCCGCGCAGACGGTTGACAAGCAGGGTGGACAGCGCGTCGCCCTCGACGTCCTCGGCGATGATGACGAGCTTCTGACCACCCTTGACGATCTGCTCCAGAATGGGCAGGATGTCCTGAATGGACGAAATCTTCTTATCGGTGATGAGGATGTAGGGGTCGTCCACGACCGCTTCCATCTTGTCGGTATCGGTGACCATGTAGGGGGAGATATAGCCTCGGTCGAACTGCATGCCCTCGACGACCTCCAGACCGGTTTCCGCGGTCTTGGACTCTTCGATGGTGATGACGCCCGCTGCGCTGACCTTCTCCATCGCCTCTGCGATCAGCTTGCCGACTTCCTCGTCGCCGGAGGAGACGGTGCCGACTCTCGCGATGTCCTCGCTGCCCTTGACAACCTCGGAATTGCCCTTGATCGCCTCGATCGCCGCGTCAACGGCCTTCTGCATGCCCTTGCGCATGACCATCGGGTTCGCGCCGGCGCTGACGTTCTTCAGACCCTCGCGGACGATCGCCTGCGCGAGCAATGTTGCGGTGGTCGTGCCGTCGCCGGCAACGTCGTTGGTCTTGGTGGCGACTTCGCGGACGAGCTGCGCGCCCATGTTCTCAAAGGCGTCCTCGAGCTCCACTTCCTTCGCGATCGTCACGCCGTCGTTCGTGATCAGCGGCGCGCCATACTTCTTGCCGAGCACGACGTTGCGGCCCTTCGGACCGAGGGTGACCTTGACGGTATCTGCGAGCTGGTCGATGCCGGACTGCAGCTTTTTACGGGCTTCTTCGCCGAAAATAATCATTTTTGCCATAATTGCTTACGCCTCCTGAATCATTCTACGATGGCAAGGATGTCGGACTGGCGGACGATGGAATACTCCTGATCGTCGAGCTTGACCTCCGTGCCGGAATACTTGGCGACAACGACCTTGTCGCCAGCCTTGACAACCATCTTGACCTCGTTGCCGTCGACCATGCCGCCGGGACCGACTGCGACGACCTCGGAAATCACGGGTTTTTCCTTGTTCGCCGTGGACAGGATGATGCCGGACGCGGTCGTCTCCATCGCCTCAACGGGCTTGAGCAGGACGCGGTCTGCAAGGGGTGTCAGTTTCATAGTGCATTACCTCCAATATGTTGTCGACGGTCGCCCGTCTTGAATTACGCAGTTTAGCACTCAAAGCTCCAGAGTGCTAACATGTATATAATACCCTTTTCTGTCCGTTTGTCAAGTCAAATTTGTAAATTTTCTGCGACATTTTTCACGCCGGAATCATTGACACAGGCGGTGATACCATGTTAAAATATAAGGTACTGTGGAGGTGTATACCAATCTATCCGCAGACGGAGGTTCCTATGAAACACGTATTTCGTAAGCTGACCGTGCTGCTGCTCGTGCTGGCGATCCTGCTCTCCCTGCTCCCGTCAGTATTTGCCGCGGTCGGCACGCTCAAGCCGAACAGCGGCATTCGCGATCAGGTCTGTACCGAGCTGTCCGCGAAAGCAAAAGCGTACTACACCGGCACTTACTCTTTTGAGAGTCTGGCGGCGCTGGCAGGCGCGAGCGATACGTCCACTTCCTATAACGCAGCGCAGAACAATCCGCTCTACACCGCGCTGAACAAGCTGATGACCGTCACGCACACCAACCAGAACGTGCGCTATGACGGCTATGCCGCAAACTCGCTCGCGACCTACTGGGCGCAGACCGATACAGAAAACAGCGCATCGACTTATTTGTACTTCTATACGGACATTCTTGCCGACGATCCCACGGTTTCCTCCATGACGATGAACCGCGAGCACGTGTGGCCAAAGTCCCGCGCCTCCTACTACCAGAAGGGCGGCGGATCCGACCTGCACCATCTGCGTCCGTCGATCCAGGGCGTCAACGCCTCCAAGAGCAACAACGCCTTCGCAAATCTCAACGGCAGCGGCAGCGGCTATCAGGTCAACGGCCGTGACGTCATCTGGACCGGCTCGAAGGACGGCGTCGGCGGCGTTCTGGAAGTCCGCGACAACGTCAAGGGCGACGTCGCCCGTATCCTGCTGTACGTCTACGTCCGCTGGCAGCAGCCGAACCTCTACTCCGACGTGGCGGCTTCTCTACTGCCCGAGATGGACCCCGACGACAGCCAGAACACCGGCGGCAGAGCGATTGAGAGTCTGAGCACCCTCCTGCAGTGGATGCAGAAGGATCCGGTCGATACCTGGGAAATGAGCCGAAACGATCAGATCGAGAACGTGCAGGGCAACCGCAACGTCTTCATCGACTATCCGGAGCTCGCCTACCTGATGTTCAGCCAGCCGATCCCCAAGATGACGACCCCGTCCGGCATCGCCGCCGGCACCACACCCACCACGCAGACCGATCCGACGACTGCGCCCACCGAGCCGACCACTGCGCCGACCCAGCCGACGGCCGCGCCCACCGAGCCGACCACCGGCCCGACCGAGCCGACGGCTCCGACCGCGCCTCACGGCGATGAATACGCTCTGACTACCACGCTGAAGGACGGCGACGAGGTTGTGATCTTCAACGCCGCCGCAGGCAAGGCGATGAGCGAGGACGCAGTCTCCAATAACTACCGCACCGGCGTCTCGACGCAGGTACTGAACAACAACATCTACACGGACGACAGCAAGATCGTCTGGACGGTCGGCAGGACCGAAGACGGCTACACCTTCAAGAATGACAGCGGCGAGACCTTGTCGGCAACGAAGGGTCTGAGCTTCGCGTCAACCGACAACGTCTGGGCGATCAGCCCGGCTGCGACCGCGAACAGCGTCTACCTCGTCAGCACCACCGCGAAGGGCACCACCGGCGACCCGAAGAGCATTGAGTGGTACGGCAGATACAACGAATTCAGCACCTATTATTACTCTGCAAGTCTTGAAAGCGACTTCGCCCTGCAGCTCTTCGTCAAGACCGGCAACGTCGCGCCGACCGAGCCGACCACCGCGCCGACCGAGCCGACCACGGCTCCCACGCAGCCGACCGTCGCTCCCACGCAGCCGACGACCGCACCCACGCAGCCGACCGTCGCACCCACGCAGCCGACGACAGCTCCGACCGAGCCGACCGCCGCGCCCGACGGCAGCTTCGTCCTCTCCTCCTCCATCAAGGGCGGCGATCAGGTCGTCATCT
>CAMUZA010000044.1 GCA_947165085.1 uncultured Clostridia bacterium | reverse complement strand
GCACCAACTCGGAATACTGGCAGCAGAAATTCCATCGAAATATTGAAAATGACATCAGGCACAGCAAAGAGTTAAGTGAAATGGGCTGGAACGTCATTACAATATGGGAGTGTGAATTAAAAAAGTCGTTTGATGACACAATGGATCGTGTAATTGAGAACCTGAATGCCCATTAATAGAATAAGACCACATCCTTGGATTTTACTCCGAAGATGTGGTCTTCTCTGTTGCGGTCCCGCTTGAAGACGACACTCAAAACACTGTTTTTACAGTATCCCTAATCTGCGTGTGCCTTCTGAAGCGTCTCTTTTCAGCGTGCCGAAAAACCATTTTTCGGCACGCTGACAGGCTGCCAAAAAGTTCGGAAGACAAGCAACTCGCGACCGTCGGCGTACATAAGTACGGTAGGCCGCGAGTTGCGCAGTAAGTCAAAATTCTTGCAAAGCAAGCCTTTTTTTCAACCTAAAGAGTTGTAATATGTTCCACAATTTGTAAATACCTAGACCGGTGCATCATCGAAAAACACTTGGCTGATTTTGACGGTTACGGACTTTTTTGACAGTCTGAAAAGAGACGCTTCGTTCTGAAGCGTCTCTTTTCTCTCATGTGAAGATGGATTAGCCGTTCTCGCGCATCTTCGCGAAGCACTCGCTGCAGTACACGGGGCGATCGGTCTTCGGCTCGAAGGGAACGCGGGCTTCGCCGCCGCAGTTCGCGCAAACAGCAGTGAAATACTCTCTCGGGCTGCGGGCTGCGTTCTTGCGAGCGTCACGGCAGGCCTTGCAGCGCTGAGGCTCGTTCTGGAAGCCTCTCTCTGCGTAGAACTCCTGCTCACCGGCGGTGAACACGAACTCTGCGCCGCATTCCTTGCAAACTAAAGTCTTGTCTTCGAACATTGTGTATTACCTCTCTTGATAAGTGATTTGCCCTGACGCTATCCATCAATAATAGTTGCTGGTTATACACAGGGTCGGATAATATTGCGAACGGCTTAACGCCGATAACGCCAAATAGGGATTAAAATTATTATAACATTCGGTGGAAATTTGTCAACACTATTATATACAATTATTTCCAAAAGCAAAACTTTTGTGCATTTTTAACGGTTTTCGGTCGTATTTTTCATTCAAAAAGACAACTGATCTCCCGAATTATTCTGCAAGTGCAGATGATCGTAGGCAAGCTGCGTCACGCAGCGGCCGCGCGGTGTGCGGGTCAAAAAGCCGATCTGCATCAGATATGGCTCGTAGACGTCCTCGAGCGTGACCGCCTCTTCTCCGATCGTCGCCGCCAGCGTGTCCAGTCCGACGGGACCGCCGTGATAGTAGTTGATGATCGCCGACAGCATCCGGCGGTCGGTCGCGTCCAGACCCAGCTTGTCTACCTCGAGCTTGCTCAGCGCGTGGTCGGCGGCGTCCTTGGTGATCACCCCGTCATAATAGATCTGCGCGAAATCGCGGACGCGGCGCAGCATGCGGTTAGCGATACGCGGCGTGCCGCGGCTGCGGGAGGCAAGCTCCATCGCGCCGTCGGGATCGATCTCCATGCCCAAAAGGTTCGCAGAGCGCGTGATGATGCGGCACAGCTCCTCCGGCGTATAGAGCTCCAACCGGAAGCTCACGCCGAAGCGGTCGCGCAGCGGCGCGGAGAGCTGACCGGCGCGGGTCGTTGCGCCGATCAGGGTAAAGCGGGGCAGATCGAGGCGGATGGAATTGGCGGAGGGACCCTTGCCGACGATAATGTCGATAGCAAAGTCCTCCATCGCGGGATAGAGGATCTCCTCGACCGCCGTGTTCAGGCGGTGGATCTCGTCGATAAAGAGGATATCCCCTTCTCCGAGGTTCGTCAAAAGGGCGGCGAGATCGCCCGCCTTTTCGATCGCGGGACCGGAGGTGATGCGGATGTTCACGCCCATCTCGTTGGCGATGACGCCCGCGAGCGTCGTCTTGCCCAGACCCGGAGGGCCATAGAGCAAAACGTGATCGAGCGGCTCGTTGCGGCGGCGCGCCGCTTCGATATAGACCGACAGGTTTTCCTTGACCTTCTCCTGTCCGTTATATTCGTTCAGACGCTTCGGGCGCAGGGAGAATTCACCGTCGTCGCCGGCGGTAAAGCTCGTCGTGACGATCGGCGCGTCCATATCCTGAGAAAAATCAATACTCATACCCTTACCTCATCACCATGGCGCGCAGGCAGCGTTTCACGATCTCTTCCGTGCTCATGCCTTCCGCGTCGATCCCGCGCAGCGCGGCGCCGATCTCGCTCTGGGTGTAGCCGAGCTCCGCCAGCGCCGCCTGCGCCAGCGCAAGATTGCTGCCGGAAGCGGGTACGGGAGCAGCGGAGCCGCCGCTCGAAAGGTCGACCTCCGTCACCGCGCCGAGCTTGTCCTTCAGTTCCAGAATGATACGCTGCGCCAGCTTCTTTCCGATGCCGGGCGCAGCGGTCAGCGCCTTTTCGTCCTGCGTGACGATGGCGAGCGTGAACCGCTCCGGCGAGGTCGCGGAAAGGATCGCCAGCGCGGCCTTCGGGCCGACGCCGGTGACGCCGAGCAACTGCTCGAAGCAGCGCAGCTCGTCCCTGCCGGCAAAGCCGTAGATATCAAACGCATCCTCGCGGATATTGCAGTAAGTATAAAGCCGCGCGGTCTGCCCAATGCGCAGCTTGGAAAGCGTGTATGCCGTGGTGTGGCAGGCGTAGCCGACGCCGCCGCAGTCCACGACCGCCAGATTGCCCTCCATCAGGGCGATCTCACCGTTCAAATAGTAAAACATCGTTATCCTCTCTTTGCAAGCAGACTCGTTGCGCTTCGCGCATGGCACAGGGCGATCGCGATCGCGTCGGCAGCGTCGTCCGGGCGCGGGATCTTGTCCATCTTCAGAAGCCGCCGCGTCATATCCATGACCTGCCGTTTCTCCGCCTTGCCGTAGCCGACAACCGCCTGCTTGACCTGCATGGGCGTGTACTCAAACAGGGGCACGCCCGCCCGCTCAACCGCGAGCAGGATCACGCCGCGTCCGTGGGAAACGCCGATGCCCGTCGTAATATTGTGTCCCCAGAACAGTTCCTCGACCGCCACCGCCTCCGGCTTCGTCACATCAAGCAGCCGCGTGATATCTTCAAAGAGCATATTCAGCCGCTGCGGGAAAGGCAGATCCGGCGGCGTCGTGACCGTGCCGTACTGGAGAAGCGAATAGCTTCCGCGATCCGCTTTGATCAGTCCGAACCCCGTCGTTGCATACCCGGGGTCAATTCCCAGAATAATCAAGGCTCAGGAAAACAGTCCGGCAAACCATGCCTTGACCGCGTCGATCCATGTGGGGACCGCCATGTTCAAAAGCCATGTGATGATACCGAGCACGACGATCACAAACAGCACCCACGCCAGAACGCGCTTCCAGCCGGGGCTTGGCACGAACGGCGCTTTCTGTGCCTCATTGCATTCTTCTTCAACGATCTCAGCTTCCTTCCTCTGTTCGTCCATTCATATCACCTCAATTATATCATACCATACTTTTCCGCATTTTGCAGTATTTTTTTTGCCTTTTTGGCGCCTTGCTTTACACGGCGCGGAACTTATGGTATGATATGCACGTCTGATGCAAAGGGAGGACGTAATACCATGAAAAAATGTGTGCTCGCGCTTCTGGCGCTGATAATGATCCTGCTGGCAGCCTGCTCTTCCGAATTAAAAAAAGAAGGGAAAGACCCCAACGGATTCCGCCCGTCCAGAGGAGCAGCCGTGAGAGAAAGCGCGGAGCTGCAGACCGAGCAGATTTCGGAACACGCCGAAGTCGATCTCGGCTCAATCGACGGAAACACCTATACGAACGCCGCTCTTGGCATTGCCGCTTCGTTCCCCGAGGGCTGGACGTTCAACTCCCCGCCCCGTATCGATGAAGCGCCCGTAGTGAACGCCGCCGTCTCAGACCCCGCGGCAATTGCCGACGCAGTCGAAGCCGGCGAGGACGTTACGATCTTCTTCGCGTCCGCTTCCGATTCTCTTTCGCGTGCATGGCTCAGCGTGTCAAAGAACCCGCTGCCCGGCAAGGACGCCGACGCGCTCGTCAATCTGTTTGCTCCGCAGGTCAGGCAGTTCTATGATGAGAGCGCATCCATGTCGCTCATCGCCTGCGACCCGCTCGACGTAGACTTCTGCGGAGAGGAGCACGTTGCTCTTGCGATCGCCTATGAAAAGATCGGTCTTACGGCGGTTTACGAGAAAAACCTGTATCTGGCGGACGGCGATCTGCTCTACACCTTGCGTGTTTCGACCGATACGGAGGATACGACCGAAGCGCTTTTGCATCTGTTTGAAGCGATCCACTGATTTTTCTTATCGAAGGAGGAAGATTTCCATGAAAAAACATATCCTTGCGTTTTTGCTGCTGCTTGTGATCGCGCTGACCGCCTGCACTTCCGCTCCGACGGAAGCCGAAGACGATACCAGAGAAAAGCGTGTTTTTGAAACGGCGGAAGCGACCGAAACGGAAACCGCGGAGCTGACCGAAGCAACTGAAGAGGTCACGGAAGAGACAGAGGCAACGGAAGAAACGCTGCCGGAACCGGCGGAGCTGGATCTCGGCGTGATCGACGGAAACACCTACCGGAATGAATCGCTCGGTATTTCCTGCGCTTTCTCCGACGACTGGTACATTTACAACGAGACCGACATCGCCTCCATGAACAAATATATCATCAGCCTTTATGACAATGAAGCGATCACGGAAGCAATCGAAAGCGGGCAGACGGTCATCATTTTCGCCGCGTCCAACCCCGCTACGATGACGTCCGTGCAGATCGCCGTGTCAAAAAGCAAGGCGACAACCGCTGACGAATCCGAAATCCTCCGTTTCATTACGCCGATGCTTCTGGCGCAGCTGGAACAGAGCGGCGTCATGACGAATATCGCCAGCGACATCGTCGAGGCAGAGTTCTGCGGACAAACGCACGCCGCGCTCTCGATCACCGGAGAAAGCATGGGGATGCAGCTTTATGATACACTGCTGTATCTGACCCGCGGCGATATTTTCTACGGCTTGTCCGTCACGACTACGCAGGAGAGCATGATCGCGGAAAGTCTGGCCATGTTCGAAGCGATCGAAGAATAACGTACTGCAAAAAGCAGGGTGCGTTTGTTCGCACCCTGCTTTTTAATATCTGCGCAGGTAGCCGCTGTCGCGCATGGAGACGAAGTCGTCGTCTGCGACCACGATATGATCCAGCAGAATGACGTCCATGATCTCCAGCGCTTCGCGCAGGCGTACCGTGATCTCCACGTCCTCCTTGGACGGCAGGGCGATCCCGGCGGGATGGTTGTGCGCCAGCACGACCGCCGCCGCATTCGCCGTCAGCGCCTCCTGCACGAGCTTGCGGATCGGCACGTTGGCGGAGCAGACCGAGCCCTTGTCGAGCAGGCGGCAGTTGATGACCCTTCCCGCGCCGTCGAGCAGGAGAAGATAGACCATCTCATCGCGCGCGCCGTAGAAATACGGGAGCAGATAACTGCCATAATCGTGGCTGTCGGTCAGGCGGGTCTCGGCGCGTGAGCGGGAGAGGAAATAGCGGCGGTGCAGCTCCGGCACGAGCCGCAGGAGCAGTACCGTATCGTCGTCCATACCCTCCACTTGGGCAAGATCCTGCTTTTCCGCCTCCAGCACGTCGGCGACGCTCGGAAACTGTTCAAGGATCTTCTCGGAGAACTCTGTCGCGTCCTCCCGCGTAAACTGCAGAAGCAGCGCCAGAAGCTCCGCATCCGAAAGGGAGTCCGGCGTGCGCGGAAGATTCCTGCGTTTTCGCTGTGTATTTCCCATGGTCAGTCTCCCCACAGTACTCTTTTGAGATATTGCCCCGTGAAGGACGCCTCGCACGCAGCGACCTCCTCCGGCGTTCCGGCCGCGACGATCTGACCGCCGCCGTCACCGCCCTCGGGTCCGAGGTCGATCAGATAGTCCGCGCTCTTGATGACGTCGAGGTTATGCTCGATCACGAGGACGGTATTGCCCGCGTCGACCAGCTTCTGCAAAACGTCCAGCAGTTTCTGCACGTCGTACATGTGCAGACCCGTCGTCGGCTCGTCGAGGATGTAGAGCGTCCGGCCGGTCGCCGGACGCGACAGCTCCGTCGCGAGCTTGACGCGCTGCGCCTCACCGCCGGAAAGGGTCGTGGAGCTCTGGCCGAGCTTGATATAGCCGAGTCCGACCTGCACCATCGCAGCGATCTTATCACGCAGACGCGGCTGATGCTCGAAGAAGTCCAGCGCCTCGTCGGCGGTCATTTCCAGCACGTCAGAGATCGTTTTGCCGCGGTAGAGGATCTCCAGCGTTTCGCGGTTGTACCTTTTTCCGTGGCAGACCTCGCACGGCACGTAAACGTCCGGCAGGAAGTGCATTTCGATCTTCACCAGTCCGTCGCCGCAGCACGCCTCGCAGCGGCCGCCCTTGACGTTGAACGAGAAGCGTCCGGAGCTGAAGCCGCGTTCTTTCGCTGCGGCAGTCGAGGCAAACAGGTCGCGGATGTCGGAGAACAGTCCCGTATACGTCGCGGGATTGGAGCGCGGGGTGCGCCCGATCGGGCTCTGGTCGATCACGATGACCTTATCCAGATGCTCCAGCCCCTCCATGTGATCGAACCTGCCGGGCCGCACCTTGGCGTGATTGAGCGAGCCTGCCAGTTTTTTTGCAATGATCTCGTTGACGAGCGACGACTTGCCCGAGCCGGATACGCCCGTCACGCAGGTAAACGTCCCGAGTGGAACGGAAACGTCGATATCGGCAAGGTTGTTTTCCGCGCAGCCGCAGACGCAAAGCGAATTCCCGCTTCCCGTTCGCCGGGTGACCGGCACGGGGATCTTTCTTGCACCGGACAGGTACTGGCCGGTCAAGCTTTCGGGCGTGCGGATAATATCCTCCAGCGTACCCGCCGCGACGATCTCGCCGCCGTGGATGCCCGCGCCGGGTCCGACGTCCACGATATAGTCCGCCGCACGCATCGTGTCCTCGTCGTGCTCCACAACGATCAGGGTATTGCCCAGATCGCGCAGGCGGCGCAGGGTTTCCAGAAGCTTGTCATTGTCGCGCTGGTGCAGACCGATGCTCGGCTCGTCGAGGATGTACAGGACGCCCATCAGAGAGGAGCCGATCTGTGTGGCGAGACGGATGCGCTGCGCCTCCCCGCCGGACAGCGTGCCGGCGGCGCGGGACAAGGTCAGATACTGCAGACCGACGCTGCGCAGAAAACCGAGTCTGGCGCGGATCTCGCGCAGGATCTGATCGGCGATCACCGCGTTCGCGCCGTCCAACTTCAGTTGATCCAGAAATTCCAGTTCCTGCTTGACCGAAAGATCGCAGAATTTCGTAATGGACAGTCCGCCGACCGTGACCGCTCTGGCGATCTCCGACAGGCGCTCTCCGCCGCAGGTCGGGCAGGGAGAGGTCGCCATGTACTCCTCCAGCTCCTTGCGCATCGCGTCGGACTGTGTCTCGCGGACGCGCCGCTCGATATTGGGCACGATGCCCTCGAATGCCTGCTCCAGCGTGCCGCGTCCGTTGCCGCGCTCATAGTGAAGCTGCAGCTTTTCGCCCTTCGTGCCGTAGAGGATGACCTGCAGCGCCTCCTCCGGCAGCTGCTCGATGGGCGTGTGCAGATCGAAGTGGTATCTGAGCGCCAGAGCTTCAAAATACATCCTTGAGATCGAATCGTTGCGGATATTGCCCCAGCCGCTCGCCTGAATGCCGCCGTCGTAGATCGAAAGCGAGGGATCCGGAATGACCAGCGCGGGATCGACGACGAGACGGTAGCCGAGACCCGAGCAGGTCGGGCAGGCGCCCATCGGATTATTGAACGAGAACAGCCGCGGCGAAAGCTCCGGCATGGAAATACCGCAGTCCTCGCAGGCGTAGTTGCGGGAGAACAGCGTTTCCTCGCCCGTGTCCGGCTGCTGGATGACCGCCAGACCGTCGGCGTGAGACAGGGCGGTCTCGATGCTGTCGGTCAGTCTGCGGGTAATGTCGCCGCGCAGGACCAGCCGGTCGACCACGAGCTCGATCTTGTGCTTCTTGTTCTTATCCAGCTCGATCTGCTCGTTCAGATCGTAAATGCTGCCGTCCACGCGCACTCTGGAAAAGCCGCCTCTGCGCGCGTCCTCGAAGACCTTCGTATGCTCGCCCTTTTTGCCGCGGATGACCGGAGAAAGCACCTGAAAGCGAGTGCCCTCCTGCATCGTCAGCACCTTGTCGACGATCTGGTCGATGCTCTGGCGGCGGATCTCCTTGCCGCATTTCGGGCAGTGCGGTACGCCGACTCTCGCCCACAAAAGCCGGAGATAGTCATAGATCTCCGTGACCGTGCCGACCGTGGAGCGCGGATTCTTGGAGGTCGTCTTCTGGTCGATCGAAATCGCGGGAGACAAGCCCTCGATCAAATCCACGTCCGGCTTGTCCATCTGCCCGAGAAACTGCCGGACGTAGGCGGACAGCGACTCCACGTAGCGTCTTCTGCCCTCCGCGTAGATCGTGTCGAAGGCAAGGGACGACTTTCCCGAGCCGGACAATCCCGTGAATACGCAAAGCGAATTGCGCGGGATCTCCACGTCGACGTTTTTTAAGTTGTTCTCTCTTGCGCCCTTGACTAAGATCGTATCTCGCATTGCCTGCCTCCGTATTGTTTTTGAAGTTTTATTATATCACAGCTTTCTCTGCACGGCAACCGCAAATTGCAGAACAATTCTCTTTCTACTTGCGTTTTATGAGATTTTCAGTTAAAATAGAGACGAGAAAACGACCGGGTTCGACACGGGAGATTTTCCCATCGTAAATCCCCCGCTGCAGCGGATACTACAAGGGAGGTGGAACGCATGCAGGAACAGATGATGCAAATACTGGAGCTGTTTTCGCAGCCGGCATTTTTCGTTCGTGACGGCAAGGTTTGCTGGTGCAACGGCGCCGCGCGTTCCATTCTGGAAGAGGGCACGGCGCTGAGCGCGGTTCTGGAGGGCGGCGAAGCGCTGTATTCCAATTGGGATCGCACCGGTACGCTGATGCTCCCGCTGATGCTCGACGGAAAAGCGTACGACGCCTCTGTCCGTGCGGCGGACGACGGCGCGCTGTTCGTCGCCAACCGCTGCGCTTCGGAAAATGACGCTGCCGCCTCCGCGCTGTTCAGCGCGTCGGTTTCCCTGCGCAAGCCGCTGCATGCGATGGTCAGTGCGGCGGACGCGCTGTTCGAGCGGCTGGGAGAGGCTGTGGGCGCGGAAGAAGCCGCCGCTCGTCTGAACCAGTCCATTTATCAGTTCATCCGTCTGTGCAATCAAATGACCGACGGCAGCGAGCTCCTGCTGCACCGCAAGACGCTGCGCCGCGCGCCGACCGATATGTGCGCATTTCTGGAAGGCTTTGTCAATGAGGTCGCGCCGCTCGTGAGATCCGCAGAGCGGACGCTGGAATACACGCCGCCCGGCATGCCGATCAGCGCAGACGCAGACACGGTGCTTTTGCAGCGCGCGCTGTACAATCTGCTTGCCAACGCCATAAGCTATACGCCGAAGGGAGGCGCGGTGCGGCTTTCCGCGCGCAGAGAGGACGACCTGCTTCTGATCACCGTCAGCGACAGCGGAAGCGGCATTCCCAAGGAATTGATTTCTTCCCTCTTCGACCGCTTTCACCGGCAGGAGCTCGGCGATTCGCGGCGCGGGATCGGACTCGGTCTTTCGATCACCCGCGAGATCGCCCGTCTGCACGACGGCACGCTGACCGTTGCCTCCTGCGAAAACGGCGGCGCGGCAGTGACCTTTTCCCTGTCGCTGAAAAAATCTCCGCTCCCGCTGCGTTCTGCGGGCATCGTCCTGCCGACGCCCCGCTTCCATCAGGGTCTGGTGGAGCTGTCTGAAGTGCTGGACGCAAAAATGTATGATCCGAACGAAGTTCCGTAATAATTGCCTCCTCTGCGCCGTATATATACTGCGGAGGGATGAGCATGGCAAACGAAATGAATCGCGCAGAACCGCACGAGCTGCGGCTGGATAACCGGGAAAAGCTGTCCGTCAGCGGTGTGCGCGAGGTAGAGAGTTTCGATGAAAACGCCGTCGTGCTGCACACAGCGCGCGGCGTTTTGATTATTCGCGGGAGCGATCTGCACCTGAAGACCCTGTCCATCGACGGCGGCGACGTCGCCGTGACCGGCAGCGTGGATTCGCTTGCCTATGAAGAGGCGCAGAAAGCCGGCGGCTTTTTTCACCGCCTGTTCGGATAAATGGAGCTTCCGCTCGGACTGCAGAGCAGGCAGTTTTTGCTTGCGGCGGCGTTGGGCTTTGCCCTCGGACTGCACTACGACGTCCTGCGCGGACTGCGGCGCGCCGTTCGGCATTTGACCGTCGTTCTGGACTTCTGGTTCGCGCTGACCGTTCTGATCTCCGGACTGCTCTTCGCCCTCTACGCCGGCCGCGGGGAGTATCGGATCTTCATGCTCGTCGGCACGATAACCGGCATGACGGTCTGGTTTTTGACGCTCAGCCGCCTTTTTTTGCCGTGCAGCATTCAGTTTTGGCGCTTTTTGACGCTTCCTCTGCGCTTTCTCGGACGAGTTTTCCGAAAAATTCTCGAAAAAATGAGAAAAAATGCAAAAAAACTCTTTTCAAGCGCAAAAAAATCGGTTACAATAAAAAATAGGCTGAAAAAGTCGCCACTTTCGAAGAAGGAGGGAACAAACGATGCGCCGATCTTCACTCATTACAAAGCTCATCATACTGGCAGTCATGCTCTTCGCGATCGTGACGATCGTTACCCTCCAGCCGAAGATCAGCTCGCTGAAGGCCGAAGGCGAAGCCTTGTCTGAGGAGATTTCCGATCTCCGGCACGCCAATCGCGGCGCGCAGAACAAGCTGGATTCCCTCGGCAGCGACACGTCCGTTATCGCCGCCGCCCGCGAAAAGCTGAACTTCGCATTCGAAGACGAGATCATTTACGTTGACCTCAGCAGATAAACGGAGGAACATACGACGTTTATGGAGTTTGCAGTCGGCACTGTATTAGACGGCAAGGTCAAAACCATTACGAGCTACGGCGCGTTCATCCAGCTTCCGGAAAACCGCACGGGCATGGTGCATATCTCAGAGGTCTCCGCCTCTTTTGTCAGCGATATCCGCAAGCATCTGACCGAGGGACAGACTGTCCGCGTCAAGATCATCGGCGTGGATGAGGCGGGCAAAATCAAGCTGTCCATGAAGCGCGCGCAGGAAAAGCAGCCCGCGCCGAGTGCGCCGAAGGAAAAAGCGCCGCTCAGCTTTGAAGAAAAGCTGAAGCAGTTTATGTCGGAGTCCGACAGCAAGCTGTCCGGCAGCCGGCAGTATGAACACATCACCAAATCGAGAAAACGGTAAAAAGTCCCTCTTAGGAGGGACTTTTCAAGCATTGAGGTAGTATTATGAAGCACGTTTTGATCACCGGCGGCAGCCGCGGGATCGGCGCAGCCGCCGTACGCGCCTTCGCACAGGCAGGATACCGCGTCACCTTTTTCTATGAAAAGAGCCACGCTCAGGCAAAGGCAGTCGCCGAAGCGACCGGCACGGAAGCGATCTGCTGCGACGTGACCGATGCGGAAGCAATCAAAAAAGCAATCGCAGCGATCGCGCCGGTCGACGTTCTGATCAATAATGCCGGCGTCGCCCACTACGGGCTGATCTCTCAGATCACGGAAGCCGAATGGGAGCGGCTCTTCTCCGTCAACGTCGGCGGCATCTACCGCTGCGTCAACGCCGTTCTGCCCGCCATGCTGCAAAGACAGTCCGGCTGCATCCTGAACGTCGCCTCGATGTGGGGGCAGGTCGGTGCATCCTGTGAGGCGGCATACTCCGCGAGCAAGGGGGCGGTCATCGCCTTGACCAAGGCGCTCGCGCAGGAGCTGGGTCCGTCCGGCATCCGCGTCAACTGCGTCTCTCCCGGCGTTATTCTGACCGATATGACCGCCTGCGTCGGGGAAGAAGCGCTTTCCGCGCTGGCTGAGCAGACTCCGCTCGGCAGGAACGGCACGCCGGAAGACGTCGCTTCCGCCCTGCTGTATCTGGCAAATGCGGACTATATCACGGGACAGATCCTGCCGGTCAACGGAGGCTTTGTGGTCTGACCGCCGCTTCTCCACAAGATGTGGGAGCAAGACAAAATTCCCCGCGGAATTTCTATGTTTTTCGGCATGCGGGATCGCTTGCTCCGAAGATGGGCGTATGCTATAATGTTTTTTACGATAAAGATAAGGGAGATACGGTACCATGCAAGGCGTAGCTCTGACAAGTGAAGAACTGCGGAAGCTGCTTTCCTGCGGCTGTCCGGACGCGGTGACGCTGTATCTGTACCGCAAGGCGGAGCAGCCGCTCGAGACCGCGCTGGACGCCCTGCATTTTTCCGTGCCGCAGATGGTCGGCGCGACGGAGTGCCTGCGGCAGCTCGGGCTGTGGGAGCAGGCTGTCAAGCAGACGCCCCAGCCGGAACGCCCCGTCTATTCCGACGCCGATCTGAACCGCGCACTGCGCAGCACGGCATTCAAAAAGCTGGTAGGCGAAGCGCAGCGCATGCTCGGGCGCACGGTCTCCACGGAGGAATTGAAAACCCTGCTGGGTTTTTCCGAGTATCTGCGCCTTCCTTCCGACGTGATCGGAGTTCTGCTTTCCTACTGCGTTGAGCGCAGCCGCCGCAGAGGGGTCCGCCCTCCCTCCATGCATACGATTGAAAAGGAAGCCTACCGCTGGGCGGATGAGAACATCGACACGCTGGAAACTGCCAGCTTCTATGTGCAGTCGCAGCTTCAGATACATAGCCGCATCCAGCAGCTCCGGCTTCACATGCAGATCGACCAGCGCCGTCTGACCGCCTCGGAGGAACAGTATCTGGCAAGCTGGATCCAGATGGGTTTCCCCGATCAGTCGATCAAAATGGCGTATGAACGCACCTGTGAAAACACGGGAGGTCTGCGCTGGGCATATATGAATTCGATCCTGAAGAGCTGGCATGAAAAGAATCTGCACACGCCGCAGGAGATCACAGCCGGCGATACGGCGCCGGCGCAGAAGTCCAGCCGCAAAAACGGCGCGTTTCAGCGTCACGGCGATCAGCTTTCGCCGCTCGCGCAAAAAGCGGTGCAGAAAGCGCTTGCCGAAGGGCAGGAGGATGAAGATGGCATACAGTGAACAGGTCTTGCGCCGCGCCAGAGAGCGTCTGGAGCAGGCAAAAGCGGAGCGGGAGCGCGAAAACGACGCACACCGCCGCGAAGCCTACCGGCGCTATCCGCGCCTGGAGGAAATCGACCGCGAACTGCGGCAGACCATGACGCAGCTCATGGCGACCGCGCTGCGGCAGGGCGAAGACCCGGCGCAGGCGATCGCGGCGATCCGTGAAAAGAATCTTGCTCTGCAGTGCGAACGGGACTGGATCCTCGAAGCGGGAGAATTCGAAGAGGGTTACCTCGATGAAACGCCGGTCTGCACCAAATGCGGCGGCAGCGGCTACATCGGCTCGCAGATGTGCGACTGTCTGCGGGAGCTGTGCCGCCAGGAGCAGAAGAAGGAGCTGACGAGCCTGCTTGGCAGCGGCCAGGAGACCTTTGAGACTTTCCGGCTGGACGTCTATCCCGACGCCTACGATCCGAAGCTCGGCACCTCGCCGCGCCAGCTTATGAAATCCAATTTCAACATCTGCCGCAAGTATGCGCAGAATTTCGGTGAAGGAAGCGGGAGTCTGCTCTTTTCCGGCGCGACGGGTCTGGGAAAGACCTTTCTTTCCGCCTGCATCGCCCGCCAGGTCGCCGACCGCAGCTTCAGCGTCGTCTATGACACGGCGATCCGTCTGTTTTCCGACTTTGAAGCGGAAAAATTCGGCGCATACGCAGAGGAAAACCGCGGCCTGAGCCGCAAATATTTCGAATGCGACCTGCTCATCATCGACGACCTCGGAACGGAGATGACGACGCAGTTCACGATCTCCGCGCTCTATCACCTGCTCAACACGCGCATGATGGAGAATCGCGCCACCATCATTTCGACCAATCTCGCGGACAATGAGATCGAGAACCGCTACAATCCGCAGATCGCGTCGCGCATCATCGGCACGTTCCGGCTGGTGCAGTTCGCCGGCGAGGACATTCGCCGCAGATAGGAGGACCATATGAAAGTATTACTGTTCAACGGCAGTCCCAACGCGCACGGCTGTACCTATACCGCCCTGAGCGAGATCGCAAAAACGCTCGAACAGCACGGGATCGAAAGCGAAATCTTCCAGATCGGCAAAAAGCCGGTCGCAGGCTGCATCGCCTGCGGCACCTGTAAGGCAGGGCGCCCCTGTGTGTTTAATGACGGCGTGAACGCCCTCGCCGCAAGGCTGGACGAATTCGATGCGATCGTCGTCGGAGCGCCGGTCTACTACGCCGGTCCGAGCGGTCAGTCCACCGCCTTCCTCGACCGCCTGTTCTACTGTGCCTCCGCGAAACTGCGCGGAAAACCCGGCGCGGCGATCGTCTCCTGCCGCAGAGGCGGCGCGAGCGCGTCCTACGACCGTCTGCACAAGTATTTCGGCATCAATTCCATGCCGATCGTCACCTCACAGTACTGGAATCAGGTCCACGGCAACACGCCGGAGGAAGTCCTGCAGGACGAGGAGGGCATGCAGACCATGCGCACGCTGGGCGAAAACATGGCGTGGCTGCTGCAATGCATCGAAGCGGGAAAAGCCGCCGGCGTTCCCGCTCCTGCCTACGAGCCGCCGCTGCGCACGAACTTCGTTCGATAAAAGAATACACGACGCCCCGCCGACAGCAGCCGGCGGGGCGTCGCTTTTAATCCTTCATATTACAGCGTCTGCGAGATCGCGAGCTGGCGGTTTTTGTAGTCCGGATCGCCGGTGACGTCGCGCAGGACGGTGATCTCCGGCGGCAGCTCGACGCTGTCGCTGTCCGAGTAGCGGAACATGATCGCCTTGTCCTCGCTGAAGGGATAGACATCGATCTCGAACCGCTGGCCGCGGTAGGTGAAGCGATACTTGATCTTATGAACCTGATGCAGCGCAGGATCGCCCTCCATCAGATACTGAATATACTCCTTCTGAGAGATCGGCTTTTCGGTATCCCACTTCGTGCCGTCCGGCATCAGGTGCTTTTCGGTGTAGAAATAGAGATACTCCGTGCCGTTGCGCTGCTGACGCACGCGGCGCTCAATGGACGGCTGGATCTTGCGCAGATAGGTCTGCATCATATCCAGCGTCGCAGCGTTGTAAGCCGCCGTTAACTGCTCCATGTCGGGCATTGCGATCAGATACTTCTTCTTCTGCGGCATGGGCTCCGGCTCGCCGACCGCGCGATAGATTTCCTGCAGGGCGCGCTTGATCTTGTCGGCAAAATTCACAGAGTTGTCGATGATCTTGAGATTGGGATGTGCGCTCCACGCGCGCAGCGTGCGGTCATCCATCTCTCTTGCGTATTCCAGCGACTCCGTGCGCGCCGCGTTGCCGAGGTTATAGGCGAATTCCGCGCCTTTGGCGCAGGAAACAAGGTGGAGTACAAGATCGTAGTGCGCCAGCACTTCCGCCTCCGTGAGGTCGAACTTTGCGATCGTCCTGACAAATTCCTCGTCAGAAATATAGGCCTAAAGGGACTGACCCGCACATTCATTTGGTTCGTTATTCAGTTCTCAAGGTTCCTTGCCGTCTTTCGACGACTTGATTATAATAGCACTTCTTTTTTTCTTTGTCAACACCTTTTTCAAAAAAATCAAAAGTTTTTTTAGGCTCATTGCTTTAAGGAGACGCTGAT
>CAMUZA010000043.1 GCA_947165085.1 uncultured Clostridia bacterium | reverse complement strand
GCGGTACGCCGTATCATTACCGGCAGGGTCTGGAAGGACAGCCCTGCGGTCTTTGTCGCTTCGGAATACGGCGAGGGGATGATCGTCACCGATATTTTCGGTATGCATGACGGCGCATTTACCAATTTATCTCTTTCGGACGAGACCGATACCGCAGTCAGTACGATCCGCGACTACTACGTTTACAGCTGCGATATCGACGAGGACGGACTGATCGAGCTGCCGCATCTGATCGAACTTCCCGCAATCAAGGGCGATGCGACCTCCACGAATCAGACGGTGATCCGCTGGTACAATCTGCAGCCGGACGGCTCGGAAAAGGAGAAATGGCTGACCTACCACAACTACTCCGCAGGGTGGTATCTGAAGCTGCCGGATCGGCTGGCGGACGGCTTGTCCGTCAAATACACGACGGTGTTTGAAACGAGCCGCGGTTATACCTTCCAGCAGGACGGCAAGACGCTGTTCACCCTGACTGCGCTGAACGGCGGGGACGCTGCGGGCTGGACGAAGCTCGCCGAAAAGGGCGACACGGTCTACGCAGTCAAGCTCGAGAACGGCGCTTTGTCGGATGGGGAAACGAAGGATTTGTTCCACTTCATTCAGGTGGACTGGAAAACAGGCGAGACGGATTAAGAAATAGACGGCGGCAGCTGCCGCTTGGAGGATAAAAACATGAAAAAAGTTCTGATATTAGAGGACGAGGTCAGCATCCGGAGCTTTGTGGTCATCAACCTCAAACGCGCAGGATATGAGGCGATCGAGGCGGGAACGGGCATGGAAGCGCTCGAACGGCTCAAAGAGAATCCGGATATCGGCGTAGCGATCCTCGACATCATGCTGCCGGATATCGACGGCTTTGAGGTCTGCCGGAATATCCGCGCGACCAATAAGACCATCGGCATCATCATGCTGACGGCGAGAACGCAGGAGATGGACAAGGTGACCGGACTGATGACCGGCGCGGACGACTACGTGACCAAGCCCTTTTCCCCGGCGGAGCTGACGGCGCGCATTGACGCGCTCTACCGCAGGATCGGCGGCGGCGTGGAGTCAGACCCCGAGATCATCATCCATGAGCCGTTCACGCTGAACACCCGCAACCGCACGCTCGAAAAGGACGGCCGCCGGATCAAGCTCACGCAGGTGGAGTATGCCATCATTCAGCTCTTCATGCAGAATCCCGGACGCGCCCTCTCGCGAGAGGATATCCTCACGGCGGTCTGGGGCAGAGACTATGACGGCGAGCTGAAGATCGTGGACGTCAATATCCGCCGTCTGCGCATCAAGATCGAGGACAACACCGCCAATCCCACCTACATCACGACGGTGTGGGGCTTTGGCTATAAGTGGGGACTGTAAGCTCTCCCATCGGAGGTGACAGGCGTGAAAAAAACAAAGGGGCTGCAGGGACGCTGGCTGCGCAATACCCTGAGCATCGTGTTTGCGATCGTCCTTGTGTGCGTTACCGCGCTGTCTGTCACCGTCGCGGCATACTACTACTCCAGCATGCGGGCGGGACTGGAATCCAAGGCCCGTGCAAGCACCCGCTTCTTTGAGACCTATATCGGCCAGAGCTATAACGAGTATTACAGCTCCTGCGCGAAATTCACGCAGACCTTTGAATCGAAGGATGTTATGGAGCTGCAGTTTATCAATACGAACTACCGCATCGTAGCCTCCTCCTACAGCCGCCTTTCTGCAAAGGCCGCCGTGACGAGCGACGTCACGGAAGCCATCGAGACGCGGCAGATCAGCACCTTTACGGGCGAGAATCCCAATACGGGCGAGCGCATCATGGCTGTGTCCAGCCCGCTGATCTACTCCAACGGCGAGGTCATCGGCGTGCTTCGCTATGTGACGAGTCTGAAGCGCGTCGACCGGCAGGTCCTGCTGTTCAGTCTGACGATCGCGCTGGTCGGCATCGCGGTCCTGCTGATCGTTTATATCAGCGGCCGGTATTATATCCGCTCTATTCTCGTTCCGGTCTCGGAGATCACGGCAACGGCGAAACGCATCGCCGCGGGCGGCTACGGTGTGCAGATCCAGCACAAGTTTGACGATGAGATCGGCGAGCTTGCCGATACGATCAACGACATGTCCATCCAGATCAGCCAGGCGGAGAAAATGCAGTCGGAATTTGTTTCCTCCGTCTCCCACGAGCTGCGCACTCCGCTGACGGCGATCAGCGGCTGGAGCGAGACGCTGCTTTCGGCAGGCGGGAGCGTGGACGCCGCAGACGCGAAGCGCGGGCTGAACATCATCCTGCGCGAATCCAAGCGACTGACCGGCATGGTCGAGGAGCTGCTGGAATTCACGAGAATTCAGGACGGCAGATTCCACCTGAACGTCGCGAAGAGCGACCTTAGAAGCGAATTTGAAGATACGGTATTCATGTACGGCTCCCGCCTTGCGCAAGAGGGGATTCAACTGGAGTATTTGGACAACGACGACGATATTCCGGAGATCCCCTGCGATACGGCGCGTATGCGGCAGGTCTTCCTGAATATCCTCGACAATGCCGCCAAGCACGGCGGCGACGGCGGCAGGATCACGGCGGAGATCCGCCGCGAGGATCCGGACGTGGTGGTCAGAATCCGCGACTTCGGATCCGGCATTCCTGACGACGAGCTTCCGCTGGTGAAAAAGAAATTCTACAAGGGTACCTCCAAGTCGCGCGGCAGCGGCATCGGTCTTGCCGTGTGTGAGGAGATCGTCTCCATGCACAACGGCAGCCTGGAGCTTGCCAACGCGGACGGCGGCGGTACGCTTGTGACAATACGGCTTCCGATCGGGGAGCAGTAGAAAGGATCATCCATGGCAAAGAAAGAAACAAACGAAAAATTCAAGACGATGATCGGCGGGCAGGCGCTCATCGAGGGCATTATGATGCTCGGACCGGAGAAATGCGCCACTGTCGTCCGCACCAAGGAGGGCTTGAAGACCAAGCTCGACGACAGAAAACCGGTCAGGAAATTCTCTGTAAAGAAGATTCCGTTTGTCCGCGGCATTTTCAATTTCGCATCTTCCATGAAAACGGGCGTTTCCGCGCTGATGTACTCCGCCGACCAGTATGCGGCGGACGAGGAAGAAACCGAAACGCCGCAGAAGCAGTCGAAATTCGACGCATGGCTTGAAAAGAAGCTGTCCTCCGAAAAAGCGCAGAGCGTCGTCATCACGGTCGGCGTGGTGCTCGGTATTCTGTTCTCCATTGCGCTGTTCATCCTGCTGCCGTCCTTCCTCGGCGAGTTCATCGAACGCTGGGTAACGAAAAACGAACTGGTGCGCAATCTGTTGGAAGGCTTGCTGCGTATCGTGATCTTCCTGCTGTATATGTTCCTGATTTCCCGCATGAAGGATATGAAGCGCGTGTTTTCCTACCACGGCGCGGAGCATAAGACCATTCGCTGCTATGAGGCGAAGCTGCCGCTGACGGTGGAAAACGTCAGAGAGCAGACCCGTCTGCACCCGCGCTGCGGTACGAGCTTCCTCTTCGTTGTGATCATCATTTCCATTCTGGTCTTCTCCATCGCATCGGTGCTTCTGAGACCGATCACGCCGCAGTTCGACTCTAAGATTCTCAACGCGCTGATCCGCATGGGGCTCAAGCTCCTGCTCCTGCCGATCGTCGTGGGCATCAGCTACGAGTTCAACCGCTTGGTCGGACGCTATGACAACTGGCTGACGCGCGCACTGTCCGCCCCCGGCATGTGGCTGCAATACTTAACCACCAACGAGCCGGACGACAGTATGATCGAGGTCGGCATCGAAGCGCTGACGCAGGTGATACCGCAGCAGGAGGGCGCGGACAAATGGTAAAGAAATACGCAGATCTGTACCTGGACGCGCGCCGCGCGCTGTTAGAAAAGGAAGGGCAGTTCGCCTCGAATATCGCACGCGAGCTGGTCTGCGCAGCCTCCGGCAAGACGGCCGAGCAGATGATCGCAGACCGCGAGCTTTACGCCTCGGAGGAGGTCTGCGAGCTGACGGAAGCCTTCGTCAAGCGCTACTTGAACGGCGAGCCGATGCCCTATATCCTCGGGCAGTGGAGCTTCTACGACATGACCCTGACGGTCACGCCCGACGTGCTGATCCCGCGCGACGATACGATGGTCGTGACGGAGCTTGCGATCAAAAAGGCGCTGTTCCTCAATCAGAATCCGCGGATCCTCGACCTTTGCACCGGCTCCGGCTGTATCGGCCTTGCGATCGCGAAGCGCGTCAAGGACGCGAGAGTAACGCTTGCGGACGTTTCGCCCGACGCGCTCCGCGTGGCGCGCCGCAATGCGGTCGATCAGAAGCTGACGGCGCGCGTGAAGTGCCTCCCGCTGGACGTCAGGCAGCCCGCGCAGGACTTCCTCGGCACCTTTGATCTGATCGTTTCCAACCCGCCGTATATTGCCTCGTCGACCATTGAGAAGCTCGACCCCTCCGTGCGCGACTTCGAACCGCGTATCGCGCTCGACGGCGGCGAGGACGGCCTGGACTTCTACCGCGCGATCATTGACAACTATTCCTGTGCGCTCAATCCGGGCGGGTATTTCTGCTTCGAGTTCGGCATGGGGCAGGAGGATGACGTGTGCGCGCTGCTCCGGCAGGGCGGTTTTGACATCATGGAATTAAGAAAAGACACCGCAGATATTACGCGGGCAGTCCTTGCCCGGAAAAGAGAGGTAAATTGACGATGGCAACAAAGAAACCTGTTTATGAATCCCCGGCTCCCGCAGACGACAAGAAAAAGGCGCTGGAAACCGCGCTGCATCAGATCGAAAAGAATTTCGGCAAAGGCTCTGTGATGCGCCTGGGCGACAAGCCCGAACTGAACGTAGACGCGATCCCGACCGGCTCGCTGGCGCTGGACGCCGCGCTGGGCATCGGCGGTCTGCCGCGCGGCAGAATCGTTGAGATCTACGGACCGGAATCCTCCGGTAAGACGACCCTCGCGCTGCACGTCGTCGCCGAGGCGCAGAAGCGCGGCGGCGAAGTCGCGTTCGTCGACGCCGAGCACGCGCTCGACCCGACCTACGCCGCAGCCATCGGCGTGGATATCGACTCCATGCTCGTCTCTCAACCGGATACCGGCGAGCAGGCGCTGGAGATCACGGACGCACTCGTCCGCTCCGGCGCGATCGACGTCGTCGTCGTAGACTCCGTCGCGGCGCTCGTTCCGCGGCAGGAGATCGAGGGCGAGATGGGCGATGCGTTCGTCGGCCTGCAGGCACGCCTGATGTCGCAGGCGCTGCGCAAGCTGGCGGGCACGATCTCCAAGACGAACTGCATCGTCATCTTCATCAACCAGCTGCGTATGAAGATCGGCGTCATGTACGGCAACCCCGAAACGACCACCGGCGGAAACGCCTTGAAGTTCTACGCCTCCGTTCGCCTGGACGTGCGCAAGATCGAGGCAATCAAGGACGGCGGCACCGTGATCGGCAACCGTACCCGCGTCAAGGTCATTAAGAATAAAGTCGCGCCTCCGTTCCGTGAGGCGGTGTTCGATATCATGTACGGCGAAGGCATCTCCAAGTACGGCGAGCTTTTGGACATGGCGGTCGATCTGGATCTTGTCAACAAGAGCGGCAGTTGGTTCTCCATCGGCGACGAGCGCATCGGACAGGGCAGAGACAACGCCAAGCAGTATATCGCCGACCATCCCGAAATCGCCGCCGAACTGGAAGCCAAGGTACGCGCACATCTTGCCGAGATGCAGAGCATCCGCGGCAAGGCGCCTGCGAAGCCTGCCGGCAACGCGGTAGACATCTCTGCCGAGGACTTCGATGAAGGTTGAGGCGATCGAGTCCACCCGCTCGCCGCAGGGAAAGCTGCGGGTACGCTTTGACGACGGGAGCAGCCTGACGGTGCTGCCGTCCGCCATGGCGGAGCTTGGACTTTATCAGGGGATGGAGATCCCCGACGGCGCGATGGAATCCATCAAGGATACCTGCGCCAAGGCCTCCGCACGCGAACGTGCGGTGCGGATCGTGTCTGCGGCGACCGTTTCCAAAAGGGAACTGGAGCGCAGACTGGTCCAAAAAGGCGAACGCGAGGAAGACGCGAAGCAGGCGGTACGGTGGCTGGAGGAATTGAAGCTGCTGAATGACGCGGAGGCTGCCGCCCAAATCGTGCGAAACGGCGCGGCAAGGGGCTACGGCGCCGCGCGGATCAAGCAGATGTTATTTGAAAAGCGGATTCCGAAGGAATACTGGGACGCCGCTTTGAAGCTCCTGCCGGCACAGGATGACGCGATCGACAGCTTCCTGCAGCGCCGTTTTCAAGGCAGAAAGCCGGACAGAGCGGAGTGCAAGCGCGCCGCGGACGCGCTCTTGCGCCGCGGACATAGCTGGAGCGACATACGAAGCGCGCTGGAACGCTACGCGCCGGATGAAGCGTTTTCCGACGATGAATGAAAGAAGGACATAGCAATGGGCAATCGCATCGGGGTCATCTCCCTCGGATGTGCAAAAAACCAGGTCAACGCGGAGCAGATGATGTATCTTCTGCGCGAAGCAGGATTCGAGATCCTTCCCTCGGTCGAGGGCGCGGACGTGGTCATAATCAATACCTGCGGCTTTATCGATTCGGCGAAGAGCGAAGCGATCGACAATATCCTTGCGATGGCGGCGCTCAAGGCGGAGGGCGTAATCGGGAAGATCCTCGTGACCGGCTGCCTTTCGCAGCGCTATCAGCAGGAGATTCTGCAGGAGCTGCCGGAGGTCGACGGCATTCTCGGTACGGGCAGCTACGGCTATATCGTTCCGGCGATCAGACAACTGCTGGAAGGCAAGACGGTCTCCCGCTTCGACGACATCGACGCGCCCGTGGACGAGGTCGGCAGAATCCTCACCACGCCGGAGTATTACGCTTTTTTGAAGATCGCGGAGGGCTGCGACAACCGCTGCTCCTACTGCGTGATTCCGTCGCTGCGCGGCAAGTATCGCAGCCGCACGATGGACGACTGCCTGTATGAGGCCAGAATGCTGGCGGAGGACGGCGTCAGGGAGCTGCTCGTCGTCGCGCAGGACACCAGCCGCTACGGCATTGACCTCTACGGAGAGCGGAAGCTGCCGGAGCTTTTGAGGGAGCTTTGCAGGATCGAGAAGCTCCACTGGATCCGCGTACATTATCTCTATCCGGACGAAATGACGGACGAGCTGATCGACGTGATCGCCTCCGAGCCGAAGATCGTCAAGTACCTTGATATTCCCATTCAGCATGTCAATGATAAGATTTTGAAAAAGATGAACCGGCGCGGCACGCGCGCGGAATTGGACGAGCTGTTTGCCAAGCTCCGCGCGAGGATCCCCGGGGTTGTGATCCGGACCAGTCTGATCACCGGACTGCCTGGCGAGGGCGAGGCGGAGTTCGAGGAGCTGTGTCAATGGCTGCGCGAGCATAAGCTGGAGCGCGTCGGCGCGTTTGCTTTCTCTCCCGAGGAGGGAACGCCTGCGGCGAAAATGGACTATCCCGACGAGGAGATCGCCGTACATCGCGCGCAGCTCGTAGAAGAGCTGCAGTCGCGTATCATGGATGAATGCAATACCGCGCGCGTCGGCACGGTCATGGAAGTGCTTTGCGAGGGATACGATCCCGAGAATGGGCAGTATTTCGGCAGAACTTATGCGGATTCGCCGGAAATCGACGGCAGAGTCCTGTTTTCTGCTGAACACACGGTGAAAACCGGCAGTTTTGTTCCGGTTCGAATCACGAACGTCTTTGACGGCGATCTGACGGGCATAGTTGAGGAGGCGGCGTTATGACCACAGCAACGAAAATCACGTTTATCCGGGTGCTTCTGCTGCCGGTATTCTTAGTATGCATGTACCTCGCAAAGCCCTATCCGTTCATGCTCTACGCCGCGCTGGGCGTCTTCGTGATCGCCAGTCTGACCGATCTGATCGACGGGAAGATCGCAAGAAAGTATCATCAGGAGAGCGACTTCGGCAAATTCCTCGATCCGCTCGCGGATAAGGTGCTTGTGATCGCGGCGATGGCGGTGTTCTGCGAGTGGGGCATTTTCCCCGCATGGGCGCTGATGATCGTCCTGACGCGTGAATTTGCCGTGACTGGCTTGCGGCTGATCGCGGTCGGCAAGGGCAGAGTGATCGCGGCGGCGTGGTCGGGCAAGATGAAGACCGCCCTGACGATGGCAGGTCTGTGCCTGATGCTGTTCTTTAACGGCGAGTTCTTCGCCGATCTGCTCAATACTTATATCTGCCCGAGCTTTATGACCGTGTTCAACTGGGTCATCGTCGGGATCATCGTTGCGGTGACGCTCTACTCCGGCGTCGAGTATTTCGTGAAGAACCGCGACGTATTCGGGAATGAAATCACTTGACACGAAATGCGTCAAATGGTAATATAATGAAGATGAATATCGCGTTGACCGAAAAGAGTACCCTGTGAAACATATCAGAGAGTGACCGCCATCGGCTGGAAGCGGGCACGGTGCGAAGCAGGCGAAGTGCGTTCGTGAGCGAGGGGAGACCCCGTTGGTCGCGTCAAGACCATGAGTGAGAAATCAGAGTGGAACCGCGGTATACCCGCCTCTGGAGCGATCCGGAGGCGGTTTTTCTATGGAGGGATGAATATGCGCTTAAAGGAAACACTGGAAGCCTATCAACGCAACGACCCTGCTGCGCGCAGCAAATTTGAGATATTCTGGCTCTACAGCGGTCTGCACGCGCAGATATATTACCGGATCGCGCACTGGCTGTACTGCCATAAGATGAAATTCCTGGGACGCTGGATCTCGCAGAT
This sequence comes from uncultured Clostridia bacterium, assembly GCA_947165085.1. Lineage (GTDB taxonomy): Bacteria > Bacillota > Clostridia > Oscillospirales > Oscillospiraceae > JAZOXB01. Next base: position 7,068 of record CAMUZA010000043.1, on the reverse strand, counting down.
CGCCAGACGGCGCACCGGCGTGGAGATTCACCCGGCGGCGAAGATCGGGCGGCGGCTTGTCATAGACCACGGCAACGGCATTGTCATCGGCGAGACCGTCGAGATCGGCGACGACTGCCTGATCTATCAGGGCGCGACCCTCGGCGGCACCGGCATCAGCCACGGAAAACGCCATCCGACGCTTGGCAACAACGTCATGGTCGGCTCCGGCGCAAAGGTCTTAGGACCGTTCAAGGTGGGAGACAACAGCAAGATCGCGGCGAATTCCGTCGTGCTGCGCGAGGTCCCGCCGAACTGTACCGTCGTCGGCATTCCCGGTCATATTGTCCGTTATGAGGGAGAAAAGCTCGACCACATCCATACGCCGGACCCGATTGCGATTGAGATCAACGCACTGAAGGAGCGCATCGCTGCGCTGGAAAAACAACTGGAGGAAAAGTAAATGTATCTCTACAATTCTTTGAGCCACAAAAAAGAACTCTTTGTTCCCAATCATGAGGATATCGTGAAAATGTACACCTGCGGTCCGACCGTCTACCACTTCGCGCACATCGGAAATCTGCGCAGCTATATCATGGAAGATGTGTTGGAAAAGAGCCTTCGCTATCTCGGCTACAACGTCAAGCGCGTCATGAATATCACCGACGTCGGGCATCTTGCGTCAGATGCCGATACCGGCGAGGATAAGATGCTCAAGGGCGCGAAACGCGAGCATAAGACGGTTATGGAGATCGCGAAGTTCTATACGGACGCCTTCTTCGAAGACTGCCGCAAGCTCAATATCAAGACGCCGGACGTCGTCGAACCCGCGACGAACTGCATCCCGGAGTATATCCAGATGGTGCAGGCACTGCAGGACAAGGGCTACGCCTATTTTTCCGGCGGCAACGTCTACTTTGATACCTCCAAGCTCGAAAAGTACTACGTATTCAACGATCACAACGAGGAAGACCTCGAGGTCGGCGTGCGTGAGGGCGTGGAGGAAGACGAGAACAAGCGCAACAAGAACGACTTTGTCCTCTGGTTTACCAAGTCCAAGTTTGAAGATCAGGCGCTCAAGTGGGATTCCCCGTGGGGCATCGGCTATCCGGGCTGGCATATCGAATGCTCGGGCATCAGCATCAAGCATTTTGGGGAGGATATGGATATTCACTGCGGCGGCATCGACAACGCATTCCCGCATCACACCAACGAGATCGCCCAATCCGAAGCCTATCTCGGTCACAAGTGGTGCAACTACTGGTTCCACGTCCACCATCTGAACACCTCCGACGGCAAGATGTCCAAATCCAAGGGCGAATTCCTGACCGTCTCTCTGCTTGAGGAAAAAGGCTATGATCCGCTGGTCTACCGCCTGTTCTGCCTGCAGAGCCACTACCGCCGCAACCTTGTGTTCACGTGGGAAAACCTCGACAACGCGGCGGTGACCTATGAGAAGCTGATCGCGAAGATCGCAGCGTTGGAGGACAAGGGCGAAGCCGATCGGGAAGCGTTCGCCGCGCTGAAGCAGCGGTTTGAGACCGCGCTCAACGGCGACCTCAACACCTCGCTTGCCGTTACCGCGCTCTATGACGTTCTGAAAGCAAAGACCAGCGACGCGACCAAGCTGGCTGCGATCCGTGATTTCGATACCGTTTTGGGATTGAATCTGATCGAAGCTGCCGAGAAGCTCCGCGCGCAGCAGCCGCAGGAGGAATACGGCTCTGATCCCGCGATCGACGCGCTGGTAGCCGCCCGCGCCGAGGCGAAGAAGGCGAAGAACTGGGCGGAGGCCGACCGCATCCGCGACGAATTGAAGGCGCAGGGCATTGAGATCATCGACACGCCGCAGGGCGCGAAGTGGAAGAGAATCTGAACGGAGGAAAAACTATGAAGCTGATGATTTTGGATGGCAACAGCGTCATCAACCGCGCCTTTTACGGCGTTCGCCCGCTGACGACGCGGGACGGACTCTATACCAATGCGATCTTCGGCTTCCTGAATATTCTGCAGCGGGTGACGGCGGAGGAAAAACCGGACGGGCTCTGTGTCGCCTTCGATCTGCACGGACCGACCTTCCGCCATTTGCAGTACGAGGGCTATAAGGCGACCCGCCACGGGATGCCGGAGGAGCTTGCCATGCAGATGCCGGTCATGAAGGACGTTCTTGCCGCCATGAATATCCCGATCTACGAGTGTCAGGGCTGGGAAGCGGACGACGTGATCGGCACGGTCGCGGAAAAATGCGCGGAGCAGGGCTGGAACTGCGTGATCCTGACGGGCGACCGCGACAGCCTGCAGCTTGTCAGCGACAGCGTGACCGTCAAATTAGTGCGCACGCAGGGCGGCAAGACCGAGACGACGAATTATACGCCCGAGGTTTTCCGCGCGGAATACGGCTTGGAACCGCTGCGGCTGATCGACCTCAAGGCGCTCATGGGAGACAGCTCGGACAACATTCCGGGCGTTGCGGGCGTCGGGCCAAAGACGGCGAGCGACCTGCTCAAAAAATACGGCACGCTGGACGGCGTGTATGAGAATTTAACGCCCGAAAACATGAAGGGCAAGCTGTTTGAAAAGCTGCAAAACGGCAAAGAATCGGCGTATCTGTCCTACGACCGATACGCAAAAACGCGCCGATCGACTTTGCGCCGGAGAACAATCCCGTGCGCGAACCGAAGCGCAGGGAGCTCTACGACCTGTTCCTCCGTTTGGAATTCCAGAAGCTGATCGACCGCTTTGGGCTGCGCAGCGCGGCGTTTGAACAGCCGGAGGAAGAAAAAGAGGAGTTCGTCAGTGAGGTCACGGCGGAAACGCCGGATACGCGGGAGACGGCAGAAAAATGTCTTGCCGCGCTCGAAAAATGCGAGCTTGTCGCGCTTGCTGTCAACGATGATTTTTCCCTTATTGCGGCGGACGGCGGCGATACTGCCGCGCTGTTTGACCGCAATATCCTCGGCGAGACGTTTCAAACGGTTTTGGAGCGTATCTTCTCGGGGAAACTGCGTTTGGCCGTTCACGGCGCAAAAAAACTGCTCCACAGTCTGCTGGAGCATGAGATCAACGCAAAGGGAATTACTTTCGATACCGAGGTCGCCGCGTATCTGCTCGACGCGACGCGCGGAAGCTACGATCTACGCGGCGTTTTCGCGCAGTACACCCACGCCATGCTCTCCGATACGGAGGACGCGAATGCCGCGCTTTTGAGCGAGGCGTCGGCAGTCGCCGCGCTCTACCCGATCCTTATAAAGGAATTACGCGCTCACGACTGTGAAAATCTGTATTTTGACGTGGAGCTGCCGCTATGCAGGGTCCTGGCGAATATGGAGCGTGACGGCGTTCTGGTCGACCGAGAAGCGCTGTCCTCTTTCGGGACGATGCTCGCCGAACGGATCGACGCCTGCGAAACGCTGATTTACGGCTATGCGGAGGGGGAATTCAATATCAATTCCACCCGTCAGCTCGGAGAGCTGCTGTTTGACAAGCTGCAGCTTCCGGTCGTCAAAAAAACCAAGAGCGGCTATTCGACCAACGCAGACGTGCTGGAAGAATTGAAGGACAAGCATCCGGTCGTGCGGGCGGTCATGGATTACCGTATGCTGACGAAGCTGAAGTCGACCTACGCCGACGGATTGCAGAAGGAGATTGCTGACGACGGCAGGATCCACACGACGTTCCAGAATACCGTGACGGCGACGGGCAGACTGTCCTCGACCGAGCCGAACCTGCAGAATATCCCGGTGCGCACAGAGCTGGGCAGCGAGATACGGAAGATGTTCGTGCCGCGCAAGGGCTGGGTCTTTGTCGACGCGGACTATTCGCAGATCGAGCTGCGCGTGCTGGCGCACATCGCGGACGATAAGCAGATGCAGGCGGCTTTCCGCAGCGGCGAGGACTTCCACAGCGTCACCGCCTCACAGGTCTTTAACGTGCCGTTATCCGAGGTCACGCCGCTCATGCGCCGCCACGCAAAGGCGGTCAATTTCGGCATTGTCTACGGCATTTCGGAGTTCTCGCTCGCACAGGACATCGGCGTAAGCCGCGCCGAAGCGAAGCAGTATATCGACAACTATCTGACAAAATACGCGGGCGTCCGCGCCTATATGAAAAACATCGTGGAAACCGCCCGCGCGCAGGGGTATGTGGAGACTCTCTTCCACCGCCGCAGACAGATTCCGGAGATCAAAAACAGCAATTTCAATATTCGCAGCGGCGCGGAGCGCATCGCGCTCAATACGCCGGTGCAGGGAACAGCGGCGGACATCATTAAGCTTGCCATGGTGCGCGTTTTCGACGCTTTGGAGCAGGAGGCGCTGCAGGCGAGACTGATCCTGCAGGTGCATGACGAGCTGATTGTGGAGTGCCCCGCCTTTGAGGCGCAGCGCGTCATGGACATCGTCACCGAGGCGATGGAACAGGCGGTGAAGCTCTCCGTGCCGCTGATCGCGGAGGCGAAAATGGGAGAAAGCTGGTACGACGCGAAATGATCGTTCCGATGAGAGAAGACCACGTCGCGCAGGTCGCCGCGCTGGAAAAGCGCTGCTTCTCCGATCCGTGGAGCGAAAAATCAATCGAGTTCGAGCTATACAATCCGCTCAGCGCATGGCTTGTGGCGGAGACAGACGGCGTTGTCGCCGGTTATATCGGCGCGCAGTCCGTCCCTCCGGAAGCGGACGTGATGAATCTGGCAGTATCGCCCGACTGCCGCAGACAGGGGATCGGTGCAAAACTGCTTTGCGCCATGTTTGAACTTCTGCACGGGAAGGGGATCGAAACCTTGTTTCTGGAGGTCAGACCCTCCAACAGCGCCGCGATCGCTCTGTATGAGGCGCACGGCTTCGTGCAGGTCGGCAGACGTCCAAAATATTATGTAAACCCAACGGAGGACGCTTTGATCCTCCGAAAGGAGCTGTAAAATGCTGATACTTTCGGTAGAATCCTCCTGCGACGAGACCGCGGTCGCGCTGGTGCGAGACGGCAGGGAAGTCCTGACGGACTGCATCGCCTCGCAGGTGCCGCTGCACCGCATTTACGGCGGCGTGGTGCCGGAGATCGCGTCGCGGAAGCACATTGAAGCGATCTACGCCTTAGCGGAAGAAGCGATCAAAAAAGCGGGCGTCACGCGATCGGAGATCGACGCGGTCGCCGTGACCTACGCGCCCGGTCTGATCGGCGCGCTGCTGGTCGGCGTGAACTTTGCCAAGGCAGCCGCGCTTGCGCTCGGCGTGCCGCTGATTCCCGTGCATCACATCCGCGGGCACATCGCGGCGAACTACATCGCCTATCCCGATCTGAAGCCCCCGTTTCTGTGCCTCGTCGTGTCCGGCGGACATACGATGCTCGTGGACGTGAAGGACTATACGGTCATGGAAAACCTCGGCGGAACGCGCGACGACGCGGCGGGTGAATGCTTTGACAAAGTGGCGCGAATGCTTGCAATGCCTTATCCCGGCGGGGCTGCGCTGGACAAAGCGGCACAGGGCGGCGATGATTCGCGCTATCCGATGCCGCATCCAAAGCTGTCCGGCAATCCGCTCGATCTGTCCTTCTCTGGGCTCAAGACTGCGGCGGTCAATCTGATCCATAATTCCCGGCAAAAAGGGGAAAAAATCGACATTCCCGACCTGTGCGCGAGCTTTTCCGCTGCGGTCAGCGAGATGCTGATCCCGCGCGCCGAAGCCGCGCTTGATCTGACCGGCAGAACGACCCTCGCGGTCGCCGGCGGCGTCGCGGCGAACAGCCGGATCCGCGCCGACCTGACGAAGCTGTGCGAGAAAAAGAACGTGCGGCTCTGCATGCCGCCGCTGTCTCTCTGCGGCGACAACGCGGCGATGATCGGCGCGCAGGGCTATTACGAGTTTCTTGCCGGAAATACCGCGGATCAGTCGCTCAACGCCTTCGCCACAAAGTCGATGGAAGGCGAAAAAATGTAATAAGACACGAAATGCAGGGTACGGCGTCGTATCCTGCATTCTTTCGTCGGAAAAGTTCAATATGATCATAAGACAGGATTGTTCTTATGTAAACCGAATTTTAACTTTCGCGTTCGAAAGAAATTCGTTTGCGGCACTTCCAAAATAGCAGCCAAATATGGTACAAATGCCCAAAGCGCAGGCATTCAAGCCCTGTGCAAAAACCTGTGCATAATGTTGATAACTTTTTTGAAGCACGCAAAAACCTTATTCTTACGGTCAACTGTACGGAAGAATTAGCCCCAATTTTCAGCATTTTTCCACGCAGATTTTCCTGCAAAAGGGTAACAAAAAATGACGGTGTTTTCCAAATCGGAAACACCGTCATTTGTTTGGTCAGATTACAGATCGCAGTTGTTGACCGTGCGCGGGAAGGGGATGACGTCGCGGATGTTGCCCATGCCGGTCAGATACATCACGCAGCGCTCGAAGCCGAGACCGAAGCCTGCGTGGCGGGCGGAGCCGTACTTGCGCAGGTCAAGGTAGAAAGCGTAGTCCTCGGGCTTCAAGCCGAGCTCGTTCATGCGGCCCAGCAGGGTGTCGTAGTCGTCCTCACGCTGACTGCCGCCGATGATCTCGCCGATGCCGGGAACTAAGCAGTCCATCGCGGCGACGGTCTTGCCGTCCGGGTTGAGCTTCATATAGAACGCCTTGATTTCCTTCGGATAGTCGGTGACGAAAACGGGACGCTTGAACACGACCTCAGTGAGATAGCGCTCGTGCTCGGTCTGCAGGTCGCTGCCCCAGTGGACGGGGTACTCAAACTGGTCGTTGTGGGGCGCGAGCAGCTCGATCGCCTCCGTGTAGGTCACGTGACCGAAATCGGAGTTCATGACGTGGTTCAGCCGGTCAAGCAGACCCTTGTCGACGAACTGGTTGAAGAAGTTCATCTCCTCCGGCGCGTTCTCGAGCACATAGGCGATGATATATTTGATCATATCCTCGGCAAGGCGCATATCGTCGGAGAGGTCTGCAAAGGCGATCTCCGGCTCGATCATCCAGAATTCCGCTGCGTGGCGGGTGGTGTTGGAGTTTTCGGCGCGGAAGGTCGGCCCAAAGGTATAGATGTTGCGGAACGCCATGGCGTAGGTCTCGCCGTTGAGCTGACCGGAAACGG
>CAMUZA010000042.1 GCA_947165085.1 uncultured Clostridia bacterium | reverse complement strand
CTTGCCATGACCGGCACCATCCGCGCCTACTTCGTCGAGCATCCGGATCACTTCGACCCGCGCCAGTACCTCAAGCCCGCCCGCAACAACATCAAGGAAATGGTCAAGCACAAGCTGATCGACGTCCTCGGCTGCGCCGGCAAGGCATAAAAAAATACAGCAAAACGGAGCGCTGGAACACAGCGCTCCGTTTTTTGTGACGAACAGAAGGTAGAAAGCGAATGAGGAATTGCCCCCGACCGTGTCATTACGCAAATTCGCGCGGAAGTCCGTAAAACGGCGTCATTGCGAGCAGCGAAGCTGCGTGGCAATCTGTGCCTGTCAGTCTTCGGAGGCTTTTTCATAAGAAGGACTGCCAGCCGAGCTTGTTTTTCGCGGGCAAGAGCATCTCCCGTTTTTCAGTCAACGTGCTATACCTGCGACGGACAGATTGCCATGCCTTGCTCCGCAAGTCTCGCAATGACGACGCGGGGTATATGCTGCTTTGCAGCAAGACACAGCAAAACGGAGCATTGTTCGTAACAATGCTCCGTTTTGTTTCCGTCAATTTGATATGGATATGAAATCCATCATCTTTGTTTTGCCGGTTTTGCTTTCGATATCATCTGCCACTGAATATTTGCCGTTAAAAGCCTTATCTTTTAAATCAATTATTTCTGCGGTGATTTTGATCGGCGTATCATACTCGCGCGCCAAATACTCATCTCCATCTCGTTCGGTCTTAATAAAGGTTCCGGATGCCCCGGCTGACGAAGTGGCGTTCGGGCCGAAATACTCATTATATTTTTCCACAGAAATGTGTAAATAGACGCAGTCGGTATCGTTTCTTTCTTTGCTGATATATACCTTACACAAGTATTCATTAGTAAACAACGGGATTGATGAATCGCAAGTAAATGAATAGGTAGTTTCGATATAGTAACAATCAAAAGTTTTTGTGTCTCCGACGCTGCCGCGCAGCTTTACGGGCAGGCTGCGGTCGTCCTGATTGTACGTCCTAACAACAAGAAGCAACGCGATTATTCCAACAATTATCCACCAGAATCGGAATTTCTTTTTCTTCGGTTGTTCTGATTGTGTCGTTTCATTCATGCTGTTTGCCTCCTTCATATCTTTATTAGTATTTGAATCCATTTTTGCCATCTTTCTTGCATCTATCCATTTTGCAAGAAGATGGAACGCAGCACACAGTCCGGCGAAAACTGGAGCCATTATGAGGAACGCAGTTCTCTCTCCCGTATCCATATCGGAACCGGAAAATATTATCATAGTAATGAATGCTCCAGCAATGCAAAGGAAACTGCCCGCAATAACACTCACACAAGTGGCAAGACGGCTATTCGGATAATGCTTATAAAAGAAACCAATCAACATTTGAATTACCTCACTGCAACATTTAGCCTTATATACATATACTATAATAAAATTATTTACTAAAGTCAATAGTAAATATATTTACTGTGATATGATACCCACACAAAGGATGTGGATGCAGCGGTATGGAGGAGTACATGAAAAAGCTGCGTGATCTGCGGGAGGACGCAGATTTGACGCAACAGCAGGTCGCAGAACTATTGGGAACCTCCCAGACGATGTACGCACGATATGAGCGCGGCGCGAATGAATTGCCGATGCGGCACTTCATCACGCTCTGTCGTTATTACAAGGTGTCTTCCGACGAATTACTTGGTTTGCCTTTTCGGCGAAAGCCCTAATATCACAGCAAAACGGAGCATTGTTTGAAACAATGCTCCGTTTTACTATCTGCGGATCAGTCTTCCTGCTCGTTGATCTCCTTCAGGCACTTGCCGCAAATACGCTTGCCGCGGTATTCCAGAAGATCGGCCTCCGCGCCGCAGAAGATGCAGGTCGGCTGATACTTCCGCAGAACGATGCGGTCGTCCTCCAGCATGATCTCCAATTGATCACGTTCTTCAATTTCAAGAGTTCGGCGCAGTTCAATCGGTAACACCACACGCCCAAGCTCATCCACTCTTCTGACAATTCCGGTCGTTTTCATGTCCCAACGCCTTTCTTTTTTTATTTATTGTCATATTATCAGATTTTCCGTGACATGTCAAGTGATTTTGCATAACTCTCTGCGCATTCGCATAGGATGGTCGCGGAGGGATGGACATGGTAATGGGAGCGATCTGGCTCGGAATGATTTTTCTGTCGGTCTGCGCTGCATTTTGGAGCGGAAATACGGGCGGATTGACGCCTGCGGCGCTCGATGGTGCATACTCCGCTGTCAAGCTCTGCATTTCGCTGGCGGGCGCGCTTTGCCTGTGGAGCGGGCTGTCAAAGGTGATGGAGCGCGCCGGTCTGACGGAAAAGCTCGGGAAGCTCATGCGCCCGGTGTTTCGCCGCCTGTTTCCGCGGACGAGCAAGGATGAAATTGCCCTCGGCTGTCTCACCGCCAACGTCAGCGCGAATCTTCTGGGACTCGGCAACGCCGCCACACCGATGGGCGTCGCCGCCGTGAAACGGATGCGGACGCTCTCCGGCGGCACGGAGGCGACGGACGAGATGTGCAGGCTCATCGTGATGAACACCGCTTCCATCCAGCTTCTTCCCACCACGGTCGCCGCCGTCCGCGCAGCGGCAGGTGCGGAGGCGCCGTTTGACATTCTGCCCGCCGTCTGGCTCACCTCGGTCTGCTCCGTCAGCGCGGGTCTGCTCGCGGCGTATGTTTTCGGGAGGCTGCGGCGTGGCTGATCTGCTGATCCCCGCGCTGATGATCGCGATCGCGGCGATCGCGCTGGCGAAAAAGCAGGACGTCTACGCCGCCCTGACGGACGGCGGATTGGAGGGACTGAAGCTGCTTGTTTCCATCGCGCCCGCGCTCGTCATGCTTCTGACCGCGCTGCAGATGCTCCGCGCCTCCGGCGCGATTTCTCTTCTGACGAACTGGCTTTCGCCGGTCTCCGGCTTCCTCGGCATTCCTGCCGAAACGCTGCCGCTCATGCTGCTGCGCCCGTTTTCCGGCAGCGCGGCACTCGCCGTCGGAGCGGAGCTGATGGGCTTCTACGGCGCGGACAGTCTGGTCGGCAGGACGGCGGCGATCATGCTCGGCAGCACGGAGACGACCTTCTACACGATCTCCGTCTACTTCGGCGCAGCAGGAATCCGGAAGACGCGCTACGCCGTTCCCGCCGCGCTGATTGCCGATCTGACCGGTTTTTTGATGGCGAGCCTGACGGCAAAAATGCTTTAAGGAGCTGCTGCAAGATGCAACAGCTCCTTAAACTTTACTGCAAATACCGTTTTTCCAGCGTGCGGACCATGTCGACGTAGCGGTCGCGGCATTCTTCCATGCGGTCTTCCCGCAACGCGCGGTAGCACGGCTCGAGCCAGCGCGCGCGGATCTCGGCGTAGCGCTCCTCGGGGCGGTCGCACCACTCGATGCAGGCAACGATGCCTGGCGCCTTGTCATAATACTCCGCGATCAGGTCTTCCCCGCCGTGCTCCGTCAGCCAGCCGTCGCGGAAGGCGCGGAACGCGGTCAGCTCGGCGCAGTCGTCGGGTTTTCCCTCATGGGAGCAGGTCGCAGTGGTGATAAAGCACCACTTGAATCGCTTGAAGCCGCCCGCCATCACGTCATAGTCGCCCGGCGTCCACTTCTGCTTCGGATAGCGCTCCAGCCACTGACGGTTGAGCTCCGCGCGGAACGCCTCGGCGCAGCGAAGGCCGCGCTTGCGGATCAGCGGCGTGAAGAAGATCGCCAGCACGACGCGGGTCTCGAACATGACGCTGTCGCGGCGGGCGGGCTTCGCCCAGCGGCGGTCTGCCATCATGTGCTCCTCCACTGCATCCAGCAGATCCTTGCAGAGGATCTCCACCGCCGCTTTCTCTCCGTCCGGATAAGCGTCCACGCAGGGGTCGATGCTGTCCACGGTCGAACGGTTCTCGTTCTCGTAACGCTCAAACGCGGTAAAGAAGTCCTTTTTCGTGATCTTTTTGTAGTAATCCGGATAGCCCGTGACCGCTCTCGGCAGCCGCTCGCGCAGCTCCTGCCGACGCGCCTCGAATTCGCCCTCGACGACTTCCTTCTTCACGCGCAGATCGGCGGTCTTCGACCGCGCGCCGCAGTACAGGCAGGAGAATTCCTCCAATTCCGCGGGGATCTCCAGCGGCTTGCCGCAATTCGGACATCTGCCCTTCTTGAGTTCTTCCATGGTTTACACTCCTTCGTTCGCATAGGCGCGCGCTGACGCGCCGTAGTTATACAATGCTCTGACCAGCATGCGCAGCTTTTCGTTTTCGCTGTTCTGCGCGCTGCAGATATAGGCGTTGACGCTGTAGGAGACGGTTGTGCCTGTCTGCGCGCCGTTCCGATAAAACGCCGCCGTCACGGTATCGTCAAATTCCGTTGCCTCAATGCCGCTCACGTCCGCATAATACAGACCGCTGTTTTCGTTATAGCCGAAGTTCGTGAAGGACTGCGTGCGTCCGTTGATCGCGCAGCGCACCGTCAGACCGTCCACGGACGCCGCAGTGAAGTAGAAGCGCATTGCGATCGTATTCTGCAGCACCAGGGTCGCCGACTTCCATTCCGCGTCCGCGTCCGCCGCGCCGGAGAAGGCGATCGTCTTGCCGGAGAGAGTCGAAAACGCGCTCGGCGTGAGGCTCAGACCGCTCGTGACAAGCTCGTTCGTCTTGTAGCCGACGTACTGCTGCGCCGCCGCGCCATAGGTCAGAAGGTCTGAAAGCAGGGTCTTCAGCTTCGTATCGTCCGGATAGTTTACAAGCTGATTGGCGCAGTACTGCCGGATGCTGTACGCCGCGACCTCGTCGGTCACGTCTGCGCCGCCGTTCGTCGCGTGCAGGACGGCACGAATGTTCTCGCCCATGTACTGCGGCAGGATCCTCGTCAGCTCGAAGCAGTAATTCCCCTTTTCGTTTATGGTATAGTCCCGCACGGTGACCGACATTCCGAGGAAGGTGAAGACCATATACGGATTCAAATAACCGTCGGGGATGGATACGGTATAGATCAGATTCACGTCCTCGTTGATGCGCGGCTGGGCGGAGAGGATTCTGAACTCCTGCGCTGCAGGCTCGATGCTGCCGCAGACGCAGACGCCGTTCGTGTAGGTATGGCTGCTCGTCGCGCTGTAGGCGCAGTTCGCGCAGGAGACCGTATGCGTGCCGTTGCCGTTGTCGGTATAGGTCAGGCTGTGACCCGTCGCCGGGATCGTCTCGGTATAACTGTCGCCGCAGAGCGCGCAGGTGTAGGTCATCACGCCCGCCACCGTGCAGGTCGCGCTCGTCGTGACCGCGCTCGTATAGCTGTGCTGGCAGTCGATCTGCACACAGCGGTAGAGCCGCACCGGAAGACCGGTGGTCGCGCCGTAGAACGCGAAGCGGTCCGAGGTCGAGCCGGTATTGAAGCGGAAATTGTAGGTGTTCGTCCCGGAGGTGTTGGCGATCACGGCGTTGCCGTCCGCGTCAAGGGAGATCGCGTTCTGATACTGCGTTGAGGTTGCGTTGATGCCCGTGCTTGATCCGGTGCTGCCCATGTATTTGCCTGAGCCGAGCAGGATCGTATAGTAATTTGTTCCCGCGATCTTTTCGACCGTGACGGCATAGCCGCGAACGGTATCGCTGCCGGCGATCACGCCGTCCGAGATCGTGACGGAATGGTAATTCGTCTTGGCGTTCGGCGCTGCGAGCGAGCCGTCAAACGCGATCGCGCGGCTCTCGTTGACGATCAGGTACTTGCCCGACCAGTCATCCGGCGCCTGCGTGACCAGCGCGAAATCGCCGTTGGAGGCGGTCGCTTTGACGTGCCCGCAGCCGAGGCAGACGCCGTTTTCAAAGACGCACGGCTCCGCCGCGTCAAGGACGGTATCGCAGCGCGAACAGTAATAGGTGTGTGTGCCGTTTCCGTTATCCCGGTAGGCGTAGCTGTGACCGAGCGCGGACGTGATATTCTCCAGATCGGTCGAGCCGCAGCGCGTACAGGTCAAGGGCGTATAGCCCTCGGAGGTACAGGTCGCCGCAATGGGCGTTCCCGCCTGCCAGTCGTGACCGGGGGCGGCGATCGGTTCGGTATAGGTGTCGCCGCAGGCGCAGGTGTAGGTCCGAACGCCCGCCACGGTGCAGGTCGGCGCGGTCGTGATCTCGCTTTCATAGCTGTGCGTATGCTGCGGGATCGTGCCGGTCACGGGCACAAGATACAGATTTTTCATCTGACTTGTGTACCATGCGGCATAGAGCGTGCTCGCCGTGGCGTTAAAGGCAAGATAGTGCGTGACCTCGGCAGTATCGACAAAGGAGATGTACACATAGCCGTCCGGCTGTCCCGTCACGGTCGCGCGGATCGCATTTTCCTGCGTGACAAACGTGCCGGTATTGCCGCTCGTCCAGCCGAGATAATTCTGTCCGTTATAGATTCCCTCGGCCTTGATCAGATACGTACCGTCCTGATTTTTTGTGAGGGTGAACGCCTTGTCAGCTTCGGGCGAAGCAATTGCCGATGGCAGCTCCGTCACGCCGGAATCGGCGATGACGTAGCGCGACGAGGAGGGTGCGGTCGACGATAGTGTAGAGGTCAGATAGTGCCAGTTTGTGTCGTTCGTGCGCTTGGCGGCGATATAATAGGTCCCCGCATAATTCACAGCGGAATTATACGCGCCGCAGAGCGTACAGTAATTGTTCTCGTAGGTGTGCACGCCGGTGGAGATCACCGTTTCGCAGACGGTGCAGTACTGCTTGTGCGTGCCGTTGCCGAGGTCCATGAAGGCGAGGCTGTGATCGCCGGGCGGCACCTCGTCGCCGACGTAGCTGTCGCCGCAGCCCTCGCGCTTGCAGGTGTAGGTCGTGTAGCCGCTCGTCTGACAGGTCGGCGGGGTGATGACCGTTGCGTAGTTATGACCGAGCGGGTTGATCGTTGAGGTCTTGCTGTAGCCGCAGCAGGCGCAGCTCGTGACCTTCGTGCCGGAGGTCGTGCAGGTCGCCGCGACGGTCGTGGTCGCAGTCGCGCGCTTGCAGACGCCGGGCGTGGTGTTGTAGTATGCCGTGTAGGAGGAGACTGCCTCGGGATTCACGAGCATGCCCGCTTTCAAAAGATTCAGAAGCGCGGTGTTCTGCGCGGCGGTGCCGGAATAGTCATACACGAAGTTCACCGGCGCGACGTGCTGGCTGCGGTAGGTATAGCTCGTATCGGTCGCGCCTGCCTCCGAAAGCCCGGCGGCAAGTCCCGTCTGGGACGAACTGCACGCGGGATAGTAGATGTCGCCCTTGATCGTGTTTCCGTCCTTATAGTAGCAGAAGACGGCGCGGAGGGTGGTGTTTTTCGTTGGGGTAAAGGATTGCCCCGCGTAGTAGAAGGCCGGGCATTCCGTCGTCGCGGAGACCGCCGAGGTCGTCCAGCCCATGAAGGTATAGCCGCAGACACGGGTGGAGATCGACGGGAGCGTGACCAAGTCGCCCGCGGTCACGGTCGCCGTACCGACTTCCGCGTAGTCGGTCGGTACTTTATAGGTCACCGTATAGGTGCCGGAAGGCTGGGTCGACCCGCCGCCGTTCGGGAACGGACCGTACCAGTAGTTCGTGTCGACGGTGTTCGCCGTGATGCCGCTCATCTGATAGCTGCTGCTGTTCTGCCACATGCAGTAGGTACCGGTGTAGGTGCAGGCGGTGTTGTACTGCGCGACCCAGCGGTACCACTGATCATAACCGGGGTCTGTGAGGTAGTTGCGCCACCAGTTGAGGTTGGCGTAAACGCCGGGGATATAACCCGCCGCCTCGATTGCATTGCAGAAGATTGTCGCAAACTGATAGATATTGGCGTTGCCGCAGGAGGCGGTCGTCGAATCCTCCAGATCGTAGAAGACCGGCAGCGTCGGATTGTGCCCCTGCAGGAGGCGGATGACGTGTTGCGCTTCGCTGGCGGCTTTTGCCGCCGTATCCGCGTAGGAGTAGAGGTAAACGCCGTAGGGAATGCCCAGCCGTTCGCAGGCGGCGACATTGTTCGCCCACTGGCTGTCGTCTTGATTGGTATAGTCGCTGCCGTAGCCGACGCGGAGGATTGCGAAGTCGATCTGCGGGGCGACGGTATCCCAGTCGATCGTGCCCTGATGGGCGCTGACGTCGATGCCGAACTTGGTCGTATTGGACGAGCCGCTCGAGCCGCCGGACACGCCGTAGCCGCAGACGCTGCATACGTCGCCGTAGACCGGCGAGACGCAGACGTGGGAATACGGCACGCTCGAAATGTTATTCGCGCGGTAGAGGGAGTAGCCGCCGTTAAAATACTTTGTGGTGAAATAGCTCAGGGAATTGCCGTAGCCCGTGCCGTACCAGGTGCGCTGGCAGCAGTATTTCGTCGCGGAAACGACGGTCGCCTCGGAGATCTCGATGCCGTTGATCGCGCCGCCGGTATCATAGGTAACGTCCGTGCAGATGACGACGTGGGAGCCTGCGTTGTTGAGATAGTCGCCGACCTGAATGTTGGCGTAGGAGCTGGAGCTGATGAGCGTTCCCTTGCTCGCGATCGTGGAGGTGGTCTGGCGCGAACCCATGTTCAGCGCCCAGGAGACGAACGCGCTGCAGTCGGTGGAATAGTAGGGCGCGCGCTTGTTGTAGGAGGAATAGTCCGTGTACATCTTGCTGGAAGCGTTGTTGACCGCCGTGATGAAGCCCGTCAGATCGGTACTCCACGGAACGTAGCTTGCGTAGACCGGCTGTCCGTAGGGCAGACCCTTGTAGGTCGTGCCTGCGCTATAGGTCAGACCGGAGCCCCAGCCGAGGACGTTCGCCTTCGGCGTCCACTCGATGTCCGTCATCTGATAGGCGCGCTTCTGCGCGTTCTGCTGCCCCTGCGTGAGCGTCGGACGGAGCGCGCCGGGATCGCCCTGCGCGCCGTTGAAGGCGCGGGTCTGGCGCGCGGCGTTTTGGGCGGTCAGCTCCTCGGCGGCGATCTCCTCCGGCGTTTCGTTATATTCCCCGCCCAGCATGGCGGAAACGTCCACCTCGCCATAACCTGTATAGGCGTCCGGGGTCGTATCGCCGCCGAAGGCGGCGCGCAGCGGAAGCTCATAGTCGCCGTTTACGGTCGTATAAACCAGGCGCGGCTCGTCGGCGTCAAAGTCCACATGATACTCTCGCGCGCAGTCCGTCACGAGAGTGTTTCCTGCATGGATAGAATACTCGAACAGCGTGCCGACGGCGTAGACAAGGCCGTAGGGCGTCGGCACGAAGCTCCACAGACCTTCGTCGGTCAGAAGAACCTCCTCCTGCCCGTTTTCTGCGCGGTAGATCGTATGGTCGCTCAGATAATAGAACGCCGCCCCGCTGACGACGTACATCTGCCGCACCGTACCCGCGCGGGAAAGCAGAACCTCCGTCGTCTGCGAAGCAAGGTCAAATCTGCAGATCTCGAAACCGCCGTCCGCCGCTCGAGTGAAGAAGAGCGCGCCGTCCGCACGGTTCAGATTGGACGCATCCGCATAGAACAGCGGAACGCCGTCGACGCTGACGCAGCCATCCTCGGAAAAATATGTAGTGCCGTCCGCATGCAGCACTTTGCCGCCGCAGTTCAATATCTCCGCGCTGTCCGCGCCGAGCGTGAACGCGCTCTGCGCAAAAACGCCCGCCGGCAGCAGCGACAGCAGCAGCACCGCCGCAAGGATCCCGCCGAGTATTCGTTTCATAGCTATTCCCTCCTATGAGCAGTCGGAAGAATATACATTTTATCATTATAATATTACACCCAATCTGTGATGCTGTCAATGCGTTCCGGACGAAAAAAGGCGGTCATGTTTCCATGACCGCCTTGCGATTATTCGTCCCCCCGCTCGGCGACGTTCCGCACGAACTGCGTCAGTATTTTGGCGACCTGTGCGCGGGTCGCGGAATGCTGCGGTTCGAGATAGTCCCTGCCGTCCGCGTGACTTGAGCCGCTGATCAAGCCTTCCGCGACCGCCCAGCCCATTGCGTCGACCGCCCAGTCCGGCACGGCGGCGCGGTCGGGATAGTCCAGCTCCGCGGCGGCGTCGGAGGGCAAACCCACGCGCTTTGCATAGCGGTACAGGATCGCCGCGAACTGCGCGCGGGTCACCGCCCCGTTCGGATCGAATCGTCCGCCGCCCACGCCGTTAACGATGCCGTTTTCCGCCGTCCAGGCGACGGCGGCGCTGTACCACTGTCCGTCCGGCACGTCCGCAAACCCCGGGCTGCCGCCCGCAGGCTCGCCTGCGTACCGCCACAGCACCGTGACGAGCATCGCGCGGGACATGGCAGCTTCCGGCGCGAACGCCGTTTCGCTCATGCCGTTCATGTAGCCTCTGCCGCAGACGAAATCCACGTATTCGTGGTGCCACGCGCCGAGCGGCGTATCGGAAAACCGCTTTTCCGCGCAATTCGGCGACGGAATCCAGACCTTCTCGTCTTCGCCGCAGACGGCGCAGTGCCAGACCGTCCAGCCGTCCTCGGTGTCCGTGCAGGGCTTTTCCTCCACAATGGATTCGCGCGTATGTCCGTAGGCGGGGATCGCCATCTGCATCTTGATATTCTCGCCGCAGATCGCGCAGTGGGAGCCTTCGGTCAGGCCGTCGGACGTGCAGGTTGGCTCCTTCGGCGCGTCGTACACGGGCACGTGCGGCCCGACGTGCGTGAAGCTGTGGCTTCTGGACGCAAAGGCGTAGACGTGATCGCGGAGGATCAGATCGCCGTCCTCCGTCACGTCGGAGCGCGGGATCGTCGTCGCTTTCGAGATCGGCGGGGTCTGCTCGTAGACCGTAATCGTCTTCTCCGTGACGCTTCCGACCCAGACGATGTGCGACCAGTCCTTGTCGTACAGTACGTCGCCGGGCAGGATGTCGTCCGCCTTGACCCGGCGGCTCGTCATGTGACCGTCGCGCGCCAGGGGTCCGACGCTGCTGTAGCGCGGGAGTCCGTCCTTCATAAAGCTGTCGCCGAGGATCTCGCAGACGAAGGTCGCGCAGCACGAGCCGAACGCCGGTCCCGTGCGCATCTCCCACACCGCCTTGCAGAAACGGGTCACGGAGTAGTTCATGCCCGCGACCTCCCGGTACTGCTGCAGCGTGATCATGCTCCGAAAGCCGAGCTCGGTGGCAAAGAGCGTGTAGGGCATGCCGCGGACGACCTCGCCCGCCTCAAAGTACATTTTTCCGTTGTAGGGATTCTCGTTCCAGGTGTCGATGCGGGTGCTCGGCACCCACTCGTAACTGACGATCTCCTCCGCGCGGGCGAACATCTCCTGGAACGCGCCGGTCGGCTCAGTCTTCTCCCGAAGCGCGTCGGCAGACTCCGTCTGTTCCGTTGTTTCCGGAAACGCAGCGTCCGGCTCTGTCGCCGAAACGCCGCCCGTCGGCAGCAGCGCGAGCAGCAAAACCGCCGCCAATGTCAGCGCAAGGATTTTTCGCATGATGACCTGTCCTGTCTATGTAGATTCGCTCCGGTCGGCAGCGGCAGCCGCGTTTCGGAGCGTGTTCGACAAAATTTTCCCCATTTTATCACAATCCTGCCGGTATGACAAGTGCCATTTTTTGTAAAACGCCCGTCGATCGGACGGGCGTTCTTTATACTTTTCGTTTGATCACGTTGACGGCCAGCGTTACGATCTCCTTAAACTCCGTCGTTCTGAAATACAGCAGGATAATGACGGCGTTCGGGATCACCAGGGTGAAGCCGCAGCCGATCAGCAGCTTGAGATAGAGATTCCCGATCGGCAGGCAGTTCAGAAGAAAACCGGACAGCAGGCAGCAGCCTGCCGTGATCGCGCCGTAAAGGAGATACTTCAGATAATACCCGAGCACCGGCTTTCGGAAGACCCGCTTATAGATCAGATACGGATCGTACCAGAGCTGCGTGGTCAGTCTGGAAATGATCGTGCCGATGATAACGCCGGTAATGCCGATCAGGTTTACCAGCAGAATGGAAACCGCGATATTGATGATCGCCATGATCAGCGGGCGGTATTTGCCCTGGACAAACAGTCCGTTCGACGTGCGGAACTGGCTGATCGGACTCAGCATTCCCTTCATCCAGAAGTCGATGATCAGCAGACAGACCATCGTGTCGGAGAACAGGTATTTTTCTCCCTGCCAGAGCAGCATAAACGGCGTAAGCAGCGTCCACAGACCCGTCGCGCAGAAGCAATAGATCCAGAAGCACAGGAACAGCATTTTGTTGAATACCGTTTCCTGGTGCTCCGGCGAGCTGGTCGCCGCCAGATTGCCGACGCTCGCGGAGGTAGAGGTGAAGACCTGCATGACGAGGGTATAGAGCTGATTGGTGATCAGATTGTAGTTGCCGAGAACGCCGACCGCCGACGTGCCGACGTAGGAGGAAATCACCAGACTGTCCGTTCCGTTCAGAACGGTGCCGGAGATCTTATACAGGAAGAGCGCGCGAACGTCCGCGATCAGCTTGGTCTTTTCCTTTTTCTCCAACGTCTGCCTGTTTTTCTTCTTCAGGATCGGATATTCCCGCTCCGCCACGCGGGCGACGATAAGGTTCTGCAAAAGCTGAAACGCAATGCCGATCAGAAGATAGACGACAAAGTTGCGGAAAATCAGCAGGCAGACGCAGTCAGCGGCCGCTTTGGTCAGCGAGATCACGATCCTGACCTTGGACACCAGATAATCCTTCTGCGCCGCGGTCAGAAACGCCGACTTGTAGATCAGAAGATATGAGGACGCCGTATTGAGCACATAGAGGATATAGATCAGGCGAATATCCTCGACGATATCCGGCACGTCCTTGATGATGTAGCCCAAAAACGGGATCAGGCACAGACCGAGTCCGAGGATCACCCCCGCGATCGCGGTATAGATCTTCCGGTAGGCGTTCATCAGGCGGGCGATGGCAATTTCGTCATTTTCCGCGATCGGTTTATACAGCGCGTAAGCGATCGCCGCGCCGATGCCCATCTCCGCGAAGGACAGAACGACCAGAATATCCGTAAATACGCCCGAAACACCGGCGTACTGGATGCCCAGCGTTCTGATAAAGATCGTTCGCGTAATAAACGCCGCCAGCAGCGTGGCAATCTTTACGGCAAAGCCGCCCAGGGTATTCAGCAGCGTGTTTTTCGTTCTGCTATTTGAGTCAGCCATGTTCTTTCCCTGCTTTGCGGATCAGGCGCCGCACCTTTCTGAGCGGAAGCAGGCAGTGATATCGTTTTGATTTTGCGCTCAATCGGATCCCGTGCCGCTCCATGTACTGTTTCATTTCATACCGGAAGAAGTCGTCTTCCCGCGCTTCGGCAATGTTCGCCATGATTTTGTACTTGTTGCTTTCGTAGTACGTCATATCGGGAAAAGCAGACCGGAACGCTTCCCGTTTTCCGAGCAGATCCAGCGCAGACAGCGTCCGGACGCATTTTTCGCACCGTCCGCAATTGGTCGTATGAAAGGAGCAAACGTTGAGATACTTCTGTACGACCGGTTCGTCTGCGATGAGCTCCATTTTCTGCAGCCGCGTATACGGCGCGCCACCGGAGTAGAAATAAAGGGATCGCAGAGACAATGCCATCAGATTCAAAGGATCGTAGAAGCTGCTGTCTTGCGTCAGACCGACGCGGTTCAGGTTTCCCTCCCCTGCCGACGCGTAATAATAGCTCCCCCACGTTTTCTGCGTCGCCAGGACGGCGGACAGATTGCGGAAGGTGTGTGAGAAAGAAAAGCAGCCCTGGTACAAGTCCGGGATATTCGTATCGACCGCAAGGAACTTCAGGCCCAGCTCCTGCGCGACCTTTTTCCCTAACGCGATCCGTTCCTCGAATTCTTTTTTCGTTTCCTCCCGCCATTTTTTCAGCGGCTTGTCTTTGGCGTAGCCGGAAAAGTTCAGCGAACCGGTGTTGAACAGCGTCAAATGGGTCAGCCGGAACGCTTCGGGGAGCTTCTCTTTCGTATGGAGCAGAACGGTGGAGAAGGAATCCACGCCGCAGGAAATGCCCGTGCCGACAAATGCGGCGACCTTTTCCGCTTCCGGCGCAGGCTCTGCCTCGACGGAGATCCGCCGGTATCCTTTGGATTCGTCGCAAAGCGACGGGATCACATACTCGCGAATCTGATAGAGCAGTTTGTCCGTGACCGGCGCTGCGCAGCGGATATCTTCGCCGGAAACCATGGCAAAGTACAGAATCGCCGTCAGAAAAGCGTCGCTTCGCTCGGGGCAGAGGGCGTCGGCGTATGCTTCCTCGACTTCAAACCACAGCCGGAAGCGGGATTCCGCGTCCAGATATTCCGACCGATACCGATCTTTCATGTGTGCGTCGAGACGCGCTGCGCGCTGCTGCCATACGCGGATCGCGTCCTGCGGGACGCGGACGGCGGCGACCAGTCTGCTTTGTCCTTCGTGATGCTCCACTGCGATCTTTCCGATCTCGATCAATGCCGTTCCCTCCTTGCAGCAGCATGTTTTCTGCGCCAAAAGCGCAGACTGCTCCTAATAATCTATTTTATTGTAACATACTCCATTCTGAAAATACACCCCCATTTTTCGCCTGCCGGGAAACTTTTTTGAACGGTTCTTTGCCGAAAGCGGCAAAACCGCAGCGCCGTAATCTGTAAAAGCCCGACGCTTCTGAATACGAAGCGTCGGGCTTTCAGGTCTTTTCTTTATTTGTTTTCGGCAGGTTTGCCCAGCAGGAAGTCCGCCAGACGGCTCGCGTGGGTCGCGTTGTGAATGAGGCGGCCTGCGGAGCGTTCCCGCAGGAAGCGCACTGCCGGGCAGCGACGCACCGCCATTCGATACAAGGACTTTTCTTCCAATTTCTGCTCCGGCAGGAAGATGATCTCGCGGTGCGGCCCCATCGCCTCCATCGCCTCCTCCAGCCTTGCGGCAAAGACCGCCTTCGGCTCCTGAAAACGGTACAGGTAAGTGGCGGAATCCTCGCCCGCGGAGAGCTCCACGGCGCAGCAGCCGTCGCCGTAGGCGGCGTTCCAGAACAGCTCCGGCTGGGTCGTTCGGAAAAGACCCGCCTGCGTAAAGAGCGGCGCCGCCGTCAGCCCGGCGGTCAGCCTGCTCCGTTCCGCCTTCGTCTTCACCATGTTTTTCTGCGCGCGCTCAAAGAACGGCTGCGACTCGTAGCCCATCTTGCCGAACGAAACGGCAAGTCCGGAACGCATGCGGACGGTCATCCAATAGCCTTCGGCGGTCAGCGCGTCGGCAAAGCACAGGGGCAGCCGCAGCGCCCGCTCCGAATCCGGCAGAATGCAGATCGCGTCGGCATACAGCCCGATCCGCCCGCGCCCGCGCTCCCCCGGCATTTCATACTCGCCCTCGGACAGCATGACGGGGCTGTCCTCCACGAACAGCGCGGCAAGATTTCGCGCCGCGAACGCCGCGGAAAGCTCCTCCCAGAAGCCGTCGTAGGAGAAGCCCAGCATGGACACCTCCATGCGCCCCTCCGGTGTGTCGATCCAGACGCGGTGATTCATCGGGGTCAGCCGCACGACCTCGACGAAGTCAAGAAACCGCCCGCCGAAGCGCAGCCCCTCGCGTTCCACGTCCAGCGACGTGTCCGCGCCGTTGACGCTGCAGCGGTAGGTCATAGCTTCGTTCCGCAGTTGCCGCAGAACTTGAGTCCCGGCTCATTTTGGAAGCCGCAGGACGGGCAGACGCCGCTCTTCTGCATCGGAGAGCCGCATTCGCCGCAGAACTTCAGACCCAGCGCGACCTGCGCGCCGCAGTTCGGGCAGCGGTTCGTTCCCAGTGGCGCGCCGCAGTTGTTGCAGAATTTGCCGTTGCCCGCCGGCTTGCCGCACTGCGGGCAGACGGTGGTGCGGGTCTCGATCTTGCCCTGCCAGACGGTGGCAGTCTCCGCCGCCTCGTCGATGTTGCGCTGCATGGCGCGGCTGCGCGCCTGCGCAACGTAGCTCGCCTCTCTGGGCGCGCACTCGGTGCACAGCCCCTCCTCCTCGTTCCAGCAGTCGGGGCAGACCCACTTGTTGCAGGCGGGACACTTGCGAAACTGCGGCTGCACCTCCGCCTGCGCGTCGTCAAACGCCTGCTCGTGCTCCTTGCGCCAGGCGGGAGACTGCTCGGAGAAGCGGTCGCGCACGGCGTCGCTGCCGCGTTCCATCGCCCAGCCGAGGTCGCTCGCGCGGCCGCCCAGGAAGCTGCCGAAGGTGGAAGCAAGCCGACCGAAGCGCTCGGATTTCTGCTTTTGCCCGTAGGTGGTGGATTGCCGGAAGGTGCTTTTGAAGCCGTTTCCGCAGCAGTCGCAGTAGAATTCAAACTGGAAGCCGGCCTCCGTGGACAGATCGTTGTGATTTCTGGTAAACGAATGGAGCATGATGATTCCTCCTTCTCATGCGGTCAGTGTTCGGTTTTGCGTTGTCGGTATCCGATCTTCGTCTTTATTATATCAAACCGCGCGGAGATTGCAAGAACGCGGACAGGATTTCCAAAAATCATAACCACCGGCCGTGCCGGTGGTATGCACTAGCCCCCTTGGGGCATGC
>CAMUZA010000041.1 GCA_947165085.1 uncultured Clostridia bacterium | reverse complement strand
GGAAACCGCCGCGCTGTCGCCGGTGCATTCTTCCGCACGGATCAGCAGCGTCCCAAAGGCGTCGACCACACGCTCGGCGTCGGGAACGCTGTCGGGGATGATCACGTCCGCGGTCTGCTCCTGTGAGACCGTATCGCACAGAATTCTGCCCAGGTATTCCAGCTTCTGCTCCTGAAACACAAGCTCCATTGTCCTCACTCCTTGTTCGTTCTACGGAATATATACGCGCGCTCGGACAACTTTAGCACAAGAATTTCAGTGTCTTCGCGTGCAGAACAGCCCGCCGATCAAAAAGCCGATCCCGATCAGCGCCATGGCAAACTCCGAGGTAAACAAAAGCGACAGCAAAAGCCCCACGCCGCACGCCATCAGCGCAGAGCCGATCAATTCGTTTTTTCTGCACATATAAATCGCCCCCTGCAACCCTATGTGCAGGGGGTGGTTTTCATGCTTGTTTATTTCAGCTCCCAGAGCTTGATCTCCTTTGCGCTCACATAGAGGCGGACGTAGCTCGCGTGGCGCGTCGGTTCGATCTTTCCGTCCTTCAGCGCAGCAAGCACCGCGCAGTCCGGTTCGCGGATGTGGGCGCAGTCGTGATAGCGGCAGGCGCCGAGGTACGGCGCGAAATCCGGAAACGCATACTGCAGATTCTCTTTCAGGATCAGCTCCATCTGTTCGGTATCGAAAGAGGAAAAGCCCGGCGTGTCGATCACGCAGGTGCCGTCCGGCAGACAGTAGAGCTCGACATGGCGCGTCGTATGGCGGCCTCTTCCGAGCTTCTCCGAGACCTCTGCGGTCTTGACGGAGAAATCCGGCTCCATGCGGTTGAGGATGCTGCTCTTGCCCACGCCGGAGTTGCCGGTGAACGCCACGGTCTTGCCGCGGATCGCGTCATAGAGCGCGTCGATCCCGTCGCCGGTCTCCGCGCTGGTCGGATAGACGGGGAAGCCTGCGCGGCGGTAAATGCCGATCAGCGTATCGGCGTCGTTGAGGTCTACCTTGTTGACGCACAGGAGAACAGGGACGTTCCGGTCGCCGGCGATGGCGGTAACACGGTCGATCAGGAACGGATCCGTCACAGGATTCGCTTCCGACGCCAGGATCACCAGCGCATCCAGATTGCTCACCGCCGGACGCACGAAGCTGTTGCGGCGCGGCAGGATCTGTTCCACCATGCCCTTGCCGCGCTCAACGGAAATCGTCACCTCATCTCCGACCAGCGGCGTGATCCGCTCCTTGCGGAAGACGCCTCTTGCGCGGCATTCGATCCGCTGCCCGTCCGGCAGCAGCACATAGTAAAAGCCGCTGAGCGCTTTTACGATTTTTCCGTTCTGCTTCATAGACTACGGCGCTTCCGTCACTTCCTCCGGCGGTTTGTCCGTCGGTTCCGTCGGCGCGGTCGTCGGCTCGGTCGGTTCAATCGGCTCGGTCGCCGTCGGCGCGGTCGGCTCTGTCTTGCTCGGGTCAGCGCCCTTGGATACGTCGATGACTACTACCGAGCCTTCCTCTACTTCCTTGTCAATCGGATCCTGACTGATGACGTAGCCACGCGGCGTTCCGTCGTCGTAGAACTCACGGACCTCAACGATAAGCTTCAGATCCTCCAGCGTCTTCTTTGCAGCGTCTACGCTCTTGCCGATCACGTCCGGAACGGGCACTTTGCCGCTGCCCAAGCTGACATACAGGAAAACCGTATCGCCCTGCTTGAGCGGCTGACCCGCCTCGGGGTCGGTGCGGAAAACCTTATCTTTTCCGACGTCGTCATTTTGATAGCGCACCTGTGTTTTCACGCCGATTGCCAGCGCGTTCAGTCTGTCCTTCGCATTCTCCTCCGTAAGGCCCACCAGATTTGGCATCATATCTTTGCCGAGACCGATATAGAGAACGACCTTCTGTCCTTTCTCCAGCGGCTCTCCCGCCTTCGGCTCTGTGCGAACGACTTTGCCCCAGTCATCTTCATCCTCGCTGATATCGTCTTCTCTTCGGATGTCCAGACCGAGATTCATCTTTGCCAGCATGGATTCCGCATCTGCCTGCTCTTTATTGAGCAGATCCGGCATTTCGAATTTTTCCTTGCCCAGACTGACGGTCAGCGTGACCTTGCGGCCTGCTTTGACCATCTTTTTGGCTTCCGGCGACTGCGCCATGACAAAGCCCTCTTCGTAAACGTCGCTGTAATCGTATTCGACGTTCGTCAGGTCGATCTTCAGATCCGGATAATCGTCCGGATTGATCTTCTCCAGCTGCATGCCCACAAAGTTCGGCATTTCGACCTCGTCGGCTCTCTCTTCAGACGGCGTGTCGCTCGGCGCGCTTCCGCCGCGCGGCAGCAGCACTGCCAAAAGGATCGCAGCGAGAACGATCACCACAGCGGCGGAAAGTATCGCGATGATCGTTGTCTTTTTCTTCTTTTCCGCCCGTTCTGCTTCTCTGCGAGCACGCTCCGCACGGCGCTGCTCCGTTGTCTTTGCGGCTCTTGCCGCCGCGTAGCGCTCCGCTTCGGAGCGCGTCATGCCGCCGCCCGTGCGCGCGGCGGCTGCCGTCATCGCAGGTACGACCGTCGTTGCGCCGTCCACGGCGGACATGAACGTCAATGACGGATTCTTGCGGAATTCCTCCATATCGTGGAGCATTTCCGCGGCGGAGGCGTAGCGTTTATCCGGGTCTGCGCTCATCGCGCGCATGGTAATGTACTCCAGACCGAGCGGCACGCCTGCGGCAAGCTCACTCGGGCGGCGCGCGCCGCCGTTGATGTGCTGAATGGCGACCGAGACGGGGGTCTCGCCGTCATAGGGCGTGCGCCCCGTCAGCATTTCATACATCACGACGCCGAGGGAATACAGATCGGAGCGGTTGTCCACGCGGGCGCCCTTCGCCTGCTCCGGTGAGATATAATGCACGGAGCCGAGCGCTTCGCGCGTCAGCGTGTTCTTTGCAGAGCCGACGCGGGCGATGCCGAAATCGGCGACCTTGATGCTGCCGTCCTTCAGGATCATGATATTGTGCGGCTTGATGTCGCGGTGGACGATGCCGCGGCTGTGCGCGTGATCCAGTGCCTTCGCAATCTGCATAGAGAAATGCAGCGTCTCGCGCCAATTGAGGTTTCCCTTCTTCTCGAGGTACTGCTTGAGTGAAATGCCCTCGATCAGCTCCATGACGATATAGTCCGCGTTCTCCGAATGGGAAACGTCGTAGACGCTCACGATGTTCGGGTGCGACAGCATGGCGACCGCCTGTGATTCGGCGTGGAATCTGCGGCGGAATTCCTCGTTCCTTGAGAATTCGTCTTTCAGTATTTTCACAGCAACCGCGCGGTTCAGACGATGATCCAACGCCCGGTAGACGACAGCCATACCGCCGGTGCCGATGATCTCCAGTATTTCGTAGCGATTGTCCAGCAATCTTCCGATATAGGTTTCCATGATAACTCCCTAATCCGCAACAGCGGCCCGTTTTGCCCGGCGAACGGGTGCCGAGATGTATCTTTCTTTTCTCATGTCAGGTTGATCAGCACCGCAGTGACGTTATCCGGCGCGCCGCGATCCTTGGCAATTTCCAGAAGCCGCTGACAGCAATCGTCCAGCTTCGCGCCGTGGACGACCTCAAACAGCATCTCCTGATCGGCCATCAGGTTGGACAGACCGTCTGAACAAAGCAGAATGCAGTCTCCCTTGTCCGCCTTGACGCGGAAAACGTCCGCTTCTACCTGCGCGCCCGTTCCGACTGCGCGGGTAATCAGATTCTTACTGGGATGGCTCTTCGCCTCTTCCGGCGTCAGCTCGCCGCGCCGTACCATCATTTCGACGACGCTGTGATCTGTCGTGACGCATTCGACGCCGTCGGGGCTGAAGTGATAGGCACGGCTGTCGCCGATGTTGACAACGAGGATCGCCCGCGGATAGATCAGGCAGGCGACCAGCGTCGTTCCCATGCCGGAAAACTCCTCGCTGAGCTGCGAATGCTCGTAAACGGAGATATTCGCAAGCGTCGCCGCGCTGCGCAGGACGCGCTCGGCCTCCTCCGGCGTCTTGTCCGGCGAGAAGGTGCGCTTGACCTCCTCCGTAAAGACCTCCGTCGCAAGGCTGCTGGCAACGTTGCCGGACTTTGCGCCGCCCATACCGTCGCACACGACCGCAAGCAGACAGTTCTCGTCCAGATATTCCGTATGGAAAGCATCCTGGTTTTGTTTTCTTACATTACCCGGATCCGTCAGTCCCCAGACATCCACAGGGCTTCACTCCTTTCCCGGTGTGTTTTCGCGTTCATAATTTCTGCGCAGCTGACCGCACGAGGCGTTGATATCGCTGCCCAGGGTTCTTCTAACCGTTGCCGGAATACCGCTGTCCTCCAGCTTTTTCTGAAAGGCGCGGACGGTCTCCGGCTCACTCGGCTTAAGCGGACTTTCCGCCACGTCGTTGAGCGGAATCAGATTGACGTGCGCGGCAATCCCGCGCAGCTTGCGGATCAAAATATCCGCCGTCTGCGGCGTATCGTTCACGCCGCGGATCATCGCGTATTCGAACGAGATCCTTCTGCCGGTTGTTTCAAAATACCGTTTGCAGGCGGCAAGCAGCGTGTCGACGCTGTACCTGCGGTTGATCGGCATAAGTTGTGAACGCACCTCATCCGTCGGCGCGTGCAGCGAGACGGAAAGCGTCAACTGCAGGTTTTCCTGCGCCAGACGGTCGATCTTGTCCACGACGCCGCAGGTCGACAGGCTGATGTGACGCATGCCGATGTTCATGCCCTCCGGCGAATTGACCAGCTCCAGAAAGCGCAGTACGGTGTCATAATTGTCCAGCGGTTCGCCGATGCCCATTAAGACGATATTGGAAATCGGAAGACCGGAGTCGATCTGCGTAAAAAGCACCTGATCGAGCATTTCCGACGGCGTCAGGCGGCGGACCAGGCCGCCGAGAGTGGATGCGCAAAACGCGCAGCCCATCGGGCAGCCGACCTCCGAGGAGATGCAAACGGTGTTTCCGTGATGATACTGCATCAGCACGCTCTCCACGCAGTTTCCATCCTTCAGACGCCACAAATACTTGATCGTTCCGTCCTTTTGGGAGCGCAGGCAGCGCGCGACCGTCGGGTAATTCAATTCGTACTGCCCTTTTAACTTTTCTCGCAGCGCTTTGGACAGATTCGTCATCTCGTCGAAGCTCCGCACGCCGCGGTGAAGCCACGAGAAGACTTGTCCGGCGCGGAATTTCGGCTCGCCCAGCGCGAGGAAGTCCTCGGTCAGCTCGGCAAGCGTCATGGATTTGATGTCCTTCAAGCGTTCCTCCTGAATTTGCAGATAAAGAAGCCGTCCGTGCCGTGATCGCACGGCAGCAAAGTCGTCATCGCCGCGTCCGGGATACCGGAATCTGGCAAGAAATGCACTGTTTCCGCGGAAAACGCAGGGTTTTCCGACAGGAATCGTTCGGCAACCGTCTCGTTCTCACGCCGCAGAATCGTGCAGGTGCTGTAGATCAGCACGCCGCCCGGCTTGACGTAGGACGCCTGCTGCTTCAGAATTGCAAGCTGCAGTTCCGGCAGGCGTTCGGTCTGGGTCAAGTCTTTGTAGCGGATATCCGGCTTCTTGCGGATCACACCGAGACCGGAACACGGGACGTCGGCCAGCACCGCGTCCATCGCGTCTTTCCATTCTTCGACAGCCCGCGACGCATCCTGCCGGCAGGTATGGATGATACAGATATGCAGACGGCTCGCGCCGTTTTCGATCAGTTTCAGTTTATGCGGGTGGATATCGCAGGAGAACAGTCTGCCCGTATTACCCATCGCGATCGCGGCGGCGAAGCTCTTGCCGCCGGGCGCGGCACAGCAGTCGAGCACCTGCATCCCGCTTTTCAGCTCAGCGGCGTTTACCGCCAGCTTTGCGGCGGTGTCCTGCGCGTAAAACCAGCCGTTTTTATAGGCGTCGAGCTGTTCCAGATCACCCGTGCCGCTGACCGTGATACAGTTTTCCAGCCACGGATGCTTTTGCGCAGCCGCCCCGTGCCGTTTCAGCTCGTCCAGCACCTGCTGCGTCTCCGCGACGAGGGTGTTGATCTGCAGAACGGTTTGGGGAGCCTCGTTGTGGCTTTGCAGCAGCCGCTCCGTCTTATCCGCGCCGAACTGCGTTTCAAGCAAGTCCACCAGCGCCTGCGGATGGCTGTACTTCGTCGCCATGTCCTGCGGCGTCGGCAGTTCCGAGCGAAGCATGGCGCGCAGCACGCCGTTCACCAGCCGCGCGGCAGCGGGATTGACATGCTGCTTTGTCTGCTCTACCGCTTCGTTGACGGCGGCGGAAGCGGGGATTCTATCCATAAAGCGGAGCTGATAGACCGCGAGGCGCAGGATATCCTGCACCACGGGCTGCAGTTTTCCTTTCGCGAATGCGGCGATCCAGAAATCCAGCAGCATGCGGTTCTGCAGCACGCCGTAGCAAAGTCTGCTTGCCAGCGCTGCGTCTCTGCGCTCCATGCCGGTCAGCAGTGACTTCAGCGCGCCGTCCGTCCATGCCCCGTCCCTGCGGCAGGCGATCAGCGCCCTGAGCGCCGCGTCTCTCGCCGTCGTCGCCATGTCAGATTTTGATCGGATGCCCGCGGAAATAATCCGGAGCAGCCATGCGCTTGCCGCCGTCCGCCTGCAGAACGGTGATCGTCAGAACGTCGCCGCCGCCGACCGCGATCTGCAACCCCTGCTTGGTCAGCGCGAGGAGCGTGCCGGGGGTTTTGTCGGTCTTTTGATCAGCGGGACGCACCTCATAAATTTTGAATCTTGTGCCGTCGAGCTCCGTCGTAGCGACCGGCCACGGATCAAGTCCGCGCACGTGGTCGATGATCTGACGGCTCGACTTCGTCCAGTCGATCGGACAGAGCTCCTTCGTCAGCATCGGCGCATAGGTCGCCTTGTCATGCTCCTGCGGCGTTCTCGTCGCCGTTCCGGCTTCGACAGCGCGGAGCGTATCGCACAAAAGCTCACTTCCGATCTGCGCCAGACGGTCGAGCAGGCTCTGCGCGTTCTCGTACGGCTCGATCGGCGTTTTGCGTATCTCAATAATATCGCCGGCGTCCATTTCCGCCGACATAAACATCGCTGTCACACCGGTTTCGTCCATGCCGTTCAGGATCGCCCACTGCACCGGTCCGGAGCCGCGCAGCTCCGGCAGGACGCTGGCATGGATATTCACGCAGCCGAGGCACGCGATATCCAGCACCCGCTGCGGCAGGATCTTTCCATAGGCGACCACGGCGATCACGTCCGGTTGCAGAGCACGAAGCTCTTCCACCACCGCGTCGTCCTTGAATGTCGTCGGCTGGAAAACGGGCAGGCCTGCTTCGACCGCGACTTTCTTGACGTCGGACATTTCCAGCTTCATGCCGCGGTTTTTCGGCTTATCGGGTTTCGTATAGACGCCGGCAATCTCGAACTTTTCGTCAATCAGACGGCGCAGGCAGGTCGCCGCGATGTCCGGCGTGCCCATAAAAACGATTCTCATTATGACCATTCCTTTCCGCTGCTACAAGGCACAAAAGGACCACAAAAGAAATGGTCATAATATGCCATGTTTTTCGGTTGCCCCGTCAGGGGCGAGAAAAACGGCTCGAATTCCAGGAAGGTTGAAACTTGTTTCAGCCTTCCTCCTGCCTTGCAGATATCATTTCCTCGATCTCCTCGTCGCTCAGCTTGCGATAGGCGATCTCCGTATAAACGTGTCCGTTCAGGTGATCTGTTTCATGGCAGATGCAGCGCGCCATCAGACCCTCGCACTCGATTTCAAACCACTCGCCGTTTCGATCCTGCGCCTTTGCCTTGACCCAGCTCGGACGCTTGACCATCCAGAAATCGCCCGGCAGACTCAAGCAGCCCTCCATGCCGTCCTGCTCCCCTTTTGTCTCCAGGATCTCGGGGTTGATCAGCTCGACGATATTCTCGCCGGTGTCCATAATGAAGACACGGCGCAGGATGCCGACCTGCGGCGCTGCCAGACCGGCGCCGTTGGCGTCGATCAGCGTTTGCGCCATATCGTCCAGCAGGGTATGCAGTTTATCGTCAAATTTCGTGACCGGGCGGCAGACCTTATGCAGCGCTCTGTCCTCGAAGGTCAGAATCTTTCTCAATGCCATGTAATTTGTCTCCTATTCGTTGCGGTTCACATCGGCAAATACGCCGACGCCGCTGTTCTGTTTATCCTTGGAAAACTCCCGCATCAAATGCGCTGAAAGCTCGCGCAGAGCGCGGGTGTTTTTGCAGCTCAGCGTCAGGCAGCAGCGGTAGCTGTAGTTGAGCTTCGCCACCTGCGCCGGGGCGGGTCCTAAAAGCTGCGCCTGCTCCTGCCGGTAAAAATCACTGCTAAGCTGTGCCTGCAGCATGGCGCGGAATCGCTGCGCCGCCTGCCAGACGCGCTCTTCCTCTCTGCCGTGGAAGGTCAGGGTCAGCAGGTCGCGGAACGGCGGGCAGCCGCGCAGTCTGCGCAGCGGAAGTTCCGTTTCATAAAACGTATCGTAATCCTGCCGGGCGGCAAGGGCAATGACCTGATTCTTCGGGGTCATCGTCTGGATCAGCGCGCGTCCATTCTCCGCGCCGCGGCCAGCCCTGCCGATCACCTGCGTGATCATGCTGAAGGTCGTCTCTGCGGCGCGGTAGGAGCCGACGTACAGCGACATATCTGCGTCCAGCACGCCCACGAGCGTGACGTTTTCAAAATTCAGTCCTTTTGCCACCATCTGCGTTCCGAGCAGGATCGGGATATTCTCCTTGCGGAAGCGCGACAGGAGTTTTTCATGCGTATTGACCGCCGAGACTGTGTCCGCGTCCATGCGCAGAACTTCAGTCTGCGGCAAAAGGTTGTGCAATTGTTCCTGCACCTTCTGTGTACCGAAGCCGATCTGCTTGAGGTGACCGCCGCATTCGGGGCAGCGGGCAGGCAGGATCTCGGAATGACCGCAGTAGTGGCACATCAGTCTGCCGTTTGCCTGATGGTAGGTCAAATTGACCGTGCAGCCCGGGCAGGTCGGCACATAGCCGCAGTCCACGCAGGCAACCATGCGCGAAGTGCCGCGGCGGTTGAGAAACAGGATCGCCTGCTGTCCTCGTTCCCTGTTTTCCCGCAGGGCAAGCAACAGCGGCTCACTGACGGCGGAAGCGTTGCCCTCCTTGAGCTCCTGCTTCATATCCACGATCTCGACCGGCGGCAGTTCCTTTTGATTATAGCGTCGGCGCATTTCGTAGAAGCGGTAAATGCCGGACTTCGCACGGTACATCGTCTCGATGCTCGGCGTCGCCGAGCCGAGCAAAACCAGCGCGTTCGTCCGCGCGCCGCGGTAGATCGCTACCTCGCGAGCGTGATAGCGCGGCGCGTTTTCGGATTTGTAGGTATGTTCCTGCTCCTCATCCACGATCAGAAGACCGAGATCCCGCGCGGGGGCAAAGACTGCCGAGCGCGTGCCGAGAATGACGGTCGCTTCGCCGCTGCGGATTCGCTTCCAGGTATCGTAGCGCTCCGTAATGCGCAGGGAGCTGTGCAAAACCGCCGTCTTTTCGCCGAAATGTGCGGCGAACAGCGACAGAAGCTGCGGGGTCAGCGCGATTTCCGGCACGAGGAGCATTGCGCTCCTGCCGCGCGACAGGCAGTCGTAGATCAGCTTGATATAAACGGAGGTCTTGCCGCTTCCGGTCACGCCGTAGAGCAAGGCAACCCCGGGCTTTTCCTGTACGGACTGCTCGCGCAGGCCGTCGAAGACGCGCTGCTGATCGTCATTCAGGATCAGCGGTCCGTCCAGCTTTGCAGGCTCGACGCTGCTGACACGCAGCCGCTCCTCTTCGGAAAACGAGATAAAGCCGAGCTTTTCCAGACGGTTCAGCGTTGCGCCGTTTGCGCCGGTGAAATAGCACAGCTCCTTCGCAGCGCACTGTCCGAGCGTGACGATCAGCTCCAGCGCCGCCGTTTGCAGGGGTGCGGATTTCCGCTTGCTCTGCGCGTAGACGAGCGCGTCTTCCGAAGGCGCAGCAAGGGTTACGATCCGTTCGGTCTTGTCCTGCACGCGACGCTTATGGTCGGTTTCAACGCGCAGCAGCTTCTTTTTCAGCAGATAGCGCAGCGCGCTGCGCAAAGCGTCCTCGTCGAACTGCTTTCGAAGCGCGTCGTAGTCCGCAGCGCCGCCAAGCGCGCGCACGGCGTTCAGCACCGCCTGCGCGGCGGGCTGCCGCCGGATGACTGCGTTTTCCGCTTCCTCACAGATGAAGTAACGCTCCTGCTCGCGGAACCATACGCCCGCAGGCAGGATCGCCTTGACCGCCTCATAGAAGGTACAGAAATAGCGCTCGCGCAGGAACCCCGCCATGTGCAGCAGGTCTTCCGTCAGAAGCGACGCTTCATCCAGAACGCGGTCGATCGGCTTGAGCTTGCTGTCGTCGCCGCTCTCTACGCCGAGAACAATGCCCTCGCAGCGTTTGTTCGACCGCCCGAACGGCACGCTGACTCGCGCGCCGACCGCGGGCTGCATGCCGACCGGAATGCGGTAGCTGTAGGGCTTGTCAATGGCATATATTGCGGCAGAAACTGCAATCCTCGCAATCATTCACAGCCCTCCTCCGTCGATAGTTTCTTATTTGTCGATAGATGCGACGAGCTTGCCTTCCGCGACCTCGCGGATCGCCAGCGTGACGGGCTTGTCGCTCAGCGGTTCATGGAAGGTCTCCGCTTCAATGGAGAGCTGACGGGCGCGGCGGGCGACCACGTTCACCATGAGATAGCGGCTGTCGATGTTCTTCAAAAGATCAGCCATAGCGGGATAAAGCATAGAATTGTCCTCCTTGCGTTAAATGGTCGTGTATTCTGATCTGCACGCCTCTGCGGTCAGGATCGCGCGGATCTTCGCAGCGGCTTCAGAGACGGTATCGTTGATGATCGTATATTTGTATTTCGGCGCGTTTTTGCATTCCTCCACCGCGATGCGCAGGCGCTCCGCCGCGACGTCTGGCGGGGTGTCTCCCCTGCCGTTCAGCCGGCGTGCCAGCTCCTCAAAGGACGGCGGCGCGATAAAGATCGAGATCGCGTCGGGTCTGCGGCGCATGACCTGCAGGGCTCCCTGCACCTCGATCTCCAGGACCACGCTGATTCCCTGCGAGAGCGCTTCGTCTACAGCCTTCTCCGGCGTACCGTAGTAGTTGCCGGCATATTCGGCGTGCTCGAGCATTTCATTGTTCTGAAGCATGGCTTCAAAGCGAGGCTTATCAATGAAAAAGTAATGCACGCCGTCGATCTCGCCGGGGCGGATGGCGCGGGTAGTCGCGGAAACGGAGAATCGAAGAGAAGGGTCGTCCTTCATGACTTCCTTCAGCACTGTGCCCTTGCCGACGCCGGAGGGGCCCGATACGATGATGATTCTTCCCTGTTTCATGTCGTTTCCTCCTCGTCGCGGTAGGTTTCGCCGTCTTTGTCGTTCAGGCGTTTCGCGATGGTCTCCGGCGGGATCGCAGACAGGATCACATGATCGGTGTCCATCACCAGAACCGACTTCGTCTTGCGGCCGAAGCTCGCGTCGATCAGCATGGCGCGCTCCTTCGCCTCCTGCACCAGCCGCTTGACCGGTGCGGAGTCGGGGCTGACGACCGTCAGCAGGCGTTCGGCTGAGACTAAATTTCCAAATCCGATATTGATCAGTCGCATGGCAATCACTCGATATTCTGGATCTGCTCGCGGATCTTTTCCAGTTCCGCCTTGATCTCGACGACATTGTGCGCCTGCTCCAGGTCGTTGCCCTTTGAGCCGATTGTATTCGCCTCGCGGTTCATCTCCTGCAGCAGGAAATCGAGCTTTCTTCCAATCGCGCCGCCCGCGGTCAGCAGGTCGTCCAGCTGGGCGAGATGGCTGCGCAGACGGACGGTCTCCTCGTCTACCGCGACCTTGTCGGCGAAGATTGCCGCCTCGGTCAAAACGCGGTTTTCGTCGATCGTGGTGCTCTCCAGCACTTCGCGGAGCTTGTTTTCCAGACGGGCGCGGTATTCCGCGACCGTAACAGGGCTGCGCGCCTCGACCTTTTCCACGTAGGAAAGGACGACGGCGGCATGATTTCGGAGGTCGGCAGACAGCGCAGCGCCCTCTTTGGCGCGCATGGCGTTATACGCCGCGATCGCCTCCTCCGCGACGGATACGATGTCCGCCGTGTTGCGTTCCTCGTCTTCCTCCGGCTTCTCGACGGTAAAGACCTCCGGGAAGCGGGCAAGATTCAACGCGCTGATATCGTCACGCACCTCGTAGTCCTGCGAGATCGTCTTCAGCGCTTCCAGATAGCCTTCCAGCACCGGACGGTTGAGAGAGATTCTGACGTTCTCGCTCTCGATCGTATTGACGCCGACGAAAACGTCGACCTTGCCGCGGGAAACACTCTCTTTCACCTTCTGCTTGACCGCATCCTCCGCGTAAGAAAACGCGCGCGGCATTTTCACGGTGCAGTCCAGAAAGCGGTTGTTGACCGAACGGAGTTCGACCGTGATCTCCCGTCCGTTTAGGGTTTTTACGGCTCTGCCGTAACCGGTCATGCTATGGATCAAAACAATTCACTCCCGTTATCAGCGGCAGCCGTTGCAAAGGCAATTCAGGCACATCAGCGTGCTGCAGAGATTGCACAGATCGTCGCTTCCGCCGTAGTCGTTGTATTGGGTCTGGCGGTAGGTGTAGCCGCCGCTTCCGGCGGTCTGCGCCGCCCGCGTATATTCAAAGTTGCCAGGCTCCATGTTCGCGGCGATGCGGAAATTCTGCGCCGCCTCGTCCATCCAGCCGCGTTTTTGGGCAATCACGCCGCGCAGATAGTACCACTCCGCATTGTGATTGGCTATGCCGTCGAGCTTCGCCTCCGCGGCGTCCAGATTGCCGAGCTGAATCAGCCTGCGCACCTCGCCGAGGTCGCCGCCGTAAGAGGACGTACCGCCATGGGAGGCCGAACCGCTGCCCGCCGTTTTGCCGCTGGTCAGCGTGTCGTACGCCTCGTTGATCTCCTTCATTTTCTCCTCGGCAAGATCGGCAAGCGGATTATTCGTATAATTATCCGGATGGTACTTGCGCGCCAGCTCGCGGTACGCCTTTTTGATCTCATCTTCCGACGCGCCGTGCGGGACGCCCAATACCTCGTAGGGATCTTTCATTTATTGTTTCCTTTCTTGCGGAAAGTGCTGTCTGCTACGCTTTTCAGCACCGCAGGCAGTCCATAATAGATGATATTGTTCAGGATCGCCCGATCCGCCGTTTCCGGTAGCAGCTCCAGCGCGGAAGCCGCCATGCTGATCGAAGCGTCCACGGTTTGCACGAACTGCTCCTTATCCGCAGGCGTCAGTTTGCCGTCCTGCAGCGCGTAACGGTAACGCAGCGGATTGTACGCGCCGCTCCTGTTGTCCTTCGGCAGATCTTCCAGCGCGTCAGTCAGGTACAGGAATCTTCCGACGTGGTACAGAAGGCACTCTTTCGTGCGGCGCAGCGTTTCGTCCGCGTGATAGCCGGCGCACGCCTTCAGCAAAGTCGCAAAGGCGTCCGCAGCACGGTCGATGCTCCCGCAGTTTTGTTCCTCCAGCGCGGAAAGCCGCGCAAGCTGCTCGGCAAACACGCGGTTTTCCTGCTCCCGTACAGCAGAGGCGCTGCAAAACGGCTTCCTGTAGAGCCGCAGGCAGAAGCCCGCTGCCAGCCGCTTGAAAAAGCCGTCGTCACGTTTCGCGTCGCGCAGCTTCCAGCAGGAAAGCAGAACGCTCAGATCCGCGGCGTAGTCCATTGCGCCGTCAGACGGCAGGCAGTCCTTCTTGCAGAACGGTCTTGCCGGGCAGAAGCAGCGTTCCGGCTGTCCTGCCTCTCCCTCCTGCAGCAGAAAAAACAGGAAGGTCATATCGTAGTTGACCAGGAATCTTGCTCGGAAGCCGTAGCGTTTCTTCAAATCGCGGCACAGGCCGCAGTACGCCGCGCGGTAACGGGCGTTTTCCGTCTCTGTGAGCTTGTCCCTGCGCGGCAGAACGTATCCAAACATGTTATTTCACAAATCCTATGATCTGATAGGCAGGCGGCTGATTTTTGACATGGCGGTTATAGGCGAAGGCGGGCAGAAGTCCGATGAGAAACCCTCCCGCGCCGATCGCCGCCGCCCACGCCCCGAGCCGCATGCTCAGTAGATACCCGGCGAGGAACAGCAGCATCGGAAGCGCGTAGATCAGCGCGGCCGCCCACAAAACGGGCGCGCTTTCCGACGCTATCAGAACGATATCGCCCTTCTGTGCGCCGATCGGATTCTCCGCCGTCAGGCGAAGGGTCTGGCCGACCGTGCCGCAGCCGCCGCAGTGATGGCAGTCGCCGCTGCAGGCGCTTTCCCGCTGCACTGCAAGCTCCGCTTTCCCGTCCGGAAGGATCGCCTGCACCGTCGCTTTTCTCTGCATTACTGTTCTTCGGCGGTATCGGTGACCAGAATGTTGGCGGGCGCGTCGATCACGCCAGCCGTCGTATTCTTCGGAAGCTCGATCCGGAGCGGGACCCGCTTGCCATTCTCGTCATAGCTGTTTGCCATTTCAGCAATCACTTTGATATCTTCCGCCCGGATCGCGTCGATCGCCGTTTTCGGACCGCGGAGCGTGATCGAAATGCTCTGCTGTGCAAACTCCAGATCCTCTATGTCGTTTTCACGGATAAAGTCCGAGCACCGGATCGTAAACGTTTTCGTCTGAATGTAATCCTTGAACGAGATCGTGATCGTAGCCGCCGTTTCCTCTGCGAGGTTGGTGACGCCGGCAGGCAGATCGAGCTCCACTTCCAAAGACTGCGATTGCGTGATCTCCGCAAGGTTGATGTCCTCGATGAAAAGCACATCCAGATCCTTCAGCGCACTCTCTGCGCCTTTGACCCAAATGGCTTTCGGGGAGATCGTCAGTTCGACGTCATCCGCCGTTACGCCGCCGCCGGGAATCAAATTGACCTCGAGCTTGATCTGCTTGGAGTAGTACACCGGAACAGAGATGCGGACCGTCGGATCGGCGATCGTCACATATTCGCTCAGCTCCAGCTCTTCTCCGTCCTGATCGACCAGACGGTAGTTCATCTCCTCGTTGATCGACGCCTTCGCGCCTTCCATGTTGACGGTTACGAACGCCGCGGCGATCCTGTCCACTTCTTCCGCAGGACCGCTGACGGTAACCGACTCCGGCGTGAGCTCCGTGTCGTCGCGGTTATAAGTATAGCCCTCCGGAAGCACGCCGCTGTAATCCACATAGACCGGAATATCGGTGCGTTCTTTATAGTCGCTGACAGTGACCTTGACTCTGGTGGAGCTTGCGCTGGCAATATTGACGTCGCCGGAAGCGACCGTCGAAGGATAACCGGGACTCCACTTGAGTTCGTAAGTACCCGCTTCGTAGATATTCCGGACGTCTGCGGTTACTTCGACCGAAGAGCTGCTCAGCTCCTTCAGGTCGGAACGTCTGCCTGCGATCTCTATGCTCACCGTCTGATTATCTACGCCGGTCAGGATCAGACCGCGGCTCGGGAGCTCGCCCGCGCCGATGATGCGGACGCGAACGTCACGGATGTAAACTGTATCGTCCGGATTGACGACGGTAACGGCATAAACCCAAAGGCCGATCGACACGGCCAGTGCCAACAGAAAGGCTAAAATCTTATGTTTCTGCATCCGTCTCATCCTTTTCTTTTTTATTGCGCTTCCTCTGCAGGAGCTTCAGCGGGTTGTAGGTCTTTGACTCCGTCTTCGGCGCCAGCTCATTGAGCAGCAGCTTTTCCAGCGTCTGCGGCGCAAGATGACGCTTCAGCATGCCGCTGATCGCGACGGAGATCGTCCCCGTCTCTTCTGAGACGATCACGACGACGGCGTCCGTCGCCTCGCTCATGCCGATGCCGGCGCGATGCCGCGTGCCCAGATCGCTGCTGATATTGCGGTTTTGCGTCAGCGGCAGAACGCAGCCTGCCGCCGCGATTCTTTCGTTGCGGATGATCACCGCGCCGTCGTGCAGCGACGCCTTCGTAAAGAAGATATTGCGAAGCAGTTCGGAAGAAACCTTCGCGTCGATCACCGTTCCGGACTTCTGATAGTCGATCGTCGGGTCGTCGCGCTCGAACACGATCAGCGCGCCGGTGCGGCTCTTGGACATCGCCTCGCAGGCAGCGACCGTCTGCGAAATCACGCGGTCGATCTCACGCTGTTCTTCCTTCATGTTGACGACCTCACGCAGACTCTTGCCGCCGAGCTTCTCCAGCATGCGGCGCAGCTCCGGCTGGAACATGATGAGCAGCGCGATCAGGCCGATCTCCAGGATCCGTTCAAGGAGATAGTGCGTCAGGTACATGTTCAGGATCTGCGTAATCAGGAACAGTGCCAGAATTAAGATAACGCTTTTGGCGATTCTCGCCGCGCCGGTGGTCTGGATCATCACGATGATCGTATAGATCGCAAAGGCGACCAGCAGAATATCGATGATGTCCATGATTTTCAGCGTTGGCAGCATCGATGCAATATCTTTGAAAAAATCAATGATTGTACTCATAAGCAATACTCCGCTTATACTTAATCTATTTTAGTAATTATAGCCGATTTTGCTTTCAATAGCAAGTGGAAAACGATTCTTTTTCTATCATGAAAACAGTTTTTTGCATAGCAGCGCAGCCTCATGCGCTTCGCGCGGCGTATTGAACGCGGAAAAGCTGAATCGCACCGTTCCCGTGTCCGCAGTATCGGCGGATCGGTGCGCCAGCGGCGCGCAGTGCAGAC
>CAMUZA010000040.1 GCA_947165085.1 uncultured Clostridia bacterium | reverse complement strand
GCCTTCTTGCAGTCCATCATGCCGACGTTGGTCATTTCACGCAGGGTCTTCACATCAGCAGCAGTAAATGCCATAGTATTTATCCTCCTAAAATATTATCTTTGGAAAATGCCCGTCGTTCCGGCGGGCATTTATGTTTCTGGATTACTCCTCGACCGGAGCTTCCTCGACGGCTTCCTCCGCAGCGGGAGCCTCTGCGAGGGACTCGCCCTGACGGCCTTCCTGCACGGCGTTGGCCATGGTGGCGACGATCAGGCGGATGGCGCGGATGGCGTCGTCGTTGCCGGGGATGACGTAGTCGATCTCGTCCGGATCGCAGTTGGTGTCAACGATGGCGACGATGGGGATATTCAGCTTGCGCGCTTCGGCGATCGCGTTGCGTTCCTTGCGCGGGTCGACGATGAACAGAGCGCCGGGGAGCTTCTTCATGGACTTCACGCCGCCGAGATACTTCTCGAGCTTTTCGATCTCGCCTTCGAGCTTGATGACTTCCTTCTTGGGAAGCATCGCGAAGGTGCCGTCCTCCTGCATCTTGCGCAGCTGAGCCAGACGGTCGATACGGGTGCGCATGGTCTTGAAGTTGGTCATCATGCCGCCGAGCCAGCGAGCATTGACGTAGAACTGGTCAACGCGCTCCGCCTCTTCCTTGATGGCGTCCTGCGCCTGCTTCTTGGTGCCGACGAACAGAACGTTCTCGCCGTTGGCAGCGAGCTCGCGGATGAAGCTGTATGCTTCCTCGATCTTCTTTACGGTCTTCTGCAGGTCAATGATGTAGATACCGTTGCGCTCCGTGTAGATGTACGGGGCCATTTTGGGGTTCCATCTTCTGGTCTGATGACCGAAGTGGACGCCTGCCTCGAGCAGGGCTTTCATGGATACGACTGCCATTTGGTTTTCTCCTTTTCGTTTGACCGCCATTCCGCTCATCTCCCCCGTCCACCGCGGCGCGGCACTGGGACGGAGAATCCCGGAATGTGTGGTTTATTTGTGTCACGCGATTCGCGTGCCGTATTATTATATCCAACCGGCAGTCGCTTTGCAAGCATTTTTTTACAAAAATTCAAGGTTTTTTCATCCGAATGCGTCCCTTTTTGCCCGCGGAAGCCGGCATCGGTCCAGATCGCCGTCCACCAGGATGATATCGTCGCCGATTCTTCGGATATCGCACCAGGGAATGACGTATTCCTCGTGCCGCCCGAGCAGCCCGAAGTACTTGCACGGACCGGGGACGATGATGGAGATGATCTTTCCGCATTTGCAGTCCACCTCCACGTCGCAGACGTACCCCAGGCGGCACCCGTCGGCGATATTGACGACCTCCTTGCATTTGAGTCCCGTAAACCGGCTGTTCATACGCTCCACCTCTCATAAGATACTGTCAGAGTATATGATTGAAATTCGCGCCGTATTCTGCTATAATACGCGAAGAAAGGAGGCGGCGCCCATGTCTGCTCTTGCTCTGCGTATCATCGCATGCGTCTGCATGCTGCTGGATCATATCGGCTACTGCTTTGCGGGACGCTGGCCGTTCCTCGAGCCGCTGCGCTGGATCGGGCGCATCGCCTTCCCGCTGTATGTTTTTCTGATCGTCAACGGCTTCCGGCACACCTCCAACCGGCTGCGCTACGCGCTGCGGCTTATGATCTTCGCCGTGATCTCGCAGATCCCGTTCGCCCTGCTGACGCACCCGGCGAACATGCTTGGCAAGCTCAACGTGTTCGTCACGCTCCTGCTTGCCCTGCTGACCGTCTGGGCGACGGACGAAATGCGCAAGCGACGCTATACGAAATTTCTTTGCTTCCTGCCGACGCTGGCGGTCTATCTGTTTTATTATTTCGGTCTGATCGCCTCGGACTACGGCATGAAGGGCATCTTCCTCGCCATGGTCTTCTACCTCTTCGACGGCAACCGGCTCCTCACGGCGTTCGGCATGCTCGTCTCGTTTTATCACCGTTTTGTCCTGCACTACCCGATCTGTGTTGCCGTGTTCCTTCTGCGGCGCATGCAGGGAAGGGCGTACGCGATCAAGCCGCCGAGTCCTGTGTCCACTGCCGAGATCATCCAGCTATTCTGTCTGCTTTCTCTCGTGTTCATCTTCCTTTACAACGGGAAAAAGGGCAGGACGCCGACCTCGAAAGCCGGCGCGAAGGCGCTGCAGCTCGGCTTCTATCTGTTCTATCCCGTCCACATGCTGCTCCTCTTTGCGATCAGGCGGCTTTTGGCTTGACGAAATCAGCCGCATCGTGTAAAATAGTGTCCGCGCCGACAGTTCGTAACCATCCTGTCGTAAAACAAAACTAAGGAGAAGAAATCAATTCATGAAAGCAAAGAAATCCGCGTTATACATCGCGCAGGCCGCCGCCATCGCGGCGCTGTACTTCGTGATCAATCTGCTGCAGAACGCGCTGCTGCCCGGCACTACGTCCATGGATATCCAGTTCCGTTTCGCCGAGGCGCTGTGCGTGCTTGCTCTGTTCACCACCGCCGCCATTCCCGGACTCGGCATCGGCTGCATGCTGTTCAACCTGACCATGGCAGGCTCTCTGCCGCTGG
This sequence comes from uncultured Clostridia bacterium, assembly GCA_947165085.1. Lineage (GTDB taxonomy): Bacteria > Bacillota > Clostridia > Oscillospirales > Oscillospiraceae > JAZOXB01. The sequence goes on along the minus strand of CAMUZA010000040.1, from coordinate 14,464 downwards.
ACTTCATCGTCGGCACTGCCGCCACCGTCCTTGCGACTGTTCTGATGTATCTGCTGCGGAACGTGAAAATCAAGAATTATCCGTGGCTTTCCATGCTGATGCCCGTCGTCTGCAACGCCGTGATCGTCGGCTGGGAGCTGACGTACTATTTTAACACCCCGCTGCACCTGAACATGCTCTACGTTGCCGCCGGCGAAGCCGCCGTGATGTTTGTGCTGGGCACCGCGCTGTACTTCGTTCTGGAGCGTCACAAGACGCACCTTTTCAGACAATGAATTCCGCACGTGTCCGCAGGCTCGCGCTGTGCGCGCTTTTGACGGCGATCGCGCTGACGATCTTCGTCGTGGAGGCGCAGGTTCCGCTGCCCGTTCCCGTGCCGGGGCTGAAGCTCGGGCTGTCCAACGTCGTCACGCTGTTCGCGCTGGCCGCGCTCGGCTGGAAGGAAGCGCTCGCGATCCTGCTCGTGCGGATCGTGCTCGGCAATCTTATCACGGGGCAGATGATGTCCCTGTTCTATTCCCTCGCGGGCGGGATCCTCAGCTTCGTCTGCATGGCGCTGATCCTGCGCGTTTTGAAGCAGAATCAGCTCTGGGTCGCGGGCGTGATCGGCGGTATCGCCCACAACGTCGGGCAGACCGCTCTCGCCGTCGCCGTGACGCGAACGCCCGCTCTGTTCGCCTATTTCCCCGTGCTGATGCTGTGCGGCATTCTGACCGGCGCACTGACCGGCCTCTCCGCGCAGATTCTGCGCCAAAAACTCAGGAGGTTTTTCCCATGAAAAGGCTGATTGCTCTGCTGCTTTGCTGCGCGATGACGCTCTGCCTGCTTGCAGCCTGCGGCTCCGGCAGCGCCGCGCACGACGACGCCGGAGACGACGCGACGCCCGCCAGCGCTGAGGATTCCGTCATGACTCCCTCGGATATCATGACCGGAAGCGACATCACCCGGCATTGACGCCGGTCCTGCGCCGATCGTGCAGGAACCGCGTTCCATATCAATCTATCAGGAGGTAATCCCATGAAAAAACTGATCGCTCTGTTCCTTTGCTGCGCGCTGTTTGCCGGCTTGACGGCAGCCTGCGGCTACACCGATCCCGATGCGCCGACCGCCGTCGATCCTACCGCGGAACCGGGCGCTTCCGTCGTCACACCCGCGGACATCGCCACGGAGGCTACCGCCGCGCCGTCTGAGACGGACGCGCCGACCGAAGCCACGGAGGAGCATGTCCACAACCACGTCAACTACAAAGGACTTCAATCCGCAAGCTATACGCTCGACGACGTGGCAGCCATCGAAGGCCGTCAGCCCGATCTGACCTATGACGTTGACGAGGCGACGACTCTGTATATCTACAACGACGTCGAACTGGACGAGCTGCTCTTTACGCAGGTGCAGTTCTCCTTCGGTGACGCCTGCAACCGTATCTCCTGCACCTGCGGCGGCGATGAGGAGCAGTCCGTTACGATCGACCGCATCCTGCAGTATATGACCGAACAGTACGGCGAACCGACCGCTTCCGGCGATACGTACCGCTGGGGCGACGGCCATACCGCGAACTACGCGACGCTGACCGCTCTGAACGAGACGACTGTGCAGCTGGCTTTCTACTTCTATGACTAACCTGCTTTCCCGCGCGGTCGAGCTGCTGCACGGAGGCAGCTATACCTGCGTGCTGTGCGGCGAAACCCGCGTTCTGACCGACACGCGGCGCGGCATCACGCCGCTGCTTGAGCGGATCGAGGCGGGCGAAGACCTGCGAGGCTTCTGCGTCGCGGATAAGATCATCGGCAGGGCAGCCGCCATGCTGCTGATCCTCGGCGGCGTCAGCGCGGTGCACGGAGACGTTATGTCCGCCGGCGCGAAAGCGCTGCTGGAATCTCGCGGCATCACCGTCAGCTATGATGCGCTGACCGAGCGGATCGTCAACCGCAAGGGCGACGGCCCCTGCCCGATGGAGCAGGCTGCCGCCCCGCTGACCGATCCTGCCGACGCGCCGCGGGCGCTGCGCGCAGCCTTGGATCGTTTGCAGAAATAACGCACAAACGGACGCCCACCGTGCGTCCGCTTGTTTCATCTTCACAAATGCAAAGAAGCAGGCGTTTGCCTGCTTCTTTGATTTATGTGTGATAGGTCAAGCTCTTCGGATAGAAGAACCGCACCGCCTGCGGCACGATCTCAAAGGTGATGTCCTTGCCCATCAGCAGCTCGCCGTCAATGTTGATCTCGCTTTCTCTGTCGCAGTGCACGACGACCTTTTTGCCGCGGAAGAAGCGGATGATATCCGGCATTTCCTCATACCTGCCGGCCTTGTACTTGCCGATGATCTTCGCCACGGCAAGGCGGGAAACGCCCTTGACCAGCAGGATATCGAGCAATCCGTCGTCCGGCTCCGCCTTCGGCGTCGGGTTGAAGCCGCCGCCGTACCAGCGGCCGTTGGAGACGCAGATCATCGTCTGCTTGTCGTCGAAGGTTTCGCCGTCGATCTCGACCTTGTAGTGATGCGAAATGCCCTTGACGATGTTGACGCCGGCGGAGAGAGCGTATGCGCCGGAGCCGGTGACCAGCGGCAGACGCTTGTATTTTCCGACCGAGGTGCCGATCCGCGCGTCGAGGCCGACCGAGCAGATATTGATGGAATAGGAATCCTCCTGGCAGCGGATCAGGTCAAAGGTGGCAACGTCGCAGTCGAACAGACGGTTGAGGTTTTTGAACGCGGCAGGGTCGGAAAAGATCTTGATAAAATCGTTGCCGGAACCGCCGGGGAAATGCGTGATCGCGGCGTTCTGGTAGCCGACCACGCCGTTGACGACCTCGTTGAGCGTGCCGTCGCCGCCGCAGGCGTAAATACGGACGGGATCGCCCGTCGACGCTGCCGCCTGCGCGATTTTCGTGCAGTCGCCGGGAGCGCGGGAGACGAGGATCTCGTAGGCAAGGCAGTGCTTGTCGCACGCCTCGCGGATCATTTGCGTAAATTCGCCGGTCTTGTCATGTTTGCCTGCCGCCGGGTTGATGATAAAGAGATGCTTCATCTGCTTGTCCCCCATCCTTAGTAGTACATATAGACGTTGCACTGGAGCCTTCCGTTGTAGAGCTTGCGCTTTTTGGTCGCCTGTTTGCCGAAGAAATGCTCGAACTCCGGCTCGGAGGAAATGACGTATTTCTTCCAGCCGTCTGCAAATTTCAGGTGTCTGCCGAAGGCGCGCATGAGCTGCTGCGCCGACCGCTGCTCCAGCATGCGCTCGCCGTAGGGCGGGTTGCACACGAGCACGCCGCTGTCGCACGGCAGGCTCATTTTCGTCGCGTCCGCCTCGCGGAACTCGATGTATTTCGACACGCCCGCCTTCTTCGCGTTGGCAATGGCGATAGACAGGCTCGCGGGGTCGATGTCCGTGCCGAGAATGCGGTATTCGCCGCGGTATTCCAGATCCTTCGCTTCCGTCCGCACGCGCTCCCAGATTTCTTCTGGCACGCAGGACCAGCTCTGCGCGCCGAAGGTGCGGTTGAGGCCCGGCGCGCGGTTGAGCGCGGCGAGCGCGGCTTCGATGACGATCGTGCCGGAGCCGCAGAAGGGATCCCAGAAGAAGTCTCTGCCGCGGTAGTGCGAGAGATTGACCAGCGCCGCCGCCATCGTCTCGTGCAGGGGCGCCTCGTTGCCGACGGCGCGGTAGCCGCGCTTGTGCAGGCTGACGCCGGAGGTGTCGAGGAAGACCTCGCAGATATCCTTCATGATGGAAAACCGGAGCTGATAGGTCGCGCCGGTCTCCGGCAGCCACGTCACGCCGTATTTTGCGCCGAGGCGGTCGACCGCCGCCTTTTTCGCGATGGACTGGCAGTCGGGCACGCTGTGGAGCTGTGAATCCAAGCTGTAGCCCTTGACGGGAAACGCGCCGTCGTTCGGAATGAAGCGTTCCAGCTCGATCGCCTTCACGCCCTGATAGAGCTCCTCAAAGCTCTTGGCGGGAAAGCGGGCAAGCAGGATCATCACGCGCTCGCCCATGCGCAGGCGGACGTTCGCCCGCGCCATCGCCTCAAAATCGCCGTCGAAAAAGACGCGGCGATCCTCCACGCGGACGTTTTCCATATTCATGCGGCGCAACTCGTCGCCCACCAGACCTTCCAGCCCGAACAGGCACGGCACCGCCATCGTCATTCGTTCCATAGGCACCTCGTTCCTCATTCTAAAACTATTATATAAAATGTTCTCTGTCATTGCAATGGAAAATATCCCGTTTCGACAAAAAATCCCGCAGACAGTGAAGCACAATCCTTTCAAAATCGCGTCCACGTCATTGCAAGGTCGCACAGTCTATCTTCTGCGTCATTGCGAGGTGCAACGCGCCGTGGCAATCTGTGCCTGTCGGTGTGGGGCACTTTCTCGTAATGCGCCACGCAGCACCATCATTCTGTCATTGCCCGACTTGCTCGGGCAATCTGTGCGTAGCGATATGTGACACTTTCCCATAAAACGGCACAAATACCATGCCAGCAACGGATAGATTCCCTGCCTGACTGCGTCAGGCGGGAATGACATGATTGGTGGGTTTTCCGTGAATTACGATAAAAGCCATAGAGCTGCAACGGAAAGATTGCCACGCCACCTCACGGCGAAAATAACGCCACTGACGCTTCGGGGCGATATAAAACGAGACTGCCTCGTGATGAGGCAGCCTCAATAAATGCAATATAGTCAGATCAGCAGACAGATCAAGCCGTTCGCGCCCTCGTTGATGATCTTCGTCAGCGCGTCCTTGAGTTTATAACGCGCGTCGTCGGGCATGCGGCGCAGCTTGGTCGTCAAGCCCTCGTTGACCAGCTCGAAGACGGATTTGCCGAAAATGTTGCTGTCCCAGAGCTTCTCGGTATTCCCCTCGTACTCGCCGAGCAGGTACTTGACCAGTTCCTCCGACTGCTGCTCGTCGCCGACCATCGGATTGATCTCGGTCTGGATATCCGCGCGCAGCAGGTGGATGGACGGCGCGCTCGCTTTCAGCTTGACGCCGTAGGAATTGCCCTTGCGGACGATCTCCGGCACTTCCATATGAAGCTCCTCCGCGCTCGGCATGACGATGCCGTAGCCGGTGGCGCGGACTTCCTCCAGCGCGGCGGAGATCTTGTCGTACTGCTTTTTCATCTCCGCCAGCGCAGTCAGAAGCGACAGGAGCTGCCCGTCGTTTTCGATCTCGAAGCCGGTGCGCTGCCCGAGGATCTGATAGAACAGTCCCTCCTCCATATCCAGCTCGCAGGTGACCGTCCCGCTGCCGAGGTCAATGGACACAATCCGGTAGCCGCAGACGTCCTCGAGCTGCGCGACGCGGGCGACGGCAGGCTCTGCTTCTGCCAGACGGGAGATCGCCTCGGCGTTCGTGCGAAGCGCCTGATACAGCGCCGTCTTGAGCGGATGATCCAATTCCAGCGCATGCACCCACGCAGGCAGGAACACCCGCATTTCCCGCATTGGAAAGGCGTAGAGCAGTTCTTTCAGCAGAGCGTTCAGCTCCGCCTCCTGCATCGCCTGGCAGTCCGCCGTCATTGCGCTGACGTGGAAGGTCTGTGCGATGTAGTCGCGCAGCGCGAGCGCGTCCGCGCCGTTCGGCTGCGCAGAGTTGACAAGCACCAGAAACGGCTTGCCCGTCGCCTGCATGTCGCGGATGGCGCGTTCTTCGGCGGCGATGTAGTCGCTGCGGGGAATGTCCGTCACCGTGCCGTCCGTCGTGACGACGACGCCGACGGTGCAGTGCTCCTCCATGACCTTTTTCGTTCCCAGCTCCGCCGCCTCGGTCATCGGGATCTCCTCGTCAAACCACGGCGTCGTCACCATGCGCGGCGCGCCGTTCTCCGTCGCACCGATCGCGCCTTCGACCATATAGCCGACCGAGTCGATCATCCGCACGGACAGCGTCGCCGTGCCGTCCGGCGTGATCTGCACGGCTTCCTCCGGCACAAATTTCGGCTCGGCGGTCATGATCGTCTTGCCCGAGCCGCTCTGCGGCAGTTCGTCCTTCGCGCGTTCGCGCTGATACAGGTCATCAATGTGCGGGATGACCAGCACCTCCATCAGCCGCTTGATGAAGGTCGATTTGCCCGTGCGCACCGGCCCGACGACCCCGATATAGATGTCTCCGCCCGTGCGCTCGGCAATGTCGGCGTAGAGATTACTCATAAACACAGCCTCCCCCAAAGTCTCGTGCTACATCGTATGCACGTTCGGGGGAGGCTATGCTATGCAATTCGGACGAGATCATTCCGCCCGCTGATCGTATGCTTCCAGATCCGCCGCAGGAACAAGCGGCATGCCGCGCACGCTTATGCCGTAATCGGCGAGCAGCCGCCTCACGGCAGGATCGTCCGGCAGGCGTTTGACCGTCAGCAGGCGCTTGCCCGCTGCCCGCGCGATACTGACTGCTTCGCCCAGAAGCTGCTCGGAAAGTCCCCTGTCACGGTACGCCGGCAGGATCGCAAGACCGCGCAGCAGCGCCCGCTCGTCCGGCAGCAGCTCCAGCGCGACCGCGCCGGTCGGGCGGTCGACAATCATGGAGATACGCACGATCTGACCCTCGACGTTCAGCTCCCGCAGGAGATCGGCGTCCTCCGGCGCGGGGTCGCGGTACCACATATTGAAATCCCGATGATCGCCGCCGCGCCACCATTTCTGTCTGCCGAGCGTCGATATTTCATGCGGGATATGCGAATCGTCGTTCAGGTATTCGAGGGTATATTTCCCGTCCGCATAGATCAACTTCGTCACGGCGGTGTTCTCGCTGTGTCCGAGATTGTCTCTGTCCGGGAAAAACAGGGTCTGCAGGACGCCGCGCATGACCATGCCGTGCGAGAAGATCGCGACGGTCTGTCCTTCGTGCCGCCGCGCTGCCTCGCCCATCGCCTCCAGAAACCGCGCCGTGTAGTCCGCGAAGCGTTCGCTGCCCTCAACGAACCAGTCGCGCGGGCGGCGGGTGAAGTCGTGATTGCGCCCGGGATCGACGTGATCGAGCCAGCCGAACGGAAGATTCTCCCAGCAGCCGCAGTACAGCTCGCGGAAGCGCGGGTCTTTGTTGAGCGGCAGGTTTTTCGGGAGATAGATCGCGCCCGCCGTGCAGCATGTGCGGCTGAGGTCGCTGGCGTATACTGCGTCGATCGGCACGTCTTCAAACCGCCGCTCAAGCGCAGCGATCTGCTTTCTGCCGTTGGGGGTGATCATGGCGTTGTAGTGCCCCTGCAGACGGCGGAAGACGTTGCCCTCCGCTTCGGCGTGGCGGATCAGGTAGATCGTTGTCATAGAATGACCACGTTTTTCCCGATATCGGCTTTCATCTTGAGCGCGGCAGCCTCGGCGTAGTCAAGATAGTCCGTGCCGTCGCTGTCCGATTTCTGCCAGGCGCAGATGATGCTCCGCGAGGCGGCGATGATCGCGCCGTGACCGAAGCGGTCGAAGGCGAACTGCACGTTTTTCGCCGTGCCGCCCTGCGCGCCGTAGCCGGGCACAAGGAAGAACAGACGATCGTACTTCTCGCGCAGCAGGCGCATGGTCTGCGGATAGGTCGCGCCGACGACCGCGCCGAGCTCGGAATAGCCGTACTTGCCGAACAGGTCGGTACTCCAGCGCATCGTGAGATCCGCCATCGCGGTGTAGATCACGCGGTCGCCCGAGAGAAGATCCTGCACCTCGCGCGAGGACTTGTTCGAGGTCTTGAGCAGGACGAAGACGTTCTTCCCGTCGTGCTTGCAGTACGGCAGGAAGGGCTTGACGCCGTCGCTGCCGAGGTAGGCGTTGACCGTCAGCGCGTCGCAGTCGTAGAGCTTATGCGCCGTCTCGCCGACCGAGATCGTGCCGAACATCGCCTGCGCGTAGATCTCCGCCACGTTGCCGACGTCGCCGCGCATGGAGTCGATCAGCACATAATAGCCCTTTTCTTTCGCGTAGCGCGAAATCTTCTGCATCTGCGTGATACCGTCCGCGCCGAGCGCCTCGAAGCACGCGCTCTGGATCTTGACCGCCGGCACGATGCCGCACAGACGGTCCAAAAGCTCCGTGCAGAAGCGGTAATACGCCTCCGCCGCGCCGCGCAGCGTCTGCCCGTGCTCCTCGAAAGCGTCGCGCAGGATATGCTGCGGCAGGATCGGAAGATAGGGATCCAGCCCGACCATGACCGGGTTTTTCATTTTTCGGATCTGTTCCTGTAACACATCAATCGACATAACAGCGCCTCCATTCTTTCTTTCTGTTTTTATTATACCATAACTTCCGACCGCCGCAAGAACGGATTTGCCGAAATCCGATATTTTTCTCCCATCAGGGCAGACTAAGTCTGAAAAACCAGTTCAGAAAGGAGGCGCAAACTTGAAGGTTAAGACGTTTCTTCTGACGCTCGGGGTCGGCGTCGTGGCAGGCGGCGCGCTCGCGCTGATGCTCCCGCCGCAGTCGCCCGTGCGCCGCACGGTGCAGAACGCGGTTGACAGCGTAGAGCAGTCAATGTCGAACATGATGCAGTGATGGCTCCGGCGGAATACGGAGAACACAGCTTCTCACAGCTCCCTCTGACGGGGGAGCTGCGAGAAGCTGACCGAGGGAGAGCTCCTTTTATAAACGTCCAAAAAATGCAAAATTACCCCTTGACAAAGCGAGCAAAAGCATATATAATAACCCCTGCTACGGACGATTAGCTCAGCTGGCTAGAGCATCCGCTTGACGTGCGGAAGGTCATAGGTTCGAGTCCTATATCGTCCACCAACTTTTTGGTCTGAAATCTCTTGATTTCAGACTATTTTTTGTTTTTCCGGCCGTTTTTAGCGTCGAAAAGTTCGACGTTTTTTCGATCGGAATTTTTTTGCCTTAATTTTGCCTTAAATATTTGCCTCGGCGCCGTCCAGATCGTGGATAAAATGATCCATTCTGTCCGCGCTCTGCTGCTTCATCCCGTCTGTTACGTGCGCGTAGACCCGCAAAGTGAACGCCGCCGTCGCGTGCCCGAGATTGCCCTGCACCGTCTTCGGATCGTCCCCGTTTTTGATGGCAATCACAGTATAAGTATGCCGCAGATCGTGGAAGCGAATCTCCGGATGCCCGATCTTTTTAACGATGCGCTTGAAGCAGTCGTAAACCGTCCGGTAAGAAACAAATTTGCCCACTTCATTCGTGAAAACGAAGTTGCTATCCTTCATCCAAAGAGATCCTGCGTTCTCTCTCATCTGCGTCTGCTTCTCTTCCTGAAGGCGGAACAGTTCCAGCACGGCATCCGGCAGTACAAGCGTTCTTATCTTATCATATTTGGGCGTAGTAATCTCGTACTGACCGCCCTTCTTTTTCTCTTTCCAAAGCTGCTGCCTGACGTCCAGCGTGCTCTTGTCAGTATTGAGACTGTCCCACTCCAAGCCAAGAACCTCTCCTTCGCGCAGGCCGGTAAAAAGCGCGATCTTATAAATGTATTCGTGGCGATGCCCATTAATTGCCTCAAGGAACAACGGAACGGCTTTCTCATCGAGAGGCGTTCCGGCCCGTTCCTTCGCCTTGGGCAGCTTGCAGGAGTTCGTAGGATTCTCCTTGAGTCTTTTCAGCTCGACGGCCATATCCAGCGCCTTATGAAGCACCCCATGAATGTTTCGTACCGTCTTCGGCGAAATTGGTCTGACAGGACGCGCCTCCGGATCCTCGGTATCCGTTTTCGGATGAAGCAACACATTATAAAATCTCTGAACACAGATCCCATCCAGTTCAGAAAGTTTCATCTTTCCAATATGCGGGATCACATAAACTTGCAGGTACTTTTCGTACAGTTCCGCCGTCGACGGCTTAACATCGGAAAGATAAGCTCCCGTCCAAATTTCAAGCCATTCTTCAAGCGTCATACTGTCCTGCAAAGAATTACGATCTTCTTCGGGATTGCTGTGCAGCATCTTCAGTTTCTCTGCAACTTCTTTCTTCGTTTTTCCGATAATTGTCTGCTGCAATTGCTTCCCGGTCACGGGATCGTAACCTATCGTTTGTTTTGCTTGATAGTAAGTATAGTCCTTGCCGGCAACGTTTCTGATCGTCTGCCGGATAGAACTCATGCCATTTGCTGTTCTCTGGCGCGGCATTACATAACAAACCTCCTTTGACAGCCACGCAGAATACATAATAGTAATAGTATTATACATCCTGCGTGGCATTTCGTCAAACTCCGGCGTGACGCAAAAATTCTTCGAGTGCCTCACGCGGAATACGGATCTGATTCCCGATGCGAATGCTCCGGATCGCTTGGCTCTGGACGAGTTTATAGGCAGCATTCCGCCCGATGCGAAGCGCCTCTGCCAAATCCGGCACCGTGAGCACCGGCGAATTATTGTACTGTCTTATCTCGTCCATTCCAATCCCTCCAATTCCGTTTTTTCGTCAAAGATATAACCTTGGAAAAGCGTTCCGTCAGGCAGAAGAAATCTGCCCTGCGCGTTCTTGGGAATCCGTTCTGCGGCAGATGTGTTGCCGATGATGATTTGGCTCAGAACCTGGTCTGCTCTGCCGCAGATTCTGCAGTCCAGGTTGTTGCGGATCTGTCCGTTGATCAATTCGGCGGACGGCCGCTGCGTTGCGAGGATAAGGTGAATACCGAAGGCTCGTCCGAGGCGGGCAATCGTAGCAAGTTTCGCTTCAATCTTCATGATGATTGCTTTATCTTCCTTCGAAAGCCCGCTGCAATCCAGCAGTTCGGCAATTTCGTCGCAGGCGAAAATGATTCTGGGCATAGAATGATTGTAAAGGCGGTTATAAGAATCAATATTGGGGATCCCGTGTTCGCCGAACTCCTGCTTGCGGCGATCCAGTTCTTCAACGATCTCTGTCAATGCCGGCAGCAGTGACGCTTCGTCAAAGCACATGCTACATTTTTCCTTCCAGATCGGTGCAAAATCCACGCCGCCCTTGAAATCTGCGATGACAACCTTGGCATGCTTTTTGAGTGCCTGCATCAGCAGACATTTCAGCAAGACGCTTTTGCCGGATCCGGTGGAGCCGCCGATCAGAATATGCGGAATGCAAGAAAGATCTATCGTGGCTGAGCCGGTCAGCGTCTCGCCCAGTACGAGCGTAAATCCATCCGATGCCAGCTTATCTTGTGTCCACAGTAATCTCTTCGGAAAAGCGAAATCCCCCGATACCACGCGCAGAATCACATGCCGACAATTCTTCGGCGACAGCTCAATCTGGTCAACATGAACGTTGAGAGCCCCTTCAATCGCCTCCTGCCGCTCTGTCCATCGACTCAGCGGAATGCCTCGGCTCGCAAATTCCATAATTAGGATTCGAGGATTCTGCCGATCCTGCTTCTTCCGCACAAGGATCGGCGCTTCTCCGGCTGAATTTGTTATTCCGGCGCGGATGAGGTCCTTTTCGATTTGGTCCGCCCCCAGCGGCGCAGAAAAGCCGCGCAGAAGGATAAGCATAATCACTACAATCCACGTAAGCAATGCGCCGCAGTCAAGTCGGTAAAGGAAATAGGCAAATGCGCCTTCCGACTCATTATAGAGGAGATCATATTTATTCTCCCAAATGATCCAGCAGAGAATCGCGTATGCCGCCAGTACGAGGATCCTCCATTTGGCGGAGCGGATCTCGCTTTTTATGTAGCGGACGCGGAGTGCCAAACGGAGTTTTACCTCATTCAGTTCAAGATTTCTGCGGCTCATGGTCCTTCACTTTGGTGTAGTCGACGCCCTTGTGCACAATGCGCACACGCTTCCCATCTTCGAAGCGATATTCGACAACGTTGGTGATGCGCCTCAAGAACGCCTTCCACGTCTCCGGTCTGTTCACCTGAACGTCGCGGTACTGCTGTTCCAGCGGGATGTTAGACGTTAAATAGACGACATTATAGCAGGCGGTACCATCCACGTAGCGGGCAGGGAGTCTAATCGGGTAGCAGTCGAGATAGTTGAGCATCTCCTCGACATCAACCTGGCCGTTAAACTCTTCGAACACAATGACCGGCTCTCCGTTGTAACGCTCGAAATACACGCCGCCACCCCCCTTGCGATACTGCGTAATGCGATACACGTTTTCCAGCCCATGCCGCTCATAAATGCTCGACGTTTTTCCACTGCTCGTTTCGCCATAAAGGTAATTAACCGTCACGGTACGAAGGATCGATTTGTATTTATCGTATAGATAGGCCTCCCAGATTTCCTTGACCCTATGAAGCCCGAGGCGCATCATCCGATTATCGCGGAGAATCTCCAGCGCCGACTCACCATGCGCCATGCGATCAATAATCGTATCGACCATGCTGGGCAGATTCGGGGCGCTGCCGTTCTTTTTGCCCGTGCTCTGCGGCAGTTCTCCCCACTCTTCAAAGGACCCAGGAATCGACGTCTCCGCCTTTTCCGTGTCCTCCCACTTTCCCCTCTTCATGATGTAATCGCGGTTCTGCGCTGCGCTTCCGCGCGCTCTCTCGATATGGGCGTGCGGGAACTTTCTCAGAATCGTCGAGAACCTCGTATTGGAATGGCAAAGGATATAAATGTGCGTATGTCTCGTTCCGGTGCTCGGCGCAATCTCATCGACGGCACACCAGTAGATCAGCTTCATCGCAGAGAGAATCGCGAGAATCGCTGTGCGGCAGAATCCATAAGTTTCCGCGTTGTTAATGGTGATAAGCCACCCGCGTCCCTGCGGATCCCGTCTGGGCTTCATAAAAGCATTTTTCATAATACAACCCTCCTGTTAAGTTGTTTTACAGCACTTTTTTATGGTTCTAAAGTGCGACGCGAATGTGATGCGCCAAAAGGTAATAGTACCCTTTTGGCGCAGGACGGATCGGCCGGCGGAGCCGGTCCGACCCGCCCCAGTACAGAGAATTACTTTGCCGCCTTATCGACGACGACAGAAATGCTGTCAGCAGTCGCAGACAGCCCGATACGACCTTCCGAGGTCACGTACGGGATCACGAGAAGGTTCTCGAACATCACGCGGGTAAATCCGGACTCCGGAGCATCAATCTTCTGCTCCCCCGGGATCTTGACGGTCATTCTCTCCAAGCTCTGCGCAGGGACGCAGACATCATAACTGTATCCGCACTGGTCGCCCTTGATTCCGTCGCTGTAGGCGTACCACGGACGCACGCCCGTCAGGAAGAACTCGTTTCCGAGTCCTTTCGTATCAATAAAGATTCTTCCTTTCATATCGTCTTCTCCTTTCTCCCGGAGATTGGCCACTCTCCGGGCGGTCTGAGCTCATAATTATTATAAGCCCTCCAACCGCCATTGTAAAAATCATTAATTGTCTTGGCCTACGACCACTAACTACACAATTTCAAAAAAAATTCAAAAAAAGTGTGAGGGAACGGAGATAGTTCCCTCACAATAATTCACGCCATAAAGGTATACCTAAGTGTTAAGTTGGGTTCCACAATCTGAATACCGAAACAGCAGTCGAACATCGAAAGGTATTTTGCAAGATCACCAATTCGCACCAAGATCGAACCGTCAGCATTCAGTTTTTCATACCGCGCCAAAGTCCGCATGTTCAACAAGTATTTCACGGCAGCAGCATCCTGCGTCATTTTTGCATCTTTCCGAAGGTTTCTAACAGCAGCTCCAAAATCGTCCAGTTGAACGACCTTCCGCGTTCCTTCCTTCGTAAGAAAGAACACCTCAAATGCGCAGTGCTTGCACAGCTCGATCACGATGTCAAACATTACGCTCTTTTTCTCAATTAATAGGCGACGGATTCTTTTTTTCGTATTATCATCGAAGTTGCCTTTTTGGAAAATCGCTTCAATAATTTGCTCCTCGGTGAACAAATCAGGTTTATCGAATAAAATACTTAACAACACAATACACCAGATGTGTGTTGCAGCCACACATCGCTCGCCAAATGTCGACACACAACTGCCTGTAGCGCCATCTTTCCGCTCCCGATTCTCAATGGGCGCTACTAACCGGGAGCGTGCAGACCCTTATATTTGTGGTTCTGCCATCAGATTACTTTTTTGAGTCTTGGCATGTTGATTCTTTTGATTTGTGCGGCTGTGTCGGCAAGGCCGGTATATGTGTTGTTTCGATGGATTGCCCTATTCGCAATCCTTAATGGAATCCAAAATGGTCCTTTTTATATACTTATAAACATATCCGCATATTCAGCAATCTGCAACTGATCGCTGCCATCTGCGGAAAAATGAGTGTCTTTCTCTATATGACTTTTTGCTTTGTTTTGCTGTTGTGCGCGCCGTTAGTATCGCGCGACTCTGTTCACTCCGATTTATAAAAATAGAGAGTCCTCTCCAAAATCAAAACCTGGAAAGAACTCTCAAAAAAACGACAAAAGTATGTGGGATATTTCCCGGAGATATACCCCGAGAAATAACTAATCCTACATACTGTACCATTATTATAGCGGCAATAGGGGAGCATGTCAACAAGATTTTTCGTCTTTCGCGTTTTTTTATTGTAGGTTGTACAATGATATGTGACAGCGAATAGGAAAAAGAATAGCGAATGG
>CAMUZA010000039.1 GCA_947165085.1 uncultured Clostridia bacterium | reverse complement strand
TCATCAAGGAATTCAATGACCGCACCAAGGATCAGGCTGGTTTCAAGATCCCCGTTGTGATCACCGTTTATTCCGACCGCAGCTTCTCCTTCATCACCAAGACCCCCCCGACCCCGACCCTCATTCTGAAGGCCATCGGTCAGGAAAAGGGCTCCGGCGTCCCCAACAAGGACAAGGTCGGCACGATCACCAAGGCGCAGGTTCGCGAGATCGCCGAGAGAAAGATGCCGGACCTTACCGCTTCTACGATCGAAGCTGCTATGAGCATGGTTGCGGGCACCTGCCGCTCCATGGGCATCACTGTTGTTGACTAAGTAAGCTGCCGAGGCGATTCGCCTCAATATGTGGGAGGAACATTTCCGCATTTACCACTTTAAGGAGGATAAAACATTGTTTAGAGGTAAGAAATATAAGGACAGCGCGAAGCAGATCGACCGCTCCGTGCAGTATGAAGTAGCCGATGCCCTTGACCTGGTGGTCAAGACCGCTCCGGCAAAGTTCGACGAGACCGTCGAAATCCACATCAAGCTCGGCGTTGACTCCCGTCACGCTGATCAGCAGGTCCGCGGCGCCATCGTTCTTCCGAACGGCACCGGCAAGACCCGCAAGGTCCTCGTTTTCGCGAAGGACGCGAAGGTTGACGAAGCGACCGAGGCCGGCGCAGACTACGTCGGCGGCATGGAGCTCGTCGAGAAGATCACCAAGGAAAACTGGTTCGACTTTGACGTCGTCGTCGCTACCCCCGACATGATGGGTATCGTCGGCCGTCTCGGTAAGGTCCTCGGCCCGAAGGGCCTGATGCCTTCTCCCAAGGCCGGCACCGTGACCCCGAACGTCGCTGCTGCCGTCAAGGAGATCAAAGCCGGTAAGATCGAGTACCGTCTCGACAAGACCAACATCATCCACTGCCCGATCGGCAAGGTTTCCTTCGGCGCAGAGAAACTGACCGAGAACATGAACGCGCTGCTGGCCGCCGTTATCAAGGCGAAGCCCGCCGCCGCGAAGGGCCAGTATATCCGCTCCTGCGTCGTCGCCTCCACGATGGGCCCCGGCGTCAAGGTTGCAACTTCCAAGCTGTAATCTGCGGAGTTTGAAGCGTGCAGCGCGAAAGCGCTGCACGTTTTCTGCAAAAAAGTAGGAAAAACAGAAAAAAGTTGTTGACAAACGCCTCTTTTCTGGTATAATAGCTAAGGTTGCCAAAGACAGCAGGTGGCGCGAGCCGTAAGTCCTGCCGAGGTTACACGAAATATGCTTGTTTTGTGTCCTCATGTCTTTTGGCATGAGGACTTTTTTTCGGAGGTGACACAAATTGCCCAATAAGCAAGTACTGGAAAGCAAAAAGGCAATTGTTGATGCGCTGGCCGAGAAGCTGCAGGGTTCCACCGCTGCCGTCTTCGTCGACTACAAGGGCATCACCGTCGCACAGGATACCGAGCTTCGCAATAAGTTCCGTGAAGCTGGCGTGGAATACACCGTTGTCAAGAACACGCTGACTCGTTTCGCCGCCAACAAGGCCGGCTACAACCAGTTTGACGAGCTCCTCAACGGCACCACTTCTCTCGCCACCACTACCGGCGACCCCATTGCTCCGGCTCGCATCGTTTGCGAATTTGCCAAAAAGAACAAGAACGTTCTGAAAATCAAGGGCGGCTTCGTCGAAGGTTCCGTCCTGTCCGTCGAACAGCTCCAGGGCTTCGGCGAGCTTCCCGGCAAGGATGCTCTCATCGCTCAGGTGCTCGGCACGTTCCTGGCCCCCATTTCTTCCCTGGCTTTCGTCATTGACCAGATCCGCCAGCAGAAGGAAGGCCCCGCTCCCGCAGAAGCTGCGGAAGCCTAAACAACCAATCAACATTACATTAGGAGGATTTTACAATGTCTGAAAAAATCGCTGCTCTGATCGAAGAAGTTAAGGGCCTGTCCGTTCTGGAACTGGCTGAGCTCGTACACGCTCTGGAAGATACCTTCGGCGTTTCCGCCGCTGCCGCCGCTGTTGCTGCTCCCGCTGCAGGCGCTGCTGCCGAAGTCGAAGAGAAGACGGAATTCGACGTTATCCTGAAGGATTGCGGCGCTTCCAAGCTGAACGTTATCAAGGTTATCCGCGCTGCCACCGGCCTCGGCCTGAAGGAAGCGAAGGACATCGCCGACAACTGCCCGAAGACCCTGAAGGAAGGCATCTCCAAGGAAGACGCGGAGAAGCTCGCAGCCGATCTGAAGGAAGCCGGCGCTACCGCAGAGATCAAGTAATTTATCTCAAAACAGAGCGAAACAGGACTGCATCCGCAGTCCTGTTTTTTCTCTGTTGACGCGCGGCTCCGTTTGCGAGTATAATCGAATCATGGAGGTGATCTGCGTGAAAAAAACAGCGCTGATCCCGGTAGTTTTGCTCCTCCTTTCTTTGCTGTCCGTTCCTGCGTCTGCGCTGAGCGCGCAGCCTGCCGCCGCGGAGTTTGTTCTGCCGGTGTTTGAGACCGCCGATCTGCACGGCTGCCTGGTGGACACAGGCTTTGAGGGGGAAGCGAACTATCAGTACCGCTTTGCCCGCATCATCGACGCCGTGGAAGACCGGCGGGGCTATAACGACGCGGACGCGCTGCTGCTGGACGGCGGAGATATCTATTCCGGCAACGTGATCGAATCGCAGCAGGCGGGCAGACCCGTCAGCGCGGCATACGCGCAGGCGCGTTACGACGCAGTCGCGCTCGGCGGGCATGAATTCGACATCGGACTGGAGAATTCGGTCGACGACGATGGAACAATGCCGGATTACGCGCTGAGCGGTCTGTCCGGCGTGAATTCGATCCCCGTCGTTTGCGGCAATCTCTATTCCGTAAAAACCGGCGCGCGGATCGCGCGGACAAAGGACTACGTGATCCTTGAAAAAACCGCGGTCGCCGCAGATGGCGCGAAGCTGCCGGTCAAAATTGCGGTGATCGGCTATCTGCACAATATGAACGGCTCAATCCTGCCGGATAAGATCGCGGATTACTACGTGAACGACGCTCTTGCGTCGATCGACGCGCTGGCGCGGCGGCTGAAAGAGCAGGGCGCGGACGCGGTGGTGCTGCTTGCGCACCGCGACGCGAAAAAGACCGCTGCCGCGCTGCCGTACGGCACGGCGGTCGATCTCGTCTGCGGTGCGGATTCCCACTATGCCCAGACCGGCACGGAACGCACTGCTTATATCCAGCCGTCTGCAAAGGCGAGAGGCTACGCTTACGCGGAGCTGCGCTTCACAGGGGGAGCGGCGAGCGTCGCTTCTATGCGCACGGTCTCGGTGACCGGGTATGCCTCCATGCTCCACGACACGGCTGGGAACACCTATAATCTGCACCCCGCCGTGATGACGGCGTTGCGCCTCGCGGTGGAAGGCGTGCGCCCGCTGCTGGAAGCGAAGCTCGGCACGATCACCGCCGCGATCACGACGGATTCCGTCGTCGGCAGCTCTATGGCGTCCACAGGCGGCAACTGGATGACCGACATGGCAAACCGCGCCTGCGGCACGCAGGTATCGTTCACCAATTCCGGCGGCATCGGCACGCAGCTCCTCCTGGCAAACGGCGTCCATACCGTGACCAAGGCGGATATCTACAATCTCGCGCCCTATTCCAACCGCCTGTACGTCTATACGCTGCGCTATCCTGAATTGCTCGGCGTTCTGAACTGGGCGGTCAGCCATACGAGCATGAATCTGCGCATGTCCGGCGTTGACTGCTATTATTCGGATGCCGGCGTGACCGCGCTGGTGGAGAACGGCGCGTGCATTTATAAGGACGGCGCGTGGGCGAAGGGCTACGAAAGCAAGTATGTGAAAGTCTCCTGCAACGAGTTCGTCGCGACATACAATTACGGTCCGTTTTCCGGGTTTTCCGTGACGGATCGATCCAGAATCGACAACGAGAGCTTTATTGCCGTTCTGGAGGCGGAGGGGAGAGCAAAAGGCGGTCAGCTATTGGTCGACAAGACACCGCATTTTCTGAAATCGACCTATCCCGGTGGGCTGACAGAGATCGTATGCCCGCATGAACACGCCTATCCCGAACGGATGGAGGCGACCTGCCTTACATCGGGCTATGTCAGAATGATCTGCGACGACTGCGGGGAAGTGATCTCCGAGACGGTCCTTCCCGCGCTCGGTCACGACCTCGTTGACCACGAGGGAAAGCCTGCGGTTTGCACCGAAACGGGCTGGAGCGACTATCAGACGTGCAGCCGCTGCGGCTTCACGACCTATACCGAACTTGCCGCCCTCGGACACAGCTTTCAAAACGGCGTATGCATCCGCTGCGGCGCAGCCGATCCGAATGACAAGCCGGTCGATCCGGTCCGGTTTATCGACGTGCCCGTCAAAGCATGGTATTACGATGCGGTGCAATATGCAGCGTCCCACGCGCTGATGAACGGCGTGGAGAAGGATCGCTTCGCGCCGGACGAGCCGATGACGAGAGCCATGCTCGTAACCGTGCTGTGGCGTTACGCGGGCAGTCCGGCGGCGGGCGTAAGCGGCTTTCACGATGTGCCGGACGGCACATGGTACACAGACGCCGTCGCGTGGGCGGCGGAAAACGGCATCGTCGGCGGCGTGGGAAATCATAAATTCGACCCGAACGGGAATATCACCCGCGAGCAGATGGCGGCGATCCTATACCGTTACGCGCAGAAAAAGGATCTCGATACCGGCGCGCACGGCGATCTGAGCGGCTTCCCCGACAGAGGAACGATCAGCGCCTACGCGGTCGACGCGACGGTGTGGGCGGTCGGCGCGGGCATTCTCAACGGCGCGGATGGAAAGCTGCTGCCGCAGAGCAGCGCGACCCGCGCCCAGGTCGCGGCGATCCTGATGCGGTTTGTTGAGAATATCGCAAAGATCGAAATCACGATCGTTCCAAACTGACAGATACAGCATAACGGCCGCGCCGTGGATAACCACACGGCGCGGCCGTTGCTGTTTTGTGTTATTCTTCCTGCATGGCGGCGATGACCTCGTCCATCGTGCGATAGACGCGGTTGTCAACCAGACCGCCGACAAAGTTATTCAGACGGAAGGTCTCATTGTAATAATTGCGCACGTCGCTCTTGTAGAGCACCAGCTTTTTGCCAAGTCCGTAGCCCAGCCCGATCTCCGCGGCGGTGCCGGAGTCGATCTCGATGCCGTTGCAGTTGACCACGAGGAAGTCCGCCAGGCGGATCGCCTTGAGATCCATATAGAAGCACGCCGCTTTGACAAGGACGGTGCTTTCGTTCGTGATGACGACCTCCTGCGGCAGGAAGGTGGTATAGCCAATGGTGCGCAGGCGGTCGGAATTGCGCTGATTCGTGTAGCGGTCGCCCTCGTTGAACAGAGGACCCGCCATATAGACGGCGGGCTTGCCGTCCTCATAGGGGTACAGATATTTCGTCAGCGCTTCGACGGTCTTCGGCTCGACGATCTCCTCCATGCCTTTGCGGAAGGGGAAGCCCTCCGTGCCGTACTTTTCGGCAAAGACCGGATAACATACGCCGTCCTTCTCATAAACCGCGAACAGCGGATCGGTATCGTTTCCGAGATAGAATTTCATCGTATTCTCCTTCTCTTTTCAAAAAAGTCATTCCGCAGTGATGCGGAATGACTTTTGCTGTTTAGCCTTCGGTTTCGTCCGTGTTCTGATCGCCGGTATCTTGATCAATGTTTTCATCCGACGTATTTTCGTCCGAATCGTCTTCGGTCGTCTTTTCACCGGCAGGATCGCTGGCGTGCTTTGCCTCGCAGGTCTTGCAGACGCGAGTCCGGTTGGCCTCGATCGCCTGCTCGACGGTGCCGGATGTCAGCTCGTCGCTGTGGTTGAGGTGGCTGCAGTCTTCGTCCAGGTGATACACTCTGCCGAAGTTCGACCAGTAGACGGTTTCGTCGCCGTACTCCGCGATGGCCTCTTCTTTCTGCTCCTGCGAGATGGGATTCCAATCGTAGCTGAACAGACCGCCGATGAGCAGCGCGATGATCGCGACGATGGTCGCAATGGTCTTGGTCTTCTTGTCCGCGTTTTTATTCGTCAGCGCGATGATGACGAACGGAATGAAGGCGAAAGCGCAGACGATCAGACCCATGTTGTTCCAGAGCCAGAACTTGAGCTTGTTCTTTTCGGAAGCGGGATCGAGCAGGTTGGACTTCTTCCACAGAAGCGAGCCGGCGATCACGCAGATCAGGTCGAGAACGAGCGCGATGATGATGATCGCGAGCGTGGGCAGGAACGTCCATTCGAGCTTACCGACCAGCAGCAGAACGGCAATAACTTCAAAGGCAATGGCGGCAAGCCACAGGACGACCGCGCCGATGCGGTATTTGAGCGCGCCGCTTTTGCCCTGTACCGGTGCGGCGGGCTTTGCAGCGTTTCCTGCGGGTTTGTCGCTTCCCGCAGCGGGTTTGATCGTGTGTTTGACTTTCTTCGGAGCGTCTTCCGCTCTCGTGATTTTCTTTTCTGCCATAAATACCCCTCTTTTCAATATTTGTGGTTTGCTATAAACATACTACACCATATATAGATGTTTTTCAAGAGATTTCTTTCTTTTCTCCCAGATTTTGCGTGCGGTACAGCTCCGCGTACAGTCCGTTCCTCGCCATCAGCTCGGCGTGGGTGCCCTGCTCGACAATCCTGCCGTCTGCGATGGCGAGGGTCCGCGAGGCGTTGCGAATGGTGGAAAGGCGGTGGGCGATGATGAGGGTCGTTCTTCCGACCGCGAGCGCGTCCAGCGCAGACTGGATCTTTTCCTCCGTCACGCTGTCGAGGGCGCTCGTCGCCTCGTCCAGAATCAGGATCGGCGGGTTTTTCAGAAAAATCCGCGCGATGGAAACGCGCTGCTTCTGCCCGCCGGAAAGGAGTGTGCCGCGCTCGCCGACGTAGGTGTCGAAGCCGTCGGGCATCTGCATGATATCGTCGTAGATCTCCGCGCGCTTCGCCGCTTCGACGATCTCCTCCATGGTCGCGTCCGGCTTGCCGTAGCGGATGTTGTTGCCGATCGTGTCGGCATAGAGGAAGACGTCCTGCTGCACCACGCCGATCGCCTGATGAAGAGAGGACTGCGTGATCTTCCGCACGTCCAGTCCGTCGATGCGGACGCTGCCTTCGTTCACGTCGTAAAAGCGCGGGATCAGACGGCAGAGCGTACTTTTGCCGCCGCCGGACGGACCGACGATCGCGACCGTTTCGCCGGGCGAAACCGTCAGCGAGGCATCGAGCAGAACGTCCTGATCCTCTTCGTATGCGAAGGAAACGTGATCGACCTCGATCATTCCGCGCACGTTCGTCAGATCGACGGCGTCGGGGGCGTCGCGCAGCGTCGGCTCGGTGCGCATGAGCTCGGCAAAGCGTCCCAATCCCGCAAAGCCGTTGGCGAACATCTCGGAGAACATCACGAGCTTGCGGACCGGACCGGTAAAGGTCGTGATGTAGAGGCTGAAGGTCAAAAGGTCGACCATTTCGATGCCGCCCGTCATGATCAGCGCGCCGCCGACCGCGATCACGGCGACGGAGAGAAAGGACATGAAGAATTCCTGCGTGCTGAAGAAAATGCCCATCTCCTTGTGGAATTCGCGTTTGGAGACCTTGAACCGCTCGTTCGCGTCGGTGAATTTTTCAAATTCGACGTCTTCGTTGGCGAAGGCCTTTGCGGTACGGATGCCGGAGAGGGAGGACTCTATCTCCGCGTTGATCGCGGCGGTCTTGACCTTGACGCCCTTGGAAACCTTGCTCATCTTGCGCCGCCGCGTGATCACACTGATCAGCAGGATCGGCAGGATCAGACACACGACCAGCGCCAGCCGCCATTCGATGACGAACATGACGATCAGCGCGCCGATGATGGTCAGTGTGGAGATCAGCAGGTCTTCCGGACCGTGGTGCGCCAGCTCCGTGATGTCGAACAGATCGCTCGTCAGCCGGCTCATGAGCTGACCGGTGCGGTTGCGGTCGTAGAAATCATAGCCGAGGGTCTGCATGTGGCGGAACAGATCGCTGCGGATATCCGCCTCCACGCGGATGCCGAAGGTATGTCCCCAATAGCAAATGATGTAGTACAGCACAGCGCGGATCGCGTAGGCTGCCGCCATACAGCCCATGACGGTGAAAAAGAACGTGTACTTCTGATCTGGCAGGAGGTTGTTGATCGACCAGCGCGTGACTAGCGGAAACGCCAGATCGACCGCCGCCACTGCCAGCGCGCACAGCATGTCCAGCGCGAACAGCTTGCGGTGCGGCTTGAAATAGCCGATAAAAATACGGATGAGGTTATGCTTCTGAAAGTACTCTGTGTTCTTCATGGTTCTCTTCCTCTACGATGTTGTGGATCCAAATGCCTTTTTTAATCAGAATCATGCCGACGGCGCATTTGCCGAGGTCAACGAGCTGACAGATGAGATAGAGCGGCACGATGGAGATGCCGACCGCGTGGGTCAGGAGCATCGCCAGCGGCACGGTCAGCACGCAGACGTAGAAGCTGTCGAAAAAGAAGGTGATCAGCGTTTTTCCGCCGGAGCGCAGGGTAAAATAGCACGCGCTCGCGAGGCTGTTGATCGGCATGCAGAGCCCTGCGATGACGATGAATTTCGCCGCAAGGGAGCGGACCGCGTCCGTGGTGTTGTAGATGCGCGGATAGACCGGCGCGAGCGCCGCCATCACGCCGCCGATGAACACGCAGATGACCACGGCGAAAAAGATCAGCTTTCGGTTGCTGTCGACCGCCTCCTCGTTTTTGTTCGCGCCGAGGAGCTGCCCGACGATGATGCCGATGGCAGTGCCCATGGCGATAAAGCTGACGCTGAACACGTTGGCGATCGTCCGGCAGATGTTGTCTGCCGCGACGACGTCGTAGCCGTGTACCGAATACGCCTGCGACAACAGCGCCATGCCGCCCGCCCAGAGCGTTTCGTTGAGCATCAGCGGCAGGGTCTTTCGAAGAATGCGGAAGAACAATTCTTTCGGTATCCGCATGGAGCGGTAAGCGCCGACAAAATACGGGCACCGGTTCGGATGCAGGTGCGCCCAGAGCAAAACGATCGCCAGCTCGACAAAGCGCGCGATCACGGTGGCGATCGCCGCGCCGGCGGAGCCAAGCTTTGGGAAGCCGAGCAGACCGAAGATCAGTATCGCGTTGCAGCATAGATTGACCAGCACCGAAATAATGCCGGCGACCATCGGCACGACGGTCTGCCCGCTTTCGCGGAGCGTTCCGGCATAGCACTGGGTCAAAACGAACGGCACCAGACCGATCAGCATGATATGAAGATACTCCTTTGCGTAGCCGAGGCTCGCCGCGATCATCTCCGGCGTGCCCTCGCCGCGCAGATAGAGCATGATGAGCGGCTCGCCGAGCAGCACAAAGACGGCAAAGCCGGTCGCCGTCAGCGCCGCGCAGATCAGCAGCTTGAAGCGAAACGCGCTGCGCACGCCCGCGTCATTGCCGCTGCCGTAGAATTGCGCACCGAAGATGCCCGCGCCGGAAACCGCGCCGAAAACGGCGAGATTGAAGACGAAGATCAGCGTATTGGCGATGGAAACGCCGGTCATCTGCTCCGTTCCGACAAGACCGACCATGATGTTGTCGAGCATGCCGACAAACTGCGTGATGCCGTTTTGTATCATGATCGGCACGGCGACTGTCAGCACCGTGCGATAGAACGCCCTGCTGCCGATGTATTTTTTTCTGAGAGAGGCGGTCATAACAATTTCTCCGAGTGTGGTATTGCAAGGTTATATTCTAACAAATAATATCGGAAAAAGCAAGAAAAACCGCCGCACAACCGTGCGGCGGATGGAAATTTCTGGGCATTATAACTGCGCGAGAACGGCGATCAGGTACTTCCACGTGCGTTCTGTGGAGGCAAGGTCGAGCCGCTCGCGGCTGGTGTGGATGTCGTGCATCTGCGGTCCGAACGATACCGCGTCCAGTCCCGGCAGACGGTCGGAGAAGATGCCGCATTCCAGACCGGCGTGGATCGCCTCCACGACCGGCTCTTTGCCGTACAGATCGCGGAAGACGGAGACCATCACGTCGCGCAGGCGAGAGTGCTTCTGATATTCCCACGCCGGATACGCGCCGGACTCGGCGTAGCTTGCGCCGTGCGCAAGTCCGACTGCCTTGAGTTTTTCGATCAGCGCGGCTTTTTCCGCGTTGACGGAGCTGCGCACGGAGAACGCCAGCGCGACTTCCTCCGCTTTCGTTTTCAGAATGCCGAGGTTCAGCGAGGTCTGCACCAGACCGGGGATATCCTCGCTCATTTTCTGCACGCCGTTGGGGATCGCGTTCAGAAGCGCGATCACGGCACGGCTGCTTTCCGCATTCATCGGCGCAAGATCGCATGCAGCGGGTTCGCAGTAGAATTCCGCCGCGGTCTCTCCGGCGGGCAGGAGCGCTTTTACCTGCTCCGCGCGGGCAAAGAAGGCGCTTTGCGGGTCGTCCGCGGCAACGATCGCTTCGCAGGAGCGCGGGATCGCGTTGTCCTTGCTGCCGCCGTCGATCGAGATCAGCCGGACGGGAAGCGTTTCCAGCACGGCGGCGAGCGTCTTGCTTGCGTTGGCTCTGCCCTTGTTGATCTCCACGCCGCTGTGACCGCCGGTCAGGTTTTTCACCCCCATGCGCCAGACCGTTCCCGCGCAATTCTCACGCGAGACGGGGCGGGTGAGCAAGGAGGTCGCGCCGCCGGCGCAGCTCACGGTCAGAATGCCCTCGTCCTCGGAGTCGCAGTTGAGCAGAACGCGGCCCTTGAGCACGCGCATATCCATCGCGTCCGCGCCGAGCATGCCGATCTCCTCATCGACGGTAAAGACCGCTTCGAGCGGCGGATGCTTCAGATCGTCCGCAGCCAGGACCGCCAGCGCGTAGGCTACGGCGATGCCGTCGTCGCCGCCGAGCGTCGTCCCCTCGGCAAAAATGTACGCACCGTCGCAGCGCAGGCGAAGGCCGTCTTTGGAAAAGTCGATATCGCAGTCCGCGTCCTTTTCGCAGACCATGTCGAGGTGCCCCTGCAGAATGACGGTCGGATGGTCTTCATAGCCCTTCGTGCCGGGCTTATAGATCACGACGTTGTTGTGCGCGTCCTGCATATAAGCAAGACCGTGCGCCTGTGCAAAGCGGACGCAGTAGTCCGAGATGCGCTTCGTATCGCGCGAGCCGTGCGGTATGGCGCAGATCTCCTCGAAGTAGCGCAGCGCTTCGCGCGGCTGATATGGTTCTAAAACTCGCATAGATTGCCTCCTGTCAGCATTTTGGAAGAATGACGCGGAAGGTCGAGCCTTCGCCGGGCGCGCTGACGACTTCAATCACGCCGTCGGACAGCTCCACGATCCGCTTGACAAGCGACAGTCCCAGTCCGTTGCCCTCGGACTTATGGGAGCTGTCCGCCTGATAGAATTTTTCAAAGATCCGCGCCTGCACCTCGGGCGTCATGCCGCAGCCGCGGTCCGTGACGGTGACGACGACGCACTCCTTCTGATCAAGCAGACGGAGCCGGATCTCGCCGCCTTCCGGACTGAACTTGACCGCATTGCCCAGCAGATTCGTCCATACGTGCGTCAGCAGGCTTTCGCAGCCGCGGAACTTGACCTCGTCGAGAGAGACGTCGAAGCTGACGTTCTTTTCCGCCCACTCCGGCTCGAGCGATACGACTGCCTGACGAAGCTGCTCGTCCAGACGGAAAACCGTGTACTGCTCGGAAATGGACTTGCTCTCGATCTTGGAAAGCATCAGAATACTGCCGACCAGCGTGGTCAGGCGGTGGATGTTCAGCAGGATCTTGTCCAGATACTCGCTGCGCTCCTGCTGAGGCAGAGACGGATCCTGCAGCAGCATGGCGTAGCCCTCGATGGCAGTCAGGGGAGTTTTGAATTCGTGCGAGACGTTGGCGACAAAGTCGTTGCTCAGGGTGGAAACACTGTCAAGCTCCTTCACCATGGCATTGAAATTGCGGAACGTGGTCTGCACTTCCTCCAGCTTGCTCGAATCGCTGACGGTAATCGAGAAATTGCCGCGCGCGACCTCAGTCGACGCCTTGCTCAGCTTGAGCATCGGCGCGAGAATGCGCTTGCCGACGAAGTAGCTCATGATACCGCCGGCGACTGCCGCCACGACGAAGATCGAGATCAGCGTGATATAGCTCAGCTGAACGGGTACGTTCAGCCGGTCGAGCAGGAACAGAACGCCCGTGACCATCGCGCCGGAAAACAGAATGATGATAACGACGATCAGCGAATAGTACGCCCGCATGCGCGGGGACATTTTCTTGTCATTCACGGCGCTTCACCGCCTTATAACCGATGCCGCGCACCGTCACGATCTCAAAGTCCGGATTCTCCCGGAAACGGTCGCGCAAACGATTGATATGCACGTCAACAGTGCGCGGATCCGTCTGCGAATCCATGCCCCAGATGTCGTCCATGAGCTGCTGGCGGGTGAAAATATGCCCGGGGGAGGAGATCAGCTTGTACAGCAGCAGAAACTCCTTCTGCGGCAGGACGGCTTCAAAGCTGCCGCACCGCACAGAGAGCGAGTCGATCTCAAAGGTCGTACTGCCGATAGACTGCTTCCGCTCCGCGACGATCTGCGCGCGGCGCAGCAGGGCGTTGATCCGCAGCACCATTTCATTGACATTGACGGGCTTGACCATGTAGTCATCCGTTCCTGCAAGGAAGCCGGACTGCATATCCTGAAAGCTCTCCTTCGCGGTGATCATCAGGACCGGAACGGTATTGCCCGCCTCGCGCAGACTGCGCACCAGAGCGTATCCGTCTACCCGCGGCATCATGATATCGGAAACGATCAGGTCGATATATTCATGCTCCAGCGCTTCCAGCGCGGCGGCGCCGTCCGGCACGCCGATCGCGGTAAAGCCGCTGCGGCTCAGGACACGGCAAAACATCTGCCGAAGCTCGGTATCGTCTTCAGCGACCAGAATTTTGAACATACGCATCCCTCCACCTTGCAGTATACCACAGCGGGGCATGGTTTGTAAAAGAAAAAGTCCCGTTTTTTAACAAAATTTGATTTCCAGTTGATGTTCAGTTGATATTCGCGGCTTATACTATCAAATATAAAGGAGAGCGAGGTGAAGACGCCCATGAGTGAAAAAGAGCGCGAACAGATCCATCAGGCGCAGCATGTGGATACGGACCGGATCTTTACACTGCCGAATATGCTGAGCTTTCTGCGGCTGCTGCTGATCCCGCTGATCGTCTATCTCTTCGAGACGGATCAGTACTGGTGGGCGTTCGGCATGCTGCTGCTGTCCGGCGCGACGGACGTGATCGACGGCTGGATCGCCCGCACGTTCCACCTCGTTTCCGACTTCGGCAAGGCGATCGATCCCATCGCGGATAAGCTGACGCAGCTTGCCGTGCTGTTCTGCCTGATGCGGCAGTATTGGTGGGTGCTGGCGGCGATGCTGCTAAAGGAGATCACTATTGGCATTATGGGACTGATCGCGCTGCACCGCACGCATTCGGTCTATTCCGCCGGCTGGTACGGCAAGCTCTGCACGGTCGTGATCTATCTTTCCATGTTCGCGCTGATCCTCTGGAAGCCGATCACCGGCGCTGCACCGAATCCGACCTTCGTGCTGATCGACTCCATCGTGATCGTCGCCGTAATCCTGCTGGCGTTTGTCAAATACTTGATCTATTTTCTGCGGATCCTGCGGGAGGCGCGTGCCGATGACACGCGGAAGGCCACATGAGGCGGCGGTTTCTGACCTTTTGGGTCAACCGGCGCGACCGTATCGGCAGCCGTCTGCAAAAGCGCGCGAAAAAGCGCTATTTCCGCTGCCCCGCCTGCCGGGCGGTGCAGGCAGTTCCCGTCGGACGCGGGCAGACCAAGATCGTCTGCCGCCGCTGCGGAGAGATCTTTTTAAGAAGGACATAAAGGAATAACATAATAAAAATGCGCCGCGTCTGCGGCGCATTTTTTGGAACGGGATTGTGTTCCTGTCGTCTATAGAGTATCAAGGAGGGAACGATATGAAGCGATTATTGACAGGATTGCTGCTTGCCGCACTGGGTCTGCATCTCATCGGCTGCGCAGCGCAGGACCCCGTGCTGGGCGAAACCGTGCCGACTGCGGCGGAACAAACGATAACGGAGGAAACACAAATGGAACAGCCTGCTACCGAACAGATTGAAGATATGACTCCGCAGGAAGCCGCAGCGGATTTCGCGCTTGCGCTGCTGCGGAAAAGCGAAGACGGAGAGAAAAACTGCGTCCTTTCGCCCTACAGCATTCTGACCGCCCTCGCCATGACCGAAAACGGCGCGGACGGGGAGACCCTTAGGCAGTTCGAATCGGTGTTCGGCATGACGTGCGGCGAGCTCAACGCTTATTTGCAGGACTGTATTTCCAAGAAGGGCGAGGAGGTCGCGGGGGCGAACTCGATCTGGCTGAAGAATGAAGCCGATCTTGCGCTCAAGGAAGCCTATCAGAGCCTCATGCAGGAGCTGTTCGGCGCAGAAGTGTTCACCGCGCCGTTTAACGCGGCTACCGTGGAAGAAATCAACGGCTGGGTCAGCGAGCATACCAGAGAGCGCATCAAGCAGATTATCGATACGCTGGACGGCGCGTCCACGGTGCTGATCAACGCGCTGAGCTTTGACGCGAAGTGGGAGCGCCCTTACGCGCCCAACGAGGTGAAGGACGGCGTCTTCACGGCGTCGGACGGCACGGAGCAGCCGGTATCCATGCTCTGCGGCAAGGAAAACGCCTATCTGGACGATGGCACGGCGGCAGGCTTTATCAAGCCCTACGAGGGAGGGAAATACAGCTTTGTCGCGCTCCTGCCGAACGAGGGCACGGATATTCAGACCTATCTTGCGTCTTTGACGGGCAGCAGACTGCTGTCATTGATCCATGCAGCGTCGGAGCGGCAGGTAACGGTAAAAATGCCGAAGATCAAGACGGAAACATCTCTGCAGCTCGCAGAGGCGCTGCAGGCCATGGGATTGACGGACGCCTTCACGGGCGCGGCGGACTTCAGCCGCATGGCTGACGCCGCACAGCACATCGACCAGGTCATTCACAAGACCTATCTGAGCATTGACGAGGAGGGAACGGAGGCGGCGGCTGCTACCGCCGTTATCATGACGCGGTCGGCAAGACCCATGCAGACGCTGAGCCTCACGCTTGACCGTCCGTACCTGATGGCGATCGTCGACAACGAGACGGATTGCCTGCTCTTCCTCGGCGTGATCAACCGAATTCCGTAATTATTGCAAAAAAGACTTGTATTTGCCACCGAAATATAATATGATAAAGCGACTTGTATTTCGGAAGAAGGTATTCTGTGAGAAAACTGAGTGTATGCGTCCTGTTCGGCGGCGTTTCGCCGGAGCATGAGGTTTCGCTGCGTTCGGCGGAGTCCGTGCTGAACAATCTGGACAAGAAAAAATATAATCTTTTCCCGGTTGGCATTACCAAAAGCGGCGACTGGATCCTCTACGGCGGCGACGACTACAGCAAGCTGCCGAGCGGTGAGTGGCTCAATTGCGAGCGCAACTGCCGCGCGACCATTTCACCCATCCGCGGGCAGGGGCTGCTGCGTTTTGAGGGCGACTGCGTGGTGCGCGAGCGCATCGACGTCGTCTTTCCCGTCCTGCACGGTGAAAACGGCGAGGACGGCGCGATGCAGGGACTCATGCAGCTTGCGGGCATCGCCTGCGTCGGTCCGGACGTTGCGGCTTCCGCATCCTGCATGGACAAAACGATCACCAAGCTGATCATCGACCGGACGGGCATCCGTCAGGCGGCGTGGCATCTGGTCACGTCGCAGGAGCTTGCCGCCAATCCCGACGCGGCGCTGGACGCGGTGGAGAAGAAGTTTTCCTATCCGGTGTTCGTCAAGCCTGC
Organism: uncultured Clostridia bacterium; assembly: GCA_947165085.1. GTDB lineage: Bacteria > Bacillota > Clostridia > Oscillospirales > Oscillospiraceae > JAZOXB01. The sequence continues at coordinate 1,590 of CAMUZA010000039.1, read as the reverse complement.
CGGTACCGGTTCGTCAGTCGGCGTCGCGAAGGCAAAGACCAGAGACGCCCTGCGCGCGGCGTTGGAAAACGCGGCGAAATACGACCGCAAGGTGCTGGTCGAGGAATTCATCAACGGTCACGAGGTCGAGGTGGCGGTGCTGGGCAACGACGCGCCGGCGGCTTCCGTCTGCGGAGAGATCGAAGCCGGTACGGAGTTTTACGACTATGACGCAAAATATATCTCCGACTGCGCCCGTCTGTTTATCCCCGCGCGGATCGACGACGAGGTTGCCGAGCGCGTGCGCGAAACGGCGATCAAGGTCTATCAGGCGATGGGCTGCCGTGGACTGTCCCGCGTGGATTTCTTCGTGACCTACGACAGGAACGAGGTCGTTTTCAACGAGATCAACACGATCCCCGGCTTTACCTCGATCTCCATGTATCCCAAGCTCTTTGCCGCGAGCGGCATCGCGTACAGCGAACTGCTCGACCGGCTTTTGGAGCTGGCGCTGGAGGCTTGAGCATGGAACAAGAAGTTCTGCTGACGATCACCGGAACACAGCGTTTTGGAGAAGAAGCGCCGGAAACGACCAAGCTGGTCACGGAAGGGCTGATGCGCTGTGCCGACGGCGCGGTAGAGCTGTCCTATGAGGAAACGGAGCTGACCGGCTTGAACGGCACGAGAACGACCTTCCGCATCGAGGGCGCGCGCGTCATTCTGAGCCGCACCGGCGCGCTGGAATCGCGCATGGTTTTCGCTGTCGGGCAGGAGGAGCATTCCCTGTACGATGTCGGCTATGGCGCGCTGATGATCGCTGTCCGCGCCGATCGCATCCGTTCGGACGTCGGCGAGAACGGCGGCACGCTCCAGGTCTCCTACGCGATCTCCATCGAAGAAGAGATGGCGGGCGAGATCGAGTATTTGATCGAAGTCCGACCGAAGAGGAGAAAAAACGATGCTGTTTGATTTGTTTCGCCGCAAAGAGCTGCACCAGTGTACGCCGGAGGAATGGAAAATACAATGGCAGGCGCTGTTCCCGCCGGAGAACCGTGACGTTCCGATCACCCATGACGGGCAGACGGTCGTGGCGTTCATTCAGATCAATCATTACGTCATGATGCTGCAGGACGGTCTGCTGATGGAGGCGTCATTCTTCGACGTCTGCGAGTTTTTTCAGGCGGCGGGCTACCACGTGATCTGGCTGATGCGCTGCACGCAGGACATCCACAACGGCTATCTCAAGCTGCTCGAGAAAAACGGCAAGCTGTGCCGCTGGCTGTGGAAGAGCCCGACGACCAATTTCGACCGCTGGAGCGCGGACAACTGCCGCGCGAGCATTGTCCTGCAATGGCGACCGATCCCGGAAAGCGGTCTGGAGAACTCCGAGGAACGGATGCTGCAGCGGGTCTTCTGGTCGAAGAGCGATCAGCCGGAGGAGCTGGTCCCCGGACGTACGCGCTTCACCACGGCGGGTGTTCCCGCTACGCCGTCGCAGCTCGTTCGCTGGCTGAACGGCGCGGCTTTGTCGGAATTATAAATTATTAAATCAAGTCAGTCAAGACCTCCGGCTAAGCCGGAGGCTTGATGAAGCCCTAGAAGGGCTTTATA
>CAMUZA010000038.1 GCA_947165085.1 uncultured Clostridia bacterium | reverse complement strand
GCCACCAGTCCGGAGACTGGCGGCTACCTTGGTTTTTGCCAACGGCAAAAACGCAAACGATCCCCCTCAGGATTCGGAGAGAACGCCCGGTTCGAACACAAGGTTTTCTTTTGCGGCAGCAAAAGCGACGCGCAGCGGCGGCACGGCGACGCCGTGCAAAACCGCAGTGTCACGGAGGCGGCGCAGCCGCCGGAGTATCCCCTAAGCTCCACCATGCAAAAGAGAGGACACGCCAACGGCGTGTCCTCTCTTTTGCATCTTCGGAAACGAAGGGGGATCGAAAGCTCAAATCGGAACAGCGCGGTGCGCTGTTCCTGCCACCAGTCCGGAGACTGGCGGCTACCTTGGTTTTTGCCAACGGCAAAAACGCAGACGATCCCCCTCAGGATTCGGAGAGAACGCCCGGTTCGCGGCACAGAGAACGCCGCATGCCTCTCTCACAGGTGGTGAACAGCAGAATAACCGCAAAAATAATCCGTAATCGCGCCAAACTTTTCGGGTAAAATATGACTATATTTTATCCGGAGGTAATACCAATGAAAGGAAGAGTTTTGACCGAAGAGGTCACACGGGAATTTGAAAAGCATCTGGAGCTGGAGGAAAAGAGCGCGCATACGGTTGAAAAATATGCCCGCGATGTGCGGGCGTTTATGCGCTTTGCCGACGGCACGGAGGTAACGAAGGAAACGGCGATCGCGTTCAAGCAGCATCTGTTAGATGCCGACTACGCCGTGCGGAGCGTCAATTCAATGCTGGCGAGCGTCAACTGCCTGTTTGCGTTTCTCGGCTGGAACGAGTTGAGGGTGAAGACGGTCAAGCTGCAGCAGCAAGTCTTCTGCCCGGAGGAGAAGGAACTGACGAAAGCGGAATACCTGCGGCTGGTGCAAACTGCGCAGCAGAAGGGCAACGAGCGGCTGAATCTGATCCTGCAGACGATCTGCGGCACGGGCATTCGCGTGAGCGAGCTGCCGTTCATTACGGTGGAGGCGGCGAAGCACGGCGAGGCGACTGTCTCCTGCAAGGGGAAAACGCGCGCCGTTTTCCTCGTTCGCGGACTGCAAAAGAAGCTGCTCCGCTATGCGGCGGAGCAGGGGATTCAATCGGGCTGTATTTTCGTAACGCGCAGCGGCAAGCCGGTCAGCCGCACGAACGTCTGGCGCGACATGAAGGCGCTGTGCCGGGAAGCGGGGGTCAACCCGCGCAAGGTATTTCCGCACAATCTGCGGCATCTGTTCGCCCGCGTGTTCTACGGCATTGAAAAGGACATCGCCAAGCTTGCCGACATCCTCGGTCACAGCAGCATCGACACGACGCGCATCTATATCATCTCCACCGGCACGGAGCACCGGCAGCGGATGGAAGCCATGCAACTGGTGATATAGAAACGCGGCGGCGCAACAGGAGCAACATAATCGGCATTATGTTATCATTGCGCTTTTCTGTCTCCGGTACATGACGTTTTTTGCTAAAAAAAGCGTATAACGCAGCAGGCCCTTTTCTGTGCAGCGCAAAGCAGTACGGGAAAAGGCTTTGTTTCTGCGCTGTTTTCCGTTTGTTGGCGTCAAAAATCGTTGCATTTTGCGGGATCGTCGGATATAATGGGTTGCAGTCGGATGCCGTGCGTGCTTCTGAATGGAACAACCTGCAACATAATGCCGATTATGTTGCAGAAGATACAACAGAGTGCATTTTTGAGGAGCTGAGCCATGATCACTGAATTCAATCTGCATATCATGTTGAATTTTTCGGTCGCGCTGCTGAGTATTCTGCTCAGCACCCTGCTGGCGCTGCGTGTCCACTTCGGCGTTGCGTCCGAAAAACGTCCGGCGCACTACCTCTGGTTTCTATATACTTGCCTGATCTGCTTCTCGGCAGCCAATCTGCTCGGTCAGATTTGCGAAGGGCAGCAAAGCCGCGCGGCGTACGCCCTTTACCCGATCGTGTGCTTCGCCGACTATTTGTTCTCAGGGTTGCTCGCTTATGCAGCTTCGGGCTTCCTGATCTCCGTCGCGGAGCGGGAGCGGAAAATGCGATGGATACGCATTCTGATGCAAGGTCTGATCCTCGTTCATATTACCATGCTGATTCTCTCGCAGTTCACCGGCCTTTTCTATGAGATTGACGCGCAGAACCGCTATCTGCGCAGCGACGCCTATCCGTTGTCGCTGATCCCGACCGCAATGATTCTGCTGCTGGACGCTGTCGTGATGATCCGCTGCAGAAAAACGCTTACAAAAACGGAGCGTATTGTCTTTTGGTCCTTTATTCTGATCCCCGGCGCGTCGCTGATCCTGCTGATCTACGTTATGGATCTGGTTCCACTTTCCGCGATGGCAGCCTCACTGATAATGTTCTACTATTTGACAGAGCGGCATACCGCGCAGCTCTATCGGGAGCAGACAGAAAACGTGAAGCTGCAGACGGAGGTTATGCTCAGCCAGATTCAGCCGCATTTTCTCTACAACTCGCTCGGCGCAATCGCCGACCTGTGCGACATCGACCCGCAGAAGGCCAAGCAGACGACGATCACGTTCGCTCAATATCTGCGCGGCAATATGAATGCGCTCGGCGCGGAGGACCTGATTCCGTTTGCGCAGGAGCTGTCGCATACGCAGCAGTATTTAGAATTGCAGAAGGTGCGCTTCGGGGACGACCTGCAGGTATGCTATGAGATCGCCTGCACGGACTTTTCCGTGCCGACCCTGAGCATGCAGCCGCTGGTGGAAAACGCGGTGCTGCACGGCATCCGGCAGAATCCGGGCGGGCGCGGGACCCTTACGATCGCTGCGGCGGAAACGGAGCGCGGCTATGAGATTACGGTCACGGACGACGGACCGGGCTTTGATCCGGACGTCCCTCCGGACGACACGCGGATGCACGTGGGACTGCAAAACGTGAAGGAGCGTCTGCGTCTGACCTGCGGGGGTACGCTGACGTTCCACAGAAATCCCGCGCGAGGGACGACGGCGATCATTCATATCCCAAAAGCAAAGGAGGAATAGCCCGTGCTGATTCTGGCGATTGACGACGAGCTGCGGATGCGGCACATGCTGCAGGCTGCGATCGAGGAGGCGGCGCCGGAGGCGGAGATGCGGGTGTTTCCCGACGGAGAACAGGCGCTCGAAGCCATCGAAAAGTATGGGCTTCGACCGAAGTTCATCTTTTCCGACATTCAGATGCCGGGGCTGGACGGACTGCAGCTTGCCGTCCGCCTGCGGACGGTCGCGCCGGACGCACGGCTCATTTTCGTGACGGCGTACCAAGAATACGCGCTGGACGCCTTTCGGCTCCACGCCGGCGGCTATATCGTGAAGCCCGTGGAGGCGGAGCGCATCCGCGAGGAGCTGGCGCATCACGCGCCGCGCGCCGACACGGTGGAAGATAAGAGCAAGCTGCATGTCCGCTGCTTCGGCCCCTTTGAGGTGTTCCAAAACGGAAAGCCGCTCGTCTTTGAGCGCCAGCAGACCAAAGAACTGCTTGCCTACCTGATCGACCGGCGCGGCGCGCTGTGCTCCGCCGAAGAAATCGTCGCCGCGATCTGGGAGGACGAGAACGACCTCAAAGCCATGAAGCACCGCCTGCGAAACCTTGTCAGCGACCTGCGCAGGAAGCTGGAGGAGGCTGGCTTTGCAGATATTCTCCTGCGGAAGCGAAATCAAATCGGCATTTTGCCGGAGCGGGTGCACTGTGATTATTACCGGATGCTCGCCGGAGAAATGGATGCGATCAACGCCTTCCGCGGGGAGTACATGGCACAGTACAGTTGGGCGGAGCTGACCAAGGGCGAGCTGGTGTTCAAAAACGGGTTTTAGAAGAAGCGCCGGCCCTCTTTTAAGCAAAAGAGGGCTTTCGTGCGCTGCTTTATTCGGAATGCAATGGAATTATCGGCAATTCTCAGGGTACGGATCCGTGCCCTGAATTTTTTTGCATTTTTGGAAGCTGCGCCGCTTTTGTGACGCTGCTGTGCGCTTCGAAATCTATAATGACTCGGTATGCTTATAAGTATGTCTTTTAACATTTGTTTTTAGGAGGCGCACGATGCATTATAAGAGTTTTAAGCGAGTCATCGCCCTGCTGTTGGTGATGTGCATGGTTCTTCCGATACTTCCGGCAACGGTATTTGCAGAAGAGGAAAAAGAAGAAGAAAGCGAAGAGGAGGTATGGACCTCTTCGCCCAATACGGAGATAGAGGACGCAGCGGAGCAGCTCGGCGAATACACCGAGCCCGGCATAACGGAAGCTGCAGCGGAGTCCGTCACAGAACCCGCTACGGAGGCGGAGCCTGCGACGGAGGCTTCCGAGGAGGACGCCGCACCAACGGAAACGCGGGCGCACCGCGCGCCTGCCAATCCCTCCGCCTACGAGGGTCGCGCGACAGCCGGCCAGGTCTTTTTGAGCGTGGACGGCACCGGCTTCGTGCTGATCGGCACCAAGCAGCAGATGCAGGCGCTGGACTATTATCCCACGCGGCTCACCGGCAACAACGCCGACGCCCTCACCGAAGCGCAGCGCTACGACGTGACAGGCCCGATCTGGAAGGTCGAGCTGATGCGCGAGCGCACGAGCGCAGACTGGCAGGTCCAGAGCGCGGAGCTGGTCTATCCGGGCGACGCCGATCTGACGCCTGACGTCGTGATCAACACGAACGGCGACACGAAGGATTTCTCCGGCTATACGCTCTACGGCGTGAACAAGGGGATCTACGGCCCCAATGCCGGCGCGGACGAGGGGAAAAAGCTCGGCGATACGGTTGAGAACCATTCGCTGGTGGTCGGAAGACCCGACTACGAAACGCGCTACGTCGGCGGCACGCTGGAGCAGTACGATCTGAGCGTCACGTCCTACAGCTACGGCAAGTATTCTCCCCGCAATAACTACGTCGTCTTCCGCGACATCAGTTTAAGCGGCGTGTCGTGGGAACCGCTGATGTTCTACGGACTGATGTACGGCATTCTGGGAAGCCGTCTGGAATCCCCCGCAACGCTGGAGAGCGCGGTGCGCACCATGCGCGCAAGCGAGGACTATCTGGACTACGCCGACACACTCCTGCAGCCGACGATCTCTGACGTCACGGTCAACACCGCCGCCGGAAATCTGGACGCGGACAAGTACGTGGGCGTTGGCTTCTTCGCTTCGATCACCAGCGCCCGCCCCGGCACGGACAGCGGTCTGGAGCACGTCAAGGCGGAGGTGCGCAATCTCAAGCTCGATACCGTGCGCGTCACGAACAACTACACGGGCATCGCGATCGACCAGACGGTCGTGAACTGGCTGACCAGCAACCTCGGATCGGGCGTCGGCCTGCTGCTCGACGGGCTGCTGCGCCTGCTGACCGGTAAATCCGGCACGGATTTTGCAAACTCCGTCAGCGATCTTCTGACGGCGCGCGCCAAGGATCCCACGAACCTCGCAACCGGCGGCTTCGTCGGCCGCATTTATGCGCTCGTCCTTGTTGAAAACTGCGACGCTGCGAACGTGCAGGTGCAGGGCGCGGGCAGCTACGTCGGCGGCTTTGTCGGCTACAGTACGGGCGAAACGCAGTATGACTTCGTCAGCAACACGGCAGGCGCCCTGCTGAATCTGTTGACGACGATTTTGAATATTATTCCGGGGCTCGGGCTCGGCGACCTCATTTCGATCGTGCGCAATGTGCTGCCGCTGAACACACTGGTTCCCGTGGACTATCTGAATCCGCATATCGAGGACTGCGACCTGACCGGTCTGACCGGCAGCATCGGTCCTGCGGCGCAGACCTGGAGCTTCAACGGCGACACCGTGGACGCCGAGTGCAACGGCGGCTTCATCGGCGCCAAGATCGCAACCGTGATGATCAACTGCGGCGTGCACGACAGCGCCTACACCGTCAACGCTAAGAATTACGGCGGCGGCTTTGCGGGTCTTGCCCGCGACGCAGTCATTCAGGAGCTTTTGACCGACCTCGGCGTCAACCTCGGCGTTATGCAGACGATCCTGAAAAACCTCATGGAATCCAACATCGACCTGCAGAGCGTGCAGGTGCGCTGCGTGATCACCGGCTCGGACGTGTCGGTGCGCGGCGAAAACTACCTCGGCGGCTTCAACGGCGCGATGGCGAACGCCTACTGCGTCAACAACGAAATGCAGTGCGCGGGCAAGACGCTCTCCGTCGTCGGCACCGGCGACTGCGTCGGCGGCTTCGCAGGAATCGCCACCCTCGGCTGGGCGATGAGCCTGGGACAGGGCGAGGCGGTCGGCAATACGAGCCTGCTGTCCACGCTGAAAAACGTGCTGACCTCGCTTTTGAGCTCCTACGGCAATGAGCTGCTGAGCCTGCTTGGCGTCGGGCAGTCTGAGATCCTCGGTCTGCAGTTCGACTTCTCCGAGGCGCAGGTCAACGGCAGCTACGTCGGAAACGAAGCAAGCGTGGAAGGTCACGACTACGTCGGCGGTCTCGTCGGCAAGGCGGACGCGCTCATCATGACCGGCACGACCGGAACGGCGCTGTCGAAGATGACTTATTTCCAGAACGGCGATCTGACCGTTTGGGACATCTTCCCGGATATGCCGAAAACCGGCAGCTTCACCGTTACCTATCACGAAAAGGACGGCTCGACCGTCGACGTGACCGTCTCTGCGAACGACAACTACACGGTCACCCTGCCGAGCCGCAGCGACGACACCGCAAACGGCTATGTGTTCGAGGGCTGGATCACCACGCACTGCGATCATTCCACGGCGGAGCCGTCCAACATCCTGCGCGCGGGCGAAACCTGCGTCGTGACGCATGACGTGACCTTCAACGCCCTGTATTCCAAGGAGGGAGCCCCTGCTTACGAGCTCATCACGAGCACGCCGAGCAACTGGGAGACCACCTACGAAAACTATATCATCACCTACAAGCGCGACGAGAACATGGTCGTGCTGACTGGCCTGAACGCGAACACCAGCTACGAGTCTGCAAGCAGCGGCGGCGCAAGCACGCTCAGCCAGATTCGCGCCGCTTACGGCGCGAGCAGCTTCCAGACGGAAGGCGGCTTGCTGCTCAACGTGCCGGATCTGTACCTGTTTGCCGCAGACAAAATGGCGACGCAGGACGACTATTACTTTGAAAATCTCAACAAGGGCACGACGCTTCGCCGTCTGACCTCCGCTCTCGTCGGAGCGAAGGGCTTGAGCGCCTACGGCGTGCACGCGGACGTATCGACCCAGTGGCACCCCTTCATCCGCGACGACCTGTGCGTCGCCTTTGAAAGCGACTACGGCACCGGAAACGACAAGTATATCGTCTACGACGCGCGCGGCTATTTCAGAACGGGCACGTCGTCCGAGATCTCGGAGATCTACATCTGGGGCAAGAGCAAGCTCCCGACGCGGTACACGACGGTGGACGCGGGCGTGGAAATGCCGGATAATGACCTTGTCATTGAGCTTGACAGCACCGTGGTCGGCAGATTTGCGCAGATTCACGTGAACGGTCTGCGGCTCGTCAACGGTCACAAATTCGTCGGCGGCATCGCCGGTCTGGCAGGCACTGCCAACGTCAGCGGCCTGCTCAACGACACGATCGGCGTCGGCGACTTCAAGAAATTTGAGATAAACGACATCATCCTCGTCGGCGGCACCGCCTATGAAGACGGCAGCGGCAATGACGGGCTCAAGGTTTGGGGCAGAAAACCCGATTCTCTCAGCTCCGACACCGGCGCGGGCTACTACGTCGGCGGCGGCTTGGGTCTTGCGATGGGCGGCGACCTGCTGCGCATCGACATCAGCCGCTTGAACATGGTCGAGGGCAGGAATTGCGTCGGCGGCTTCGCCGGCTGCGTCGGCCCCGGCGAGCTGCTTGGCACCGGCGGCTTGAATCTGCAGCTGCTCGGCTTGAGCTTACTTAATGCAAACAATCTGCTTTCCGTCGGACAGGGTCTGGAAACGCAGGTGCAGCACGTCACCGTGACCGGCATCCCCGCCGGCTATACGGTCGAGGCGACCGGCACGAATGCAGCGGGAGAGGTCTACGTCTTCTGCGCAGGCGGCTTCTTCGGCCGCAGCAACTCCACCAACGCCGATGACTGCCACGCCGTCAAGGTGCAGTGGGTCAAGGCAAACGACACGGACGGCAGAGCCGGCGGCTTTATCGGCGTGTCCGAGGTGGGCGGGCTTGCCTCCATGGACGATGCGGAAGGCACCCAGATCAAGGGCTTGCTCAGCGCGGGCAATTTGCTCAACGCGGTCGGCTATCTGATCCCGGAATACACCAAGGTCGATACCACCTATGTTGACGGCGGCTACGTCGAGGCGGCATGGGCGGGCGGCTTTGCCGCGGACTTCCAGAGCGGCACGGTCGATAACCTGTCCAAGGACCCGCTGGCGCAGAACCAGCGTCCGGAAGAGAAGAGCAATCCCGACTGGTACGCCGTGTACAACATCGACCACGTGACCGGCACCCTCTATGCCGGCGGCTTCGGCGCAAAGGTCTACGCCGGCGCGCTGGCGGACGCCGGCGGCGGCATCAGCATCCTCGGCGACATCGAGGGCATCAACATCGACCTCGTCAATCTTTTGAGCTTAGTCAACGCCTATGTGCCGACGATTCGCTATGCGGGCGTCAAGAGCGACCGCTCGACCCGCTTCGACAAGACGACGGGCTTCTCCGGCGACTATGACGCGACGCTCGCGCCCTCGCGTCAGCAGGGCGGCTTCACAGTCGAATGCACGGGCTTTGATCCGGACGACAAAACGACCGGCGCGGCAGGCGGCTTCATCGGCTACGCCTCCGGCGCGCAGGTGAGCTATTGCGACGTGCGGCAGCTGCTGCACACGACGGTCACCCCGCCGGCAGAGCTGGACGGCACGGCAGGAACCAGCTATTTTGACGATGCGCAGAGCGCGTACGCCGTCACCGGCACCCGCTATGCGGGCGGCTATCTGGGCTTTATGGACATCGGCTCCTCCGCCTCGCTGGGCGGCGGCCTCAAGGCGTTGAGCATTCTGAATCTCAACGATATTCTCAGCGCGTTGAACTGCGTGATCTCCACCGTGGAGCACTCCGACGTCTACGGCGGACCCGGCGGCTTTGCCGTCAAGTCCGACGCGACGATCGACAGCGGCGCGGCTTCGGAGACAGAAGCGGCAGGCCTGGTCGGACGCTCCGGCGGCTTCGTCGGCTGGATGCGCGGCAGTCACATTCAGGATTCCCATTCCTGGAATTTCAGTTACATCATCGGCAGGATCGCCGCCGGCGGCTACGTCGGCGAGATGGAGCCGGGCAGCGTCGCAGACGCCTTGGGCGATACGAGCGTGCTGAACGGTCTGCTGGAAATCAGCGGCAGCCTGCTCACGGTGGCGCAGGACTTCGTTCCAACGATCCGCAACAGCGTGACAACCTGCATCCCCTGCGGCGGCGCGGTTCGGGCGGACGCCTCCTCCGACGCCGGAACGCAGCGCGGTATGGCGGGCGGCTACGCAGGACATAACCTCGGCGGCCATATCTGGGGCAATAACAGTGACCCCTGGAAGAGCGAAAACGAAACGATCAACAATGTGGAGACTTACCGCGGTCCGAAGTCCGAATGTGCGGCAATCCGCATTCTCTCGGTCTACGGCGTCGAATACGCCGGCGGCTTCACCGGTCTGATGGACGCGGGCTCTACCGCCGATACCGGCAATATTTCGCTGCTCTTCGGACTCGTGAAGCTCGACAATCTGCTCGGCGCGCTGAAGGTATCTTACCCGACCGAGGAAAACACCGCGGTTTACGGCCCGCTGGCGCAGATGGATTACCAAAGCTGGAACGCCTGGGTGGATTACGTCGGTCAGTATGGCTGCTACGGGCTCGGCATGGAGCACGTTGCAAGTCAGGCAGCGCTCGACGCGATTTTAGACAACTATCTCTACGGCTATCACGTGACGGCGGGGCGCACCGCCTATCAGAACGCCGCAGGTCTGTATGACAGCGGCTGCGCGGGCGGCTACGTCGGCTCAATGCGCAGCGGCACGATCACCAACGGTCAGGCATATAACTGCAAGCAGGTCAAAGCCATGCGAAACGCCGGCGGCTTTGCCGGCGAGATGAAGACCGGCTCTGTGGCAAATCTCGGGCAGGCGCAGGCGCTCGGCCTCGACCTCGATCTCGGTCAGCTCCTCACCGGCGCGGTCGACGTGTTCGTCCCGGTGGTCAAGACCTCCTCGGTCCACGGCTACCAGAACGGCATGACGATTCTTTCCACCGGCGAGCAGGCGAACGGCTGCGGCAACGCGGGCGGCTTCGCCGGCGCTGCCAGAGGCGCACAGATCTGGGGCGACGACACGGGCAGCGACAATCCCAACGACGGCTGCAACGTGTGGAATCTCAAGAAGGTTATGGGCTCCCGCTATGTCGGCGGTTATATCGGTTTCCTCGGCTCCGGCACGGCTGCCGAGGCGGGCACGAACGTCAGCGAAGGTCCGCTGCAGGACCTTTTGGACGCCGTCGTCAAGTCCGGCGGGGACAACGTATCGTCCCTGCTCTCCCTCGCCGCCGCAACCGTTTCCACGGTGCGCAAGGCGAACGTCACCGTGGCAGACCCCGCATGGGGCTTCACGGTCGAGGGCTGGACGGATGACAGCGATCCGCAGAACGCGGTGCGGCACGTGCCTCTGTGCGCCGGCGGCTTCGTCGGCGCGATGGAGGGCGCGATCATCGGCAACAACGACGAGCAAAGCCTCACCGCCACGAACATTCGCGTCAATCACCTGCGCGGCGTGGAAGCGCAATACTACGCCGGCGGCTTCTTCGGCGTGGCGAACGTGGGCAGCACCGCCTCGGTCGCACAGAATAAAACGAATCTTCTGTCCCTGGCGAATCTGGGGCAGATCTCCGCGCTCGATATTTTCCGACCCTATATTTATAATTCCGACGTTACCGGCGTGAGCGAGGGCTTTACCGTCCGCACCGCCGGAGAAGAGACCACCGGAACGATGAATTCCACCCGCTGGTCGGGCTGCGCGGGCGGCTTCGGCGGCGCGCTGCTGGACGGTCATGTGCAGAACGCGCATGTGACGAACCTCTCCGGCGTCGAGGGTCTGAACTATGTCGGCGGCTTTATCGGTCACTGCGGCAAGAGCGGCGTCGCCGACGTGGACAACGCTTCCCTCCTGCAGCAGGCAAATCTCCTGAATGCGCAGGCGGGCGTCGGCGACGTGGTGGGCTCCCGTGTGGTAAGCTCCTCCGTGAGCGGCATCGACCTCGGCTATACCGTCACTGCCGCAGGCGGCAGCGAGCCGATTGCGGGCGGCTTCGTCGGCTTCTCCGATCTGACAAAGATCGGCTTCAAGCCAGCTGTTCCCGCTGTGTCGGAAGAACAGGAGCTGCCCTGCGCGGCGAACAACCTCAAATACGTCGTCAGCGACCGGATCGCCGGCGGCTTCATCGGCAAGACCACCAAGGGCTATCTGGTGGAGGCGCAGGCAAGCTCCTCGCTGGTAGCGCTGCTTCTCAACATTGTGAACGTGCTGGTGCGCGCTCTGTATCTGCCGCAGGCGCAGCAGGCGGATCTCATCAACGCCAACCTCGGCAATATCGCCGGGCTGGAGCTTCTGAACGAGGGCAATCTGCTGGGCGTCACGCTCTTCGGCATCCGCATCACCGTCGCCCTCGGAACCAAGGAGGACGAAGGCGGCGCGACCGACGTCGCCAAGATCACGATCGGTGATTCCTATATTGAACTGCCCTGCAACGAAAACGGGCTGATCGACGCCGAGCACAGCAATCTGACCATCGCGCTGATCCCGCTGTTCTATACCACGGTCAAGAACAGCACCGTCACCGGCATCGCCAAGGGCTATGACGTCTTCGGCGGCGGCGCGACGCAGACGGAGGACGGCACGGAGCGCAACGGCTTTGCAGGCGGCTTCGTGGGCTTCAACCAGCTCGGCGAGATTACGAGCTGCGCCGCGGTGAACTGCGACGTCGTGCGCGGCACGCCCGCCAAGCTCTCCGAGGGCGCGACGGTCTCCGTGCAGAAGGTCGGGCCTTTCACGGGCAGCTACTACAACGATTCCACCTATGACGCCAACGGTCAGACGGCGAAGGAGACCGGCGACACCTTTAACGGCACCGCCCACACGCAGGAAACGCCAGGCGCAGACCCGTTCGTCTCCGACGCGAAGGTGCTTTTGAAGGACGACGAGCCGCTGCTTCCCAACCCCGAAAGTCTGACGGCGCCGACGGCGGAGATGCAGAATCCCTGCGAGAACACCGTCGATCTCACCCTGCACAAGGTCTGGGACGATCTTGCCCAGCTCCAGAAGACCCGCCAGAGCGTCACCTTCACGATCCACCGGATCGACAGCGTGACGAACGAGGACGCGGTCTACGGGACCGTGACGCTGACCGAGGCCGACGCCAACGCCTTTGCGCCGGCGGTCTGGACGAGGAAGGTCGAGGGACTGCCCGCCACGGAAACGGTCAGCGGCGTGCTGCACCGCTACAGCTACTACGTGACGGAGGCAACCGCGAACGGCTACGTGCAGGACACCGCCTACGCCGATACCGACGTTGCGAGCAAGCGAACCTTTGATATGAACGCGGAGACGGGCTACGTCGCAAAGCTGACGAACCAGGCGATCATCGACCAGACGGTCGTGATCGACTACGGTCTGCCTGCGGCGATCCGCGTCCCGCAGTACATCGAGAGCAAATACGAATTCGGCACGCGCAGGCTTGCCCTGCAGGGCGTGCTGTCAAGCGCGCAGCTCGCTTCCGCGGCGGTCTACACCCGCGACGGCGACGTGCAGGCGGCGAACGAAGAGGGCGAGGGCGCGAAGCTTGCAAGCGCCCTTGAGGGCAGCTTCGGCAATCTGCGCCTCGGCGTGGAATCCGATCTGAACAAGCTGATCTACGTGCCGAAGAATCTGCAGATGACCGCGCCGGAGACGGTGACCGTCCGGCTGCTGCCGGCAGGCGCGGATCGCTACTACTACAGCCGCGTGACCTTCGTGCCCGCCAGCATTATGTACTACGAAAACAGCTTCATTACCTTCGGACACGAGAAGGATGCTGCGTTCGTGCACGACTGGGCGGACGTCGGCACGTCGCTGGACGCAAGTCAGGGCGAGGATCGCCCCGGTCTGGACGAACTGGACGACGACAACCTCTACGGCTACGACCCGGCGTATTCCACCTGCACGACCTACAGCTTAGACGGCTCGAAGAAGGTCACGGTCAGCGTGGAGGATAAGAACAACTGGCCGACAGCGCAGTTTACCTTCACCGGCACGGGCTTTGATTTGATCGGCGTGAGCAGCAACGATTCCGGCTTTATGACGGTGCAGGTCTATCAGGGCAGCGACGCCTCCGGCACGGCGTACAAGAGCTGGGCGGTCGATACCTACTTCGGCTACAGCCGCTCGCTCGACAGCGAAAACCCCTACGTCCGCTATTTCTGCTTCTGGGACGGCGAGACGTGGCACGTGACCAAGACCGTCACTGGCTCGCAGACCGCAGCCGGCGGCACGGAGGACGGCTATCCGGTGCTCGCAGCCTTCCCGTCCTCGACGACGCAGGGACCGTCCTGCATCGTTTACCGTCCGAACTACGTCTGGACGACGACCTCCAACGGGCAGACGCTCTACCAAGTGCCTGTGATTTCCAGCGGCGACAGCCTGCCCTACGGCACCTACACCGTGAAGGTCACCGTGCGCTACGCGCGGCTGATGGATCATCCCGGCGACGGCAGCTATGATCTCTATATCGACGGCCTGCGTATTTACAAGCCCGCCGATCCTTTGGAGGAGCTGGACGCCACCTATTACGCGCTGGATCACGAGGGCTGGCCGCAGTTTGTCGAGCTGCGCCGCTTCCTGCTGGGGCAGGAGAGTCTCGGTCAGTATGAGGATAACGCGGACATTCAGGACGGCGCGGTCTTCATCGACGGCATGGGCGAGGTTACGACGATCGCGGATTACAGTCAGATCGGTCCGAACAACGAAATCTATCTGCTGCCCGGTCAGGCGGTCGCCTTTGCGCTGAACGCCGAGGACGCCTCTGCGATTGATCAAATCCATGCGAGCCTGAAGCTCGTCAGCGGCTCGGACGGCGGCGTTGTGCTTTCCAACGGCGGCGACCCGGTCAACCTGCGCTTCACCTCCGCCACCGAGCGCTACTACGACATCAGCTCCGTGGTGGAATGGGAGGACGGTCAGACGCAAAGCAAGGTGGTTCTGATCGCGAATCCCACGAAGGACGACCAGGGCAACGACAATCACAATATCGTCTCCCTGCGAAACCTCAAGGTCACCTATCTGAGCGAGCCTGCGTCCACGCAGAGCGTTCGCACGAACATCAGCCGCAGCGGGGCAAGACGCGCCATGCGCTACCTCGGCAATGCGGAGCTGCAGCCAGGCGTCCTGGATGACGGCCTGACCTTCTCCGGCGTCAGCATCACGCTGATGAGCGATCTTGCGATCAACTACTATGTGCCGATGACGCTGCTGGAGGGCGCCTCCAACGCCTGCGTCGTGTTCCAGAAGGACGATCTGCTCCTCCGCGAATACGACTATGCGCAGCGTGAGGTGGACGGCGTAAGCTATGCGGTCTTCACCTTCCGCGACATTCCCGCCAAGGAGATGGGCAGCGTTGTCCGCGCAAGACTTGTGATGACGAAGGACGGCGTGGAGCATCTCGGAAACGAGCTTCCCTACAGCGTGAAGCAGTACGCGATGGATCAGCTCAAAGCCACCGAAGACGGCGCGCTTCGCACCGTGCTGGTGGATATGCTGAATTACGGCGCACAGGCGCAGATCTATTTCGACTACAAAACGGACGATCTGGTCAACAAGAGCTTGACTGCAGAGCAGCAAAGCTGGGGCAGCACAGAGGCGCCCGCGCTGGAAACGCACGAGCAAACGCAAACCGCGGAGCATGCGCAAATCGTCCTTGCAGGACGCTCCCTCAGCCTGAACGAGCGCGTCACCATCAACTACTACTGGGATCTGCAGGCTTACGGCGGCAGCGTCGAAGACCTTGCGATGGAGCTGCGCTGGCTCGACCGCGACGGCACGCTGCAGACCCTGCGGATTGACGGCACGCAGTTTACGGCGCACGAGCGCTATTGGCGCGCCTCCTTCTCCGAGCTGAGCGCTTCTCAGATGCGGACGGTCGTGCAGTGCCAGGTGATCCGCAAGTCAGACGGCGCTGTGGTAAGTGACGTCAACAGCTACAGTATCGTTTCCTACGCCTGCAGCATTATGATGAACGAGACAGATGCGTCTCTCACGGACGTCGTTCTCGCCATGCTGCGCTACGGTGACGCAGCGAGCGCATATTTCAACGGAAATCAGGAGTAAGTTCAATGAAGAAAGTATATCGGAAGCCCGAGGTGACGTATGAGACCTTCCGGCTGTCGGAGAGCATCTCGTCCGGGTGCTATGGAATTGCAAACCTCGGCGAGGGCATTTGCTCCGTCTATCTTCCGGACGCCGGCGTCAACGTGTTCAACCAGGCGGGCCTCTGCGAGTATAGCGGACCGGGCTTTGACGACGCGGTTTGCTATCACGCGCCGACGGACTGGAACAATGTCTTCAGCTCCTGAAGTTTCGACCGAGCGGGCGTATTTTCGCATCGGAGACTTAACCGTTTGCGTAGACGCCCCGCCCTACCCGGTGTCGGAACGTCTGAACGCCTTTCGATGCGAGACCGTTCCGACGCCGGATCGACGCCTGACGGTCAGTGCGGTGCCGAATGTGACCGCGCCGGAGAGAATCCTGCTGCGCAGATCCGGGATCACGGAGTTTCACGGCCCGCAGGGCGGGCGCACGCGATTCTGCCAACGCGAGGACGGCGCGGGCCTGCTCTACAAAGCGGCGGAGCAAGGCGACGCAGTCACGGTGGATTATGCGGCGGACTGCCTGAACGGATTAAGCTCCCATTTGATCCTGCGCTGGCTCGACCTGCCGCGGACGTTACTCAAGAGAGACGAGCCGTTCCTGCACGCATCTTTT
This sequence comes from uncultured Clostridia bacterium, assembly GCA_947165085.1. Lineage (GTDB taxonomy): Bacteria > Bacillota > Clostridia > Oscillospirales > Oscillospiraceae > JAZOXB01. The sequence continues at coordinate 2,173 of CAMUZA010000038.1, read as the reverse complement.
ATTGCGTATCAAGGCAAGGCGATCCTCTTTACCGCGCCGAAGCAGACAGGAAAGTCCACGCAGGCGCGGCTTTGGGAGCAGTATCGCGGCGCGGAACCGATCAACGGTGACCGCGCGCTGCTTCGGGAAGAGGACGGCGTCTGGTACGCCTGCGGCTCCCCGTTCTGCGGCAGTTCAAATCTGTGCAAAAACCGCACGCTGCCGCTTGCCGCCATTGTGATCCTGCGGCAGGGAGCGAAAAATGCGGTCGCACAGGCAAACGAACGACAGGCGCTGCTCTCGTTTTTGGAGGGCGTCACCTACGACGTGAACGACCGGAGCGCGATGGACAAGGTCATGACGCTGGCGCAGCGCATCAAAGAGCATGTGCCGTTTTATCTTCTGACCTGTCTGCCCGACGAGGGCGCGGTCGCCTGCCTGCACAACCGACTGATTGAAGAGGGTATTTATGGCTGAACCGAGGTTATCGGCGTATCTGCACCAAAAAGCAGCAAGGCTGGGACAGCCGTGCTCCGGAACCTTTGAGCTGACGCCGCGCTGCAACTTCGACTGCAAGATGTGCTACGTGCATCTGAGCGCTGCCGAACAGAAGCGCCGGGGGCAGGAGCTTACTTCGGACGAGTGGCTTTCCATCGGGGAAGCCGCCTGCCGCGAGGGCATGGTCTTTTTGCTGCTGACCGGCGGCGAGCCGACGCTCCGACCGGATTTCATGAAAATCTATTCCGGCCTCAAGCGGATGGGACTGCTTGTCTCGATCAATTCCAATGGCTATTTACTGCAAGGCGAGCTGCTGCAGAGGCTGCTGGACGATCCGCCCCACCGCGTCAATATTACGCTCTACGGCGTGTCGAATGAGACTTATGAAGCCCTGTGCGGCGTTCCCGCCTACGACACGGTGCTCAAAAACATCCGCGCGCTGCGCGAGGCGGATATCGACGTCAAGCTCAATCTGACGATGACGCCCGAAAATCAGCAGCAGCGCGAGCAGATCGCAGAGAAGGCGCGGGAGCTCGGCGCGCATCTTCAGACCTCGACGTATCTTTTTCCGCCGGTCCGTGTGACAGGCTCCTGCGAGTTTCCGGAGCGCATGTGTCCGGAGGAGGCAGGACGAATGGAAGCGGAACGACTGCGCGCCTCCATGACGGACGAGCAATTGAGGCGCTTTCTGCAAACGCTTCACATCGACGAAGATCCGGAAGACGAGTGCATGAACTGCCGCGCCGGACGAAGCGCATTCTGGCTGAGCTGGGACGGAAAACTGATGCCCTGCGGGATGCTCCCGTACCCGATCGCCGACGTCAGAACGGCGGGTTTCCAGACCGCGTGGCGGCAGGTGCGCGATCAGGTGAAGGCAATCCGTTTTCCGGAGCAATGCCAAAGCTGCCGCGTGCGCTCTCTTTGCCGCATCTGCCTTGCCAAATGCTACACCGAGACGCTCGGCTTTACCGAGGCGCCGACCTACGCCTGCCGCATGACCGATGCCCTGATACAATCCTTGTAGCACGCTTTCGGGCGTCAAGCATCTTCTGCAAGCAGGGCATCTGGGGGTACCTTTTCCACCGATGCGGCTTGTTGGGGATTTGCCGCAAGCCCCGATTCACTGACAATTCACACGCTACCTTTTTTGACAGACGGAGAGCCGCCCTGCACAACTGCAGGGCGGCTCTTTCATGTCGTAAGGGCGCGCCGCATAGGATGGTCTTATCCCTGCGGCATGGTGGACGGATCCACGCGCTCAATGATAAAGCTGTTCTGGAGGAAGCCGGGCTTCATATGGACCTTCAGGCAGACGTACGGATCCTGCGGGCTGAGCCGGTAGATCGGGTCGTTGCATTTGCGGCTCATGCCGCAGACGATGTGCAGCTTGTAGTCGCCGTAGGGCAGCGGGATGATCAGAGATTCCTTGTTGGCGATCGCGCCAAAGGGCTGCTCGTTCAGATAGATGCCGAAGCCGGTCGCGGCGCCCATGAAGTTGCCCATGCGATAGAGGGCGATCGCCGCAGGCTGCTCGACATACAGGGGCGTGCCGCAGGAGTTGCAGGGACCGGAAGCGTTCAGGTTCTGGACGGTGCCGCAGTTCGGGCACCGCATACGAAATGATCTTGCCATAGCGTGAGCCTCCCAAATGATTTCAGACTGTCTCGGCAGTCTGTATTTTTATCTTATCCGAAAG
>CAMUZA010000037.1 GCA_947165085.1 uncultured Clostridia bacterium | reverse complement strand
CTCCAAAAACGGTCTCTGGAAATCGGAGGCCCATTTAGGAGGCCCATCGGAAATTCTAAAAAAATGAAATGCGAAAAAGTCCAGGAAAATCAAGGGTTTGCGAGCTCAAGGGCCGACGCTGACGAATCGGATTTTGAGTCCACTACGTCTACCAATTCCATCACACCGGCATGGTGCGCGGCGCTTGTGCGCCGCACTCATTATAACTGCTGTGCGCTTGAATTGCAAGATGTTTTTTTGCCTTTTACGAAACCTGCCGCAGCAGATCACGGCGCAGACGCTGCATGATGCGCTTTTCCAGCCGCGAGATGTATGACTGCGAGATGCCCATGAGGTCCGCGACCTCTTTCTGCGTCTTTTCCTGCTGACCTGCCAGTCCGAAGCGCATGGAAACGATGCGGCGGTCACGCTCCGGCAGCCTTGAAAGCGCATCGCGCAGGAGCTGATGCTCGACGTCCTCTTCCATCGGGCGCATGACCGTATCGTTATCGGTGCCCAGTATATCGGACAGCAGGAGTTCGTTCCCATCCCAGTCGGTATTGATCGGCTCGTCGAGGGAGACCTCGGTTTTCTGCCCCGAGATCTTGCGAATGTGCATGAGGATCTCGTTTTCAATGCACCTTGAGGCGTAGGTCGCGAGCTTGATATTGCGGTCTGCGCGGAAAGTGCCGATCGCCTTGATCAGTCCGATCGTGCCGATCGAGATCAGGTCCTCAATGTTGATTCCCGTATTCTCGAAGCGGCGCGCGATGTAGACGACGAGACGGAGATTGCGCTCGATCAGGCATTGTTTCGCCTGTTCGTCTCCTTCGGAAATGCGCTGCAGAAGATTCTGTTCTTCCGCGCCGGTGAGCGGCGGCGGCAGGACGTCGCTTCCGCCGATGTAGAGAATGCTCTCTGTCGGGTCGAGCAGGGCGGTGATGAGCTGGGAAAGGGTTTTAAGCATAACGATTACCTCCGGTCAGCGCCTCGTACGCGCCGCGCTCCGACACCGGCGTCGGAGAAAGAGCGACGAGGCCGGTTTTGGTTTGATTGTTGAGCGTGATCTCACAGGGGATCGCGAGCAGAAGTCCGGACGACACACCGACGGCACGGTAGGGGATCAGTCGCGGCGCATAGTCTTTCAGCCGCAGTGCGAGGGTTGCGGGGGAGGAAACCTCCTCGGCGGATATCGCGAAGGGGAAGAGGGAACGTGCCGCTTTCCAGTAGACGGTCAGCACGGCTTTGCCGCTGACAGGGTCACACAGGGTATTGCCGCTGTCACGCAGCGCGCTCATGCGGACGGTCCTGCCGTCCAGACGCAGCGTGACCGGCAGGATACTGTCCGCGGCAAAAGTCAGCTTCGGCAGCAGCAGGCGGCAGGCAAAACTGACCGCAGCGGCGGTCAGCAGGAGGGAAAAGAAAGAGACGGGGTAAAACAGCGCGTCCGCACGGTAGTGAATCCTGCCGCCTTTCAGAAGCTCCACGCCGTAGACCGCGCCGCAGAGAACGAGCGTCATCCCACCGAAGACCGCTGCCAGCCGCAGGGCGATCCGCCGCCATCCAAACGCGATCACGATCATTCCCGCAGCGCACAGGAGCTTGAACGGAAGCGCCGTCAGCCAGCGCAAGCTGGGCAGATAGACTAACACGGCATAGACCGCGCCGAGCAGCGCGCCGCTGAGCAGGCGCCTGTTCCGGATCGCCGCGCCGCCGAGTCTTGCGCTTGCCCGCAAGAGCAGATAGTTGACGAGAAGATTCAGCAGCAAAACAGCATCTGCGTAGACGGTCAAGGGCATCACCTCTGTGGACAAAGCATAGCGCCGCGGACATAAAAAACAGGTCGCAATCCCCAACGGGGAATGCGGCCTGTTTCGTATCGGTCAGCCGTGTTTTCGGGTGTTTCACGCGGGAATTCCATTTCCCGCGCAACTTTTTTGCAAAAAACCGTATGTCGCGGTCGAACGATTATTCCGGATGCTTGACTGCCTTGACGTTCTTCTCCGCTTGAAAGCGCGGGAGCATGATCTCATGCGCGCAGCCGGTGCACTTGAGCTTGAAATCCGCGCCGATGCGCAGAACGATCCAGGTGTTGCTTCCGCAGGGGTGCTGCTTCTTCATCGTCAGCACGTCCCCCGGGCGAATGTCCATCATCTTACTCCCTCATTTCTTGATCGCGTCCCAGTATTGTCTGGCTGCCTGCTCGATCTTGTTGTCGCCGTACTCGTAGTAATGAACGTCCTTGATGAGATCGGGCAGGTACTGCTGCCTGACCCAGTGGTTGGGGAAGCTGTGCGGATAGAGATAACCCTGCTCGCGCTCCTGCCCGAAGGAATCGGCATGGACGTTCTGCAGCTGCCGCGGGAAGTCGCCGATCTTGCCGGCGCGGACGTCCGAAAGCGCCTTATCGATCGCCATGCAGCCGGAATTGGACTTCGGCGCGGTGGCAAGGAAGATCACGGCGTCCGCCAGCGGCAGCCGTGCTTCCGGCATGCCGAGCTGCAGGGCGGAGTCCACGCACGCCTTGACGATCGGGATCGCCAGCGGATAGGCAAGCCCGATGTCTTCGCAGGCGGAGCACAGGATCCGGCGGCAGCATGCGGGCAGATCGCCGACCTCTAAGAATCGCGCAAGATAGTGGATCGCGGCGTCTGGATCGGAGCCGCGGATGGACTTCATCAGCGCGGACAGGCAGTCGAAGTGATTGTCGCCCTCGCGGTCGTAGCGCATGGCGGAACGCTGTGTCACCGCCTTTGCGTCGGACAGTGTCAACAGCAGGGAAGTATCGCCCGGACGCGCGGCAATGAACATCGCTTCAACGGCATTGATCGCTTTGCGGATATCGCCGCCGCAGGAGGTGGCGATATGCTCCAGCGCGCCGTCCTCCGCGCTGACGGAAAGACCGGTTTTGCGCGTCATGTAATCTACGGCGCGGCGGACGGCCTTCAGCGCGGCATCCGGCGTGATCGGCTTGAACTCAAACACCGTGCTGCGGCTCAGGATTGCGTTGAACACGTAGAAATACGGATTCTCCGTCGTAGAGGCGATCAGCGTGATCTTGCCGTTCTCAATGTGCTCCAGCAGAGTCTGCTGCTGCTTTTTGTTGAAGGACTGAATCTCGTCCAGATACAGCAGCACACCGTTCGGCGCCAGCAGCGTGTCCAGCTGGGAGACGATCTCCTTGATGTCTGCGGTCGAGGCAGTCGTCGCGTTGAGCTTGTACAGCGTGCGCTGTGTGGCGTCGGCGATGATGTTCGCGACCGTTGTTTTGCCCGTGCCGCTCGGTCCGTAGAAGATCAGATTCGGGACTTGCCCCGATTCGATCATCCGGCGCAGGATCTTGCCTTCGCCGAGGATTTCGTCCTGACCGTAGACTTCATTCAATGATGTCGGGCGAAGCTCGTCCGCTAAAGGCTGATACATCAATCATGCTCCTTTCTTTCGGGAAGCTCGCTGATCAGAGCTGCGCCGAGAATGAGGACCGCGCCGACCAGCTCCTTCCATCCGAACGGCTCCTTGAGCACAAGCGCGGACAGCAGGACCGCAACGAGCGGGTCAATATAGCTGAGGATCGCGAGTGTCTGCGCGTTCATCGTGCGAAGCGCGCTGAAATAGAGCGCATAGGCGACGCCCGTGTGGACGACGCAGACGATGAGGAGCAGGGTCGCAGCAGTGAGGGTGAATTCCGTAAAACTCCATTTTTCCGCAAGAAGCGTATAGGGCAGCGTAACTGCAGCGGCGGAGAGAAGCTGCACGATGGTCTTCTCAAAAGCGCTGACCTCCGTCAGCTGTTTGCTGAGAAGGATAATGACCGGGTAGAGAAGCGCCGCGCCCAGTGCGAACGCAATGCCTCCCAGCTTGGATGATTCGCCGCCGGCGACGCCGGAGATGAATACCATGCCGACGAGCGCGATAAAGATACAGATCACCTTGCGCGCGGTCAGCCGCTCCTTGAGTGCGAACGGTGCAACGATGAGCAGGAGGATCGGCGCAAAGTAATATGCCAGCGTCGCGCTTGCTACGGTGGTGCGGTTATACGCCTCAAAGAGCAGCGCCCAGTTCGCGCCGAGCGCGGCGCCGGACAGACAGAGCGGCAGAAGATTGCGCCGGATGGCGGTCCGGTCCGGCTTTCTCCTCCGAATCAGAAGAAAAAGCAGTAAAGAGAGCGCGCCGATCAACCCCCGGGCGCAGGCAATCAGCCCAGAGGGAAGAGGAATATAATGCCGGAAGACGCCGATGGTGCCGTACAGTGCCATGGCGGCGATCAGCATCCATTTTCCCCTGTTCTGCATTATTTGGACAGATAGGCGTCGCAGACTTTTCTTGCTTCCTCTGCGATGACCGGCTCGTCGATGTTGACGAGTCTGCCCTGATCGACCGTGACCTTGCCGTTGACGACGGTGTAATCCACCGCGCCGCGCAAGCCCACCGTGCCGAAGACGTTCTTCGGATCGTAGGTCGCGCCGACCAGCTCAAGACGGCGGGAATCGACAAGGAAGAAGTCCGCGCACTTGCCGACTTCGACGGAGCCGATGTCGGTTCTGCCGAGCAAAGATGCCGAGCCGCGGGTCGCCATCTTGAGCACGTCGTAGCCCGTTGGCGCCTTTGCCGAGGAATTCAGACGGTGCAGCAGGAAGCAGATACGGATCTCTTCAAGCAGATTGGAGCCGTCCTGCGAGGCCGAGCCGTCGACCGCGAGGCCGACCTTGACGCCGCGCTCCAGCATCTCGGGAATGCGGGCGATGCCGGACGAGAGCTTCATGTTGGAAACCGGGCAGTGGGCGACGCCGGTGCCGGTCTTGGCAAGAACGTCCAGTTCTGCCGTGGTGAAGTGGATGCCGTGGGCGTACCATACGTCGTCGCCGATCCAGCCGAGGGATTCCATGTATTCCAAGGGGCGCATGTTATAGCGGCTGAGGGTATAGTTTTCCTCATCCTTCGTTTCACACAGATGGGTATGCAGGCGCACGCCGTACTGACGGGCGAGGATCGCAGACTGCTTCAGAAGCTCTGCGGATACGGAGAAGGGGGAGCAGGGCGCCAGCACGATCTGGTGCATTGAGCCGAAGGACGGATCGTGATACTTTTCGATCAGATACGCGCTGTCCTTCATGATCTCGTCGACGGTCTGCACAACGCTGTCGGGAGGGAGTCCTCCGTCCTTCACGGACAGATCCATGCTGCCGCGGGAGGAGACCATACGCATGCCGAGCTCGTCGGCGGTACGCATCTGCGCACCGATCAGATCGCCCGTGCCTGCGGGGAAGACGTAGTGGTGATCGAAGCAGGTGGTGCAGCCGTTCTTCATCAGCTCGCCCATGCCGGTCAGACCGGAATAACGGATGACGGTCTGATCGAGATTTTTCCAGATCTCATACAGCGTCTTGAGCCAGTCGAACAGCTCCATGTTTTGCACCTGCGGCAGATTCCGGGAGAACTGCTGATACAGGTGGTGGTGCGTGTTGATCAGACCGGGATAGCAGAACAGATACGTTCCGTCGATTTCACGGTCCGCCTTCTGCGGAAGCTGTTTGCCGATGGCGCGGATCAAGCCGTCTTCACAGTAAAGATCGACGTTGTTCAAAAGCTCGTCGGCGTCGTTGCAGGTGACAAGTGCGGAAATGTTGCGGATCATCAGCGTGGACATAGATATACCTCCTATATTGTTTTCTCGTTGGTTAGTTTTCGCAGGGGATTATCGCGGATGGAGGCGCGTTTTGCCTCCTCGCGCAGTTGAAGGATGACGGCGGCGATCTTCTCGTTGACTTGCTCAATCTCGCCCAGCAGCTCATTCGCGGAAATGCGGAGCACACCGCTGCGCAGGGCGGAAAGCTGGATCAGCGCGTCCGAGGTCGCCACACGGACGGCGTAGTTTTTTCCGATTTTTCCGACCAGCGTTTCGATGTAAAGGTCGGCGCTTTCATTCTCTTTGGTATAGACGACGCGGAGATTGTCATGCTTCGTCTTCGAGCCGACGCCGCCCTTGACGCGGTAGCTGTCAAAGACCACGACCAGTTCGCACGGTCGGTAGCCGCAGTAGTTGCTCAAGATATCCAAAAGACGTTCTCTCGCGCCGGACAGATCGGTTTGCGCCTGTTCGCGCAGACCGTCCCAGGCGAAAATCATATTGTAGCCGTCGACGATCAGATAGTCCTTTTTGCGGGGCGGCAGCGTGATTTCCGAGGACTCCGCCTTGGGAGGCGGACGGTAGAGCGTGTATTTTTCCGGACCGAATTCCCGCTCCATAATGCGTTGCAGCTCTTTCTCGTCCAGATCCAGATTCTGCGTCCTGACCTGCGCGGGCGCGTCCTCCCGCTGCGGGCGCAGGACGCTGTCTAAGTGCATGTGGGAGAAGACCTGATCCCATTTGACGGTGAAGCCGCCGCCGTGGGCGCAGAAGACGGAATCCGGCGTATTTTCCAGATCGCGTTCGGGATCGTAGGCAAAGCCGGCGATGATCTCCGCCGCATTATGGCACGGCGCGTAGCCGCCCGCCTCACAGATCAGCCTGCCGCGCCCCTTTGTATAGGACACGACCTGCGCCATATAGTCCTGCAGTTCGGACACCGGCGCTCTGCCGACGAGCTGCATGCCTTCTTCGACCTCGGCGGGAGGATCAAAGCTCCCGCCCATGGCGCGGATATCGTTGATCGCCCGTCCGATCTGATCGGCGGGAACGGTGAGTGTGAATTGATAAAACGGCTCCAGCAGGACGCTTTCCGCCTGCATGAGTCCCTGACGGACGGCGCGGTAGGTCGCCTGCCGGAAGTCGCCGCCCTCGGTGTGCTTGAGGTGGGCGCGCCCTGCCGCCAGCGTGAGCTTCATATCGGTGATCGGAAAACCTGCGAGCACGCCGAGGTGCTGCTTTTCCATGAGGTGCGTGAGGACAAGCCGCTGCCAGTTGCGGTCGAGAACGTCCTCGCTGCAGCTTGCCGCAAAGACCAGCCCGCTGCCCGCGGGAAGCGGCTCTAAGATCAAATGGACTTCCGCATAATGTCGCAGGGGCTCATAGTGTCCGACGCCTTCGACGGTATTGCGGATCGTCTCGCGGTAACAGACGCGCCCGCCGTCGATCGTGACGTTCAGGTCGAAGCGCTCGAGGATCAGGCTTTGCAGGATCTCGATCTGCACCTGCCCCATGAGCTGCGCGTGGATCTCGCGCAGGCGTTCGTCCCAGACGATATGGAGCTGCGGCTCCTCGTCCTCCAATTGCTTGAGCTTCCGGAGCGCGGTGCGCGGATCGGCGTCCTTCGGAAGCCGGATGCGGTAGGTCATTACCGGCGTCAACAGGGGAGGTACGGCGTCCGATTCCGCGCCCAGCCGATCGCCTGCGGAGAGACCGGAAATGCCGGTCACCGCGCAAAGCGTTCCGGCAGGCGCCTCGTCCGCCTGTGTGAAGCTCGCGCCGGAGTAAAGACGGATCTGCGTGACTTTTTCTTCAATGGTTTTTTCGCCCTGCATATAGCGCAGCGGTGCGCGCACGCGCAGCGCGCCGCCCGTTACCTTCAGAAAGGTCAGGCGGTTTCCCTGCGCGTCGCGGGATATTTTATAGACCCGCGCTGCAAATTCCGCGGGGAAGCCCGGCTGCATGGTATATTGCTCCAACGCGCAGAGCAGTTCGTCGACCCCCTCGGATTTAAGCGCTGCGCCGAACAGGCATGGATAGAGCTTTTCCTGCGCGATCATCGAAGCGATCTCTTCCGGCGCAAGCGTTCCGCGTTCAAGATACTGCTCCAACGCTGCCTCGTCGCAGAGCGCGACCGCTTCCGGGTCGAAAAGATCGGCGCACCGCGGACTCAGGTGCGCTTTCGCGTCTTCCAGCAGGCGGGCTTTGTCCGCGCCCGGCAAATCCATTTTGTTAAAGAATACAAAGGTAGGGATGCGATAACGCCGCAGGAGCTTCCACATCGTCCGGGTATGCCCCTGCACCCCGTCCGTCGCGCTGACGATCAAAATGGCGTAGTCCAGCACCTGCATCGTCCGCTCCGCCTCGGGGGAGAAATCCACGTGACCCGGCGTATCCAGAAGCGTCACGGAAAGCCGATCCGTATGAAAGCGCGCTTGCTTGGAGAAGATCGTAATACCGCGGCTGCGCTCCAAAGCGAAGTGATCCAGAAAGGCGTCGCCGTGATCGACGCGGCCGAGCTTTTTCAGTTGTCCGGTGCGGTAGAGCAGCGCTTCGGAGAGCGTCGTCTTGCCGGCGTCCACCTGCGCGAAGATACCGACGGCTAAATCTTTCATAGAGGACCTCGATGTGCTTGCAAGTTTCGGAAAGATACGCTATAATGAAGAAAAAACAAAACAAAAGGAGATAGTATCCTATGTTTCAGTTGAGAAAATACTGCCCGCCCGATTTTTCGAAGGAAGAATTCGTAAATGCGCCGGACGTTGTTCTCGAGCCGGCGCCGCTCGACGGCGTCGCGCCGATGACCTATCACGCGATGAGTATTTTCCCAGAATACTTCAAGATCGACGGTCAGTGGCTCCTTGCGGAGGAAAGCCGCATGGACTGCGTGGCGGTCTATGAAAACGGAAAGATCATCGTTCGCGAGTTCCGTCTGCTCAAACAGGGCGACCTCGTGGTCACCGGCCGCACGGAACAGTGCCAGGACGGCATCTACGTCCACGCAAACGGCTTTATGGAACAGAAAGCGGAGAAGGACGTGTTCGCATTCCGCCAGAACCGTTCCAGAGAAACTGCGTTCTCACGCGATTACGACGAAATCTACGAGCTGCTCCGCTATGAGCGCGATCACGGCAAGATCGTCTGGGTCATGGGACCTGCCTTTGCCTTTGACGCCGACGCGCGGCGCGCCATGTCGAAGCTGATCGAAAACGGTTATGTCCACGCAATCCTGGCGGGCAACGCTCTGGCGACCCACGATCTGGAGGGCGCTTATTTAAGGACTGCGCTCGGGCAGGATATTTATACGCAGGAGTACATGCCGAACGGTCATTATAATCATCTGGATCTGATCAACCGCGTGCGTTACCACGGCAGTATCAAAAAGTTCATCGAGGAAGAGAACATCGACAACGGCATCATTTACAGCTGCGAAAAGTGCGGCGTGCCGTATGTCCTCGGCGGCTCGATACGAGACGACGGTCCGCTGCCTCCGGTCTACGGCAACGTCTACGACGCGCAGGACGCCATGCGCAACCAGATCCGCGGCGCGACCACGGTGATCTCCATGGCGACGATGCTGCATACCATTGCGACCGGCAACATGACGCCGTCCTACCGCGTTATGCCGGACGGTACGGTGCGGCAGATCTACTTCTACTGCGTCGACGTTTCGGAATTCGTCGTCAACAAGCTCGCCGACCGCGGCAGCCTCTCCGCGCGCGGCATCGTGACCAACGTGCAGGACTTTGTGGTGAATCTGCAGAAAGGTCTCGGATTATAAATCTTTCATTCGGCGGCGCCGTTCGTTTGAACGGCGTCGTTTTTTGCCGCTTTTTTCGCGGCGAGCTTGTCCTTGAACTGCGCGATCAGCGGGGTCAGACTTTCTACGATGCTTTTCTTACCGGCGTCCTCAGCGACATGCAGGATCTGGACCTCCGAGCCGCAGACGGCGAGAAAAGACAGCGGCGTCTTCGTGACCTTCACGCCCGCGCCTGCAGCAACGCCGTTCGGGTTTTTGATCAGGTCGGAGCCGCCGCCGGCAAAGCCGCACGACAGCTTGGAAACGGGAATGACTGTGACGCCGTCGAGTACAATCGGCGCTTCCGTGACGGATTGTCCTGCAGCAAGCTGTTTTGCCTGCTGCGCGGTAAAATCAAGAATTCCAAGTAACTCGCTCATTTGCAGTTCCTCACTTTCTAACGCTCTGCTTGATATAACGCCAGATCAGTCCGAACAGGAAACCGACGACGTGGATCGGGCGGTAGTTGAGCTGCCCGTCAAAGACTGCGGTAGTGCTTTCGCGTTCAAAGTCGCAGCTGATGTCGACGTCGCGCTTTTTGAATTTCATCGCGCCGTCCAGCATGGTCAGCAGGGGATAGACTGCCGCGCAGACCGTGCCGTAACGGAACGCGCAGTCGGCTGCGTCGCTGTCTCCGACGGCAATGCGCAGATCGAATCGCTTGAACACACTCTTTTTGACCAGTTTTCCGATCCGCGATAACAGGTCCTTGACTGAGGCGGATACGCCGCGGATGATCTCGAGCAGACCCTTTTCGTCAAAGGCGCGCTTGAAGTTCATCTTGCTGCTGACATCCTTCAGACCGAGGAAATCGAGCAGCCTTTCCGTCGCTTTTCCGCCGCCCTTTTCCTTTTGCGCGGCGGGCAGCTTTGGCTGCTCCGGCTTCTTGGACGCCTGCTCTTTTGTGCTGTCGGAAAGCGTCAAAAACAGGTACTTGACGCGGAACTGAAAGCCCTGTTCCGGCGCGTAGCGCAGATAGATGCGCAGAGGGAGTGCCAGCAGCAGCACGATCAGCGCGATGATTGCAAGAATGATATACAATGCGAGCATAGCGGCGCTCCTTCCTATTATCTCATTTTATATTATAATCGATTTCAGACCGATTTACAAGAGCGACCTCTTTACTTTTTCGGCTTGTTATGCTATGTTATGAAAAACAGATTTTAAGGAGAAGATCGCAATGAAGCTGATGAAACAGCTTTTCTATATTTTTCCGCTCAAACAGCGGCTGCAGTATTTGGGTCTTTTCATCCTGCAATTGATTGAGACGGTGCTTGATTTCTTCGGCGTTGCCTTGATTTTGCCGTTCGTCAATCTCATGGTCAACGCGGATCAAATGCAGGCAAGCTGGTGGTATCAGCTTGTCGTCAAGGTGATCGGCACTACGCAGATGTCGTCAGTCCTGCTGTTCCTTACGATCCTGATGGCGGCGGTATATCTCATTAAAAACGCTTTCATTATGTTTCTGCTTTGGCTGCGTATCAGCTTTATCGGCAAGAGCAAGATTCGCATGGGCACGCGAATGATCACCTGCTACATGAACAAGCCCTATACGTTCCATCTGCAGCGCAACACCTCGGAGATCATCCGCAATATCAACGGCGACGTGAACGGCTCATTCAGCGTGATTTCCGCCATGTTCGCTCTCGTTTCCGACGCACTGGTGGTCATTTCACTGACAACCTATCTGTTTGCCGTCGATTTCCAGATGACTGTCGGTCTGCTGATTGCGCTGGCGATCTGCTCTGCGGTGTATTTCCTCATTGTACGCAAGAAGATCCGCTCTTTCGGTCAGGAAAACAGAAAAGTCACCGCGAAAATGTACAAAGCGATCCAGCAGGCGATGGGCGGCATCAAGGAAGTCAAGATCATGGGCAGAGAGCGGTTCTTTGCCGACGTTTATAAGAACTGCGGCACCGAGTCTGTCGAGCTGAGCAAACGATACAATATCATCAGTGCGATCCCCGGCAGACTGATCGAGACACTCTGCATGTTCGCCATTCTGACGATCGTTGCGCTCAAGATCATCAGAGGGGAGGATCTTTCGGAGATCGTTCCCAACCTTTCCGCCTTCGCGATCGCTGCGATCCGCCTGATGCCGCGCACGAACAGCATCAACGGCCATATCAATTCGATCACCTTCAACAAGCCGTCTCTGGAGGCGCTGTATGAGGATCTGAACGAGTCCGACCGCGAGGAAGCAGAGCGGCAGAAGGAGATTGAGGAAAAGAAAAAGCAGAATCGCAAGGTCAATATCGGCGAAGAGCGGAACATTTTCGCAAGGAATATCACATATACCTATCCGAACAAGACCGAGCCCGTGCTGAAGGACGTCAACGTGACGGTGAACGCAGGCGAATCGGTTGGTATCGTCGGCGTGACCGGCGCTGGCAAGACCACCCTCGTCGATATCATCCTCGGCTTACTGAAGCCGCAGGAGGGAACGGTCTGCTACGGCGCACTGGATATCCATGAAGACTACGGCGAATGGCAGAAGCACATCGGCTATATCCCGCAGTTCATCTATCTGGTCGACGATACGATCCGTAATAACGTCGCGCTCGGCGTGGAAGAGGACAAGATCGACGAGGACGCGATCTGGCGTGCGCTTGAAAACGCGCAGCTTGCCGATTTCGTCCGCTCGCTGGAGGAAGGACTTGATACCATAATCGGCGAACGCGGCGTCCGCATTTCCGGCGGTCAGCGGCAGCGCATCGGCATCGCCCGCGCACTGTACTACGATCCTGAGATACTGTTCTTCGACGAAGCGACCTCATCCTTGGATAACGAGACGGAAAAGGCGGTCATGAAGTCGATCAACGAGCTCGGCGCGCAGAAGACCATGATCATCGTCGCCCACCGTCTGACGACACTGCGCGGCTGCGACCGCATTTATAAGGTCGAAGACGGCGGCGTTTCAGAGACAACGATCGCATGATTTACGGAGAAAAGCCCATGAAAAACGGAGGCGTTTGCCTCCGTTTTTCTCTGCAATTTCCGATTTTCTTTTGCATGGTAAAGAAACGGCGGGACAATCCCGCGATTTCAGGAAAAATTTCAAAATTTTTTCGGCAAAATATGTAAAAATTGTTGACACTTTTCGTGAATTCTGCTATAATCCTAAATCGCGTGAACATGCGCATCGGACTTTTGCGAAGGAGTGAAACACTGTGCTTGACGAACTGAAGACTGCGAATAAAGTGGTCGGCATCAAGCAGCTTCGCAAGGCTATCGCTGCGGGAAAAGTCAAAAAGGTTTTCCTCGCGGCGGACGCCGATCCCATGCTGACGGAACCTGTCGCGGAGCAGTGCAGAGCGCAGAAGATCGACGTGATCTCCGTGCCCACCATGCGACAGCTCGGCGCAGCGTGCAGCATCTCCGTTGACGCAGCTGCAGCCGCCATCCTCTAAATCCTGTATCCAACGGAATATTTTAGGATATTTCGGGATAATATAAACGCTGCATCAGCGTAATCTGAAAGAAAGGAGAACATCATGCCTACTTTTAATCAGTTGGTCAGAAAAGGAAGAGAACAGAGCACTTTCAAGTCCACGGCTCCGGCTCTGCAGAAGGGTCTGAACACCATCAAGAACCGCGCTACCGATCTGTCTTCTCCGCAGAAGAGAGGCGTCTGCACCGCAGTTCGTACCACCACCCCCAAGAAGCCGAACTCCGCTCTTCGTAAGATCGCTCGTGTCCGCCTGACGAATGGCTACGAGGTTTCCGCCTACATCCCCGGTGTCGGCCATAACCTGCAGGAGCACTCCGTCGTTCTGATCCGCGGCGGCCGTGTCAAGGACCTCCCCGGCGTTCGTTACCACATCATTCGCGGTACGCTCGACACCCAGGGTGTTCAGGGTCGTATGCAGAGCCGTTCCAAGTACGGTCAGAAGCGCCCGAAGGCCAAGAAGAAGTAAGAGTTCCAACGCCTTATCGCAAGGCACCGCCTTGCCATGCGTTTTTTATATAATTTTTATTGTATGGGAAACCCTTGGCAGGCACAAAACGGTAGGATAAGCCTATCGAAGTACCTATGAAATCATTTTATGAAGGAGGGAAGCAAAGTGCCCAGAAGAGGTAATGTTCCCAAGAGAGAGGTCCTTCCGGATCCGATCTACAAATCCACTCTGGTAACTAAGCTCGTAAACAGCGTCATGCTGGACGGCAAGAAGGGCGTTGCCCAGAGAGTCGTCTACGGCGCATTCGAAATCGTCGAACAGAAGACCGGTAAGAACGGTCTCGACGCATTCCAGCAGGCGATGGAAAACATCATGCCTTCCCTGGAAATCAAGTCCCGTCGTGTCGGCGGCGCGACCTACCAGGTTCCTCTGGAAGTTCGCCCCGAGCGCCGTCAGACGCTCGGCCTTCGCTGGCTGACGACCTATTCCCGCAAGCGCAGTGAAAAGACCATGAAGGAACGCCTTGCAGGCGAGATCATGGACGCTTGCAACAACACCGGCGCCTCTGTGAAGAAGCGCGAAGATACGCACAAAATGGCAGAAGCCAACAAGGCGTTCTCCCATTTCCGCTGGTAACCGAAAAGGAGTTACACAATGCCGAGACAATATTCTCTTGAGAATACAAGAAATATCGGTATTATGGCGCATATTGACGCAGGCAAGACCACCACGACCGAGCGAATTCTGTTCTATACCGGCCGCACCTACAAATTAGGCGAGACCCACGAGGGCAACGCGGTCATGGACTGGATGGAGCAGGAGCAGGAGCGCGGCATCACGATTACGTCCGCCGCAACGACCTGCTTCTGGAACAACTGCCGCATCAATATCATCGACACGCCGGGTCACGTCGACTTCACCGTTGAGGTCGAGCGGTCCCTGCGCGTTCTGGACGGCGCGGTCACCGTGCTGTGCGCCAAGGGCGGCGTAGAGCCCCAGACCGAAACAGTCTGGCGTCAGGCCGACAAATACAACGTTCCGCGTATGGTCTATGTAAATAAGATGGACATCACGGGAGCCGATTTCTTCAACGTTCTCAATATGATGCATGATCGGCTCAAATGTAACGCGGTTCCCATCCAGCTGCCGATCGGTGCGGAAGCAGACTTCAAGGGCGTTATCGACCTTGTCAAGATGAAGGCGAACGTCTTCTACGACGAGCTCGGCAAGGACGTCCGCGAGGAGGAGATCCCTGCAGAGCTGCAGGACCTTGCAGCAGAGTACCATGAGAAGCTCGTGGAAGCCGTCTCTGATCAGGACGACGAGATCATGGAGCTGTATCTCATGGGCGAGGAAGTGCCGCAGGACAAGCTGCGCGCAGCCATACGCAAGGCCACCATCGGCGTCAAAATGATTCCCGTCACCTGCGGCACCTCTTACAAGAACAAGGGTGTGCAGGAGCTTCTGGACGCGATCGTGGATTATATGCCGTCTCCTCTGGATATCAAGGGGATTCACGGCGTCAATCCGAAGACAGACGAGGAGGAATTCCGTCCCGCAGACGATTCTGCACCGTTTTCCGCCCTTGCTTTCAAGATCGCGACAGACCCGTTCGTCGGCAAGCTCTGCTTCTTCCGCGTGTATTCCGGCTACGTCGATAAGGGAACGACCGTTCTCAATTCGACCAAGGGAACCCGCGAAAGAATGGGCAGGATCCTGCAGATGCACGCGAACCACAGAGAAGACCGCGATACCGTTTATTCCGGCGATATCGCCGCGGTCGTCGGCGTGAAGAACACCACGACGGGCGATACCTTCTGTGACGAAAAGCATCCGATCATTCTCGAATCTATGGAATTCCCCGAGCCGGTGATCCGTGTCGCCATCGAACCGAAAACGAAGGCGGGACAGGAGAAGATGGGCATCGCCCTGATGAAGCTGGCGGAGGAGGATCCCACCTTTAAGACCTATACGGACGTTGAAACAGGTCAGACCATCATCGCCGGCATGGGTGAGCTCCATCTGGAGATCATCGTCGACCGCCTCCTGCGGGAGTTCAAGGTCGAAGCAAACGTCGGCGCGCCGCAGGTCGCCTACAAAGAGACGGTTCGCGGCACCGCGGACGTCGACATGAAGTATGCCCGGCAGTCCGGCGGCAAGGGCCAGTACGGTCACGTCAAGATCAAGCTGGAGCCCAACGAATCCGGCAAGGGCTACGAATTCATCAACGCCGTTGCGGGCGGCGCGATCCCGAAGGAGTATATCCCGGCGGTCGATCAGGGCATTCAGGGCGCGATGACGGCAGGCGTGCTTGCCGGATTCCCGGTCGTGGACGTCAAGGTCACGCTGTACGACGGCTCCTATCACGAGGTCGACTCGTCCGAGCTCGCCTTCAAGATCGCCGGCTCCATGGCGTTCAAGGAAGCCTGCCGCAAGGCAGATCCCGTTGTGCTTGAGCCGATCATGAAGGTCAGCGTTGTTGTCCCCGAAGAATATACCGGTGACGTCATCGGAGATCTTTCCGCCAGACGCGGCAATATTCTCGGCATGGTCCCGCGCAGCGGCGCGACGCAGATCGACGCGAACGTTCCGCTTGCTGCAATGTTCGGTTACGCAACCGATCTGAGAAGCCATACGCAGGGTCGCGGACAGTATTCCATGGAACCGAGCCACTACGTCGAGCTGCCGAAGAATCTTCAGCAGGAAATCGTTGAAAAACAAGGTTCCTACTAAAAAAGTACTTGCTATTACACAGTTTTTGGTGTATATTGGTACTGTTGAGCAAAAAATATTAAAATTTACCATTCAAAAACCAAACAGGAGGATTTTTTTCAATGGCAAAGCAGAAATTTGAAAGAACAAAGCCCCATGTAAACATCGGCACCATTGGTCATATCGACCATGGCAAGACCACCCTGACTGCTGCGATCACCAAGTACCTCGCCATGCTGGGCGGCGCTGCATTCACCGATTACGCTAACATCGACAAGGCCCCCGAGGAAAAGGCACGCGGCATCACAATCAACACCGCTCACGTCGAGTATGAGACGGCTGCCCGCCACTACGCTCACGTTGACTGCCCGGGCCACGCCGACTATATCAAGAACATGATCACCGGCGCTGCGCAGATGGACGGCGCGATCCTGGTTATCGCTGCCTCCGACGGCCCCATGGCTCAGACCAAGGAGCACCTGCTCCTGGCCCGTCAGGTGAACGTGCCCTCCGTCCTGGTCTTCCTGAACAAGTGCGACCAGGTCGACGACGAGGAGCTGCTCGAGCTCGTGGAGATGGAAGTCCGCGAGACCCTCGACTTCTACGGCTTCCCCGGCGACGACACCCCGATCATCCGCGGTTCCGCTCTGCTGGCTCTGACCAACGAGTCCGGCAACCCCGACGATCCCGACTTCGCCTGCATCAAGGAGCTCATGGACGCTGTCGATTCCTGGATCCCCACCCCCGACCGCAAGGCCGATATGCCCTTCCTGATGCCCGTTGAGGACGTCTTCACCATCTCCGGCCGCGGCACCGTCGCTACCGGTCGTGTCGAGCGTGGCCAGATCCGCAAGAACGAGCCCGTTGAGATCGTTGGTCTCATGGACGAGGCGAAGTCCACCGTCGTCACCGACATCGAAATGTTCCACAAGCTGCTCGACTACGCAGAAGCAGGCGACAACATCGGCGCGCTGCTCCGCGGCATCGACAAGAAGAGCATCGAGCGCGGCCAGGTTCTGGCGAAGCCCGGCTCCATCCATCCGCACACGAAGTTCAAGGGCCAGGTTTACGTCCTGTCCAAGGAAGAAGGCGGCCGTCACACCCCGTTCTTCAACAACTATCGTCCGCAGTTCTATTTCCGTACCACTGACGTTACCGGCATCATCAGCCTTCCCGAAGGCGTTGAGATGTGCATGCCCGGCGACAACATCGATATGGACGTTGAGCTGATCACCCCGATCGCGATCGAGAAGGGCCTCCGCTTCGCTATCCGTGAAGGCGGTCGTACCGTCGGTTCCGGTGTTGTTATCGACATCAACGAGTAATATCTAATTTGCAAAAAAAGCAGGATGCGAACGCATCCTGCTTTTTCTATACTTTGGGTGAATTATTCATCGACGCGGATCAGAACGACGCTGCATTCCTCCGGTGCTGTGAATTGCGCCGGATAGTAGATCGCATTTTCATAAACACCGGCGGATTCGTTAAACGCCGCCATCAGAGTCTCATACGGAACGGTATAGACTGTGATCTCGTAGCCCTCGCCGGCGGAAATCAGATCCAAGTCGCGGACCAGCGGAACGATCGCCTGATAGCGCGCGTACAGCGACGGAACGGGATTTGCAGTCAGCGGCGTGAATTCGTCCAGCGCGATTGCTTCAAAGGACGCAAGCGCGTCCAGTGTTTCCGCGTTCCATACGATCAGCACCGGGGCGGACGCAGTGTAGCGGGTCGGCGGATTCCGCTTGTCGGTATCCGGATCCACAGAGTCGACGAAGACTTCCGGGAACGCGGGAATGTGAGTGACCTTCGCTTCGTCGACCCCCTCGGCCTCTGAAGGCGCGCCTGCACCGTAGGAAACAGCGCCATTTGCATCCTTCTGCGGCTTCGCAGAAGTGAACGTTTCCGGTTTTCCGACGTTCTGCACGTATTCCGGCGCGTTTTCTTCCACCGCGGCAGCATCCTTGGTGGTGTTCAGAACCGGAAGATTTCCCAGGAAAACCAAACTCAGCAGGGCGGCTGCGGCGACGCCGGAAAGCGCGATCGGAATCCAGCGCTTTTTCGCGGATGACTGTTTTTCTTTGCGAACCTGACGCATAATGCGCTCGGTCAGATCGGCAGGCGGCGTCGCAACACTGTCCTTGAGCAGCGTGTCGTTCTGCTCCATCTGTGTGAGAAGAGCGCGGCAACTTTCGCAGGTCTTCAGATGTTCCTGCAGACGGCGTTCTTCGATTGCACTGTTCATGCCGTCAAGATGACCGCTGAGCAGCGGCAGGTATTCATCGCAGTTCAATTCCGCACCCCCCTTTCTGTTTGTTAGACGCGGAAAACACCGATTCGTTCCCGCTTTCGAGGAGTATTTTTCGCAGCGCGTCACGGCTTCGGGCAAGCCGTGACTTGACCGTTCCCTCTCTGATCTGCAGGATCGCCGCGATCTCCGCGTAGCTCAGATCGTTGATCGCCCGCAGGGTCAGGATCTGCCGCTGCTGTTCGTCCAGCGCGAGCATCGCCCGCGCGAGTATTTCGTTTTCCTCTTTTGCAATAGCGGCTTCCTCCGGACCCGGCGCGGAATCGGGGAAGTCCATTGTCTGTGTTTCGCCGTCGCTGTCTTCAACCGTCAGCGAGACCTGCGGACGCCGTTTCACGCCGCGCAGGAAATCGAGACAGGCGTTCGAGGCGAGGCGGTAGAGCCATGTGGAAAAGGCGGACTCAAACTGAAAATTGCCGAGATTATTCCATGCCTTGATGAAGGCTTCCTGCGACAGGTCGGCGGCATCCTCCGGATTGCCGGTCATGCGCAGGCAGAGATTGTAGATCGGCGTCTGATAGGTCAGCACAAGCTGTTCAAATGCATCCGCGTCGCCTTTTACGGCGCGTTTTATTACTTTTTTCTCGTCGATGTCGCTCACCTCAAATCCCGAATGATCGCTTTTGCAACCGCGTACACTTCCTCCGGCGCGGACAGCCGGGAGATCTGTTCCTTGTAATACGCGCTGTGCGCAACACCGCGCAGATACCATGCAAAATGTTTCCGCGCCTCTAAACAGGCGATGTGATCGCCCTTGTCCTCGCAGGCAAGAGCAAACTGGTCCAGCGCGGCTTGCATCCTGTCTGTAAGGCAGGGGATCGGCGGGATATCCCGCCCGTCCAGTGCGGCGTTCAGCCGCTCAAAGATCCACGGATCGCCGAAAGCGGCTCTGCCGACTGCAAAGAGGGAAACACCGCTGTGCATTTTGCAGCGCAGGATGTCCTGCGGCGTGAAAATGTCGCCGTTTGCCACGACCGGCACCGAGACCGCCTGCGAGACCCTGCGGATCGCGTCCCAGTCTGCGACGCCGGAATAGAGCATCGCCTTTGTGCGTCCGTGCACGGCGATCGCGTCCACGCCGTTCTCCTCCAGCGCTTGCGCGAAGGGGACGACGTTGATGCTGCCCTTGTCCCAGCCGAGGCGGGTCTTGACCGTGACCGGAACGGAAACCGCATCCTTGACCGCGCGGACGATGCGCCCCGCCAGCGCCGGGTCCTTCATCAGCGCGCTGCCGTCGCCGTTGTTTGCGATCTTCGGCATTGGGCAGCCCATATTGATATCAATGAAATCGCAGCCGCTGTGCTCCAGCGCGAGTTTTGCCGCCTCTGCCATGATTGCGGGATCGTTGCCGAAAATCTGTGCGCCGCAAAGCGAGCCTTCATTCCTGCGCAGCAGCGACTTGCTCTTTTTGTCCTGATAGACCAGCGCCCGAGAGGAGACCATTTCAGTCACCGTGACCGCTGCGCCGTGCCGCGCGGCTATCGTGCGGTAGGCGTAGTCCGTCACCCCCGCCATCGGCGCAAGGAACACGCAGCCGGAGACGCTGCGTCCGAGAAATTGCACGAGAATCACCTCAAATCCAGAAACAGTATAACACAAACTGCGGAAAAACTCAAGATTTGCCGCACGCTGCGCGGATATTCGGAAAATGACACCGCAGGTACAAGCCGCGTTGCCTTGCTCTCTTTGCCGCGGCTTTGCACGCTCACCTCACAAACGAGAGGAGACAAAAGCGCGCGCGTTTCTCAGTTCGCGCCGTTGAGGACAGAAGCGCCGCGAGGCGCATATTCCCGCACTGCGGCTGTTCATCCGCTGTAGTAAAACAATTTTTCAAATATTTTTTTGAAACAGCTTGACAAATCCACGCGACAGATGTATGATTTGAATAGTTGAATAACTGTTCAAGTATTCAAACATTCAGATGATGTTCTTTTATCAGGTCATAATGCTGCGCAAG
>CAMUZA010000036.1 GCA_947165085.1 uncultured Clostridia bacterium | reverse complement strand
CCCATTCGTTAGTAGTATACCATACTTGTCTAACAAATGGGGTGCTGTTCAAAACAGCCGCGCTTTTCGTTATTCTTTATTCCTTTTCGATCAGCAGCTCCGCGATCTGGACGGCGTTGGTCGCCGCGCCCTTGCGGACCTGGTCGCCGCAGCACCACAGGCACAGACCGTTCTCATCGGTCAGGTCGGGGCGGATGCGCCCGACAAAGACGAGATCCTGGTCGGACGTCTCGAGGGGCATGGGGTATTCCTTCTTCGCAAGATCGTCCACTAGACGGCAGCCGGGCGCGTTTGCGATGACCTCCCGCGCTTCTGCGACGCTGATCGGGCGGTCGAAATGCAGCTGCACGGAGATCGAATGGCTGCGGACGACGGGCACGCGCACGCAGGTGCAGGAGACCTTGAGCTCGGGCAGGTGCATGATCTTGCGGCCCTCGTTCTGCATCTTCATTTCCTCGCTGGTGTAGCCCTCGAACTGCTCGCCGCCGATCTGCGGGATCAGGTTATAGGCGATCTGATGGGAGAAGACCTTGGGCTGGACGGGCTTGCCTTCGCGCAGCGCCTCGATTTCCTCCGCCAGCTCCAAAGGACCGCCCGCGCCCGCGCCGGACACCGCCTGATAGGTCGAGGCGATCATCGAGCGGATCGGACTGATCGCGTTGAGGGCGTTCACCGCGGTCACGGTGATGATCGTGGAGCAGTTCGGGTTGGAGATGATGCCGTGATGGTTTTTCGCGTCCCCGGGGTTGATCTCCGGGACGATCAGCGGCACGTTGGGCTCCATGCGGAACGCGGAGGAATTGTCGACGAAGACCGCGCCCGCCTTGACGATCGCGGGGGCGAATTTCTTCGCAATATCGTTCTCCGCCGCACCGAGGACGATGTCCATGCCCTCGAACGCCGCTTCGCAGGCTTCCTCTATCTCGATCGGCTTGCCCTGCCACTCGAGGAATCTGCCCGCGCTGCGCGCGCTGGCGAGCAGGTGCAGCTCCTTAACGGGGAATTTGCGCTCCGCGAGGATTTTCATCATTTCTCTGCCGACGGCGCCGGTCGCGCCGAGAATGGCAACCTTATACTCTTTCATGCTTCTTTCCTCACTTTACAAATGCGTCGTAGAGGACGCGGATGGTGGCGGCGTAGTCCTTCTCGTCCACGCCGACCAGGATATTCAGTTCGTCCGGACCCTGCGAGATCATGCGGATGTTGATCCCCTGCTCGCCGAGGGCGGCGAAGATCTTGCCGGAGGTGCCGGCGCGGTACGCCATCTTTCTGCCGACGGCGGCGACGATCGCGATATTGTCCGCGATCTTGATGCTGTCGGGGTGGATTTTCGCGCGCAGCTCTGCGGTAACGGTATACAGGTGCGGGGTCAGCTTCTCGGTCGGCACGACGAGGGAGATCACGTCGATGCCGGTCGGCGTGTAGCAGATCGGCACGGTGTTGTCCTCGAAAATCTCCACGATGGCGCGCAGGGTGCCCACCGCGCCCGCCATGCCCTTTTTGGAGATCGTGACGATGGAGAAGTCCTTTTTGCCCGCGATACCGGTGATGAAGCGCTGATTGTTCTGCTGATCGAGGAATTCATCGGAGATCAGCGTGCCGGGATGGTCGGGATCGTTGGTGTTGCGAATGTTCAGCGGGATATTCTTCTCGCGGACGGGAAAGACCGTCATCTCATGCAGCACCTGCGCGCCGCTGTAGGAGAGCTGGCGCAGCTCGCTGTAGGTGGCGCGCTCGATCGTCCTCGGATGGTCTACGATGCGCGGGTCCGCCATCAGAATGCCGGAGACGTCCGTCCAGTTTTCATACACGTCCGCGTCCAGCGCGGCTGCCGCCAGCGCGCCGGTGATATCTGAGCCGCCGCGGGTCAGAGTGCGAACTTTGCCGTCGGGCATCAGTCCGTAGAAGCCGGGAATGACCGCTCCCTTCCCGGTGACGAGCGCTTTCAGCGCGGGATAGGACTTCTCCTGATCGACCGTGCCGTCGTAGCGGAAGAAGAGCCACTGCGTCGCGTCGATGAAGTCATAGCCGAGGAACTCCGCCATCAGCAGGGCGGAAAAGTATTCGCCGCGCGAAACCAGCTCCTCGCGGGAGATACCGGCGAGCATCTTCTTCCGGAGCGCGGCGAATTCGCCCTCCAGATCGGTCTTCAGACCCAGCTCGTCGCGGATTTGGATGTAACGGTCGCAGATGGTGTCAAAAATGCTGTCGAACGAGACGCCGTACTGCAGATGCGCGTGGCACAGATAGAGCAGATCGGTGATCTTATTGTCGTCGGAAGACCGCTTGCCGGCGGCGGAAACGACGACGACGCGGCGGGCGGGATCGGCGCGGACGATGTCGCGCACCTTCCGGTACTGCTCCGCGTCCGCCATCGACGTACCGCCGAATTTCAAAACTTTCAACATAGGAACATGCTCCTTGCTATAGATTACCGCAGCGACGCGATGAAGCAGTCGGGATCGGTTTTTCTGCGCTCCTTTGCCCAGCGGTGGATTTCGGGCACGGAGACGGGCTTGGTGATAATGCCGCAGTCAAGAATTTTATCCACCTTGCTCTGCAGCCACTTATCAACGCCGTCGGTGCGGACGTAGTAGGCGCGGATAATGGAGGAATTGTCTACGTGCGCGGGGACGAGCTGCTCGGTGTAGAAGCCGCGGACGCCGCCCTGCACGTCGACGCAGTCCTGCACGACATTATATGCCGTGGGGTAGCGGCCTGCGCCCTGTCCGTAAAAGCTCTGCTTGCCGATGTGCTTTCCGGTCAGGGAGATCAGGTTATAGTTCGTCGGGATCGCGGACTCGGGCATGGACGGGAGCGTGAGCGCAGGCTCGATGTAGGCGGCGATGCCGCTGTCCAGCTTGCGCGAGGCGGCGATCAGCTTGCACACGCGCCCCATGCGGCGGAACGCCGCGACGTCGGCGTCGGTGATATGCTCGATGCCCTCGACCGCGACCTCGTCCTCGTCCAGCACGCAGCCGTAGCCGATGTTGGCGGAAATGACGAGCTTGCGGCGGATGTCTGCGCCGTTCAGGTCGTCTGCGGGATCCGCCTCGGCGTAGCCGAGCCGCTGCGCTTCTGAGAGGGCGGAGGCAAAGCTGCCGCCGGTGCGGTGCATGGTGTCGAGAATGAAGTTCGTCGTGCCGTTCATGATGCCGCTGATGCGGATGACCGGCTCCTGATCGGCGCAGCGCTTGAGACTGGTCAGCCACGGGATGCCGCCGCCCGCCGCAGCGGTGCAGCGCAGGGCGACGCCCTTCTCGAGCGCAAGGCAGACCAGCTCCGTGTAGTGCTTCGCGATCAGCAGCTTGTTCGCGGTGATGACGTTTTTCCCCGCCTTTAACGCGCCGCTGACCCACTCGTACGCCGGGTGCAGACCGCCGATGACCTCCACCACGGTGTCGATCGTCTCGTCTGCGTAGATTTCCTCGATGCTCTTTACGATCGGGCAGGTCACGCCGTCGGGAACGACCAGACTCATCGCGCAGGCGACCTCCATGTCGCCGCGGCGGCGGATAAAATCGTAAACGCCGTAGCCGACCGTGCCGAGACCAAGCAGCGCGATCCTCATTTTGCCGTTGTTGCCCATTCCGAACGCCTTCTTTCAAGGGCAAGTGTCCACGGTAGAAAAACACTTGCAATTTCTTGAAAAACAGTATATCATATACGAAAGAAAAACGCAAGCACAAAAATCGGCAAAATCTTTACGCAAGCGCGCAGCATTCGGCGCACGGGGGGTACTATGGACTATCAGAGCACGAGAAACGCGAAGATCGCCGCAAGCTCGACCGCGGCAGTCCTGCAGGGGCTTGCCGGCGACGGCGGTCTGTTCATCACGAAGGACTTCGGCACCTTCGACTGGCGCGGCACGCTGGAATCGGACACGTTCGGCATGGCGGAGAAGATTCTCGGCGCGCTGCTGCCCGATTTTGACGACATGCGCGCGCTGGTGCGCCGCGCCTATACGGGAAAATTCGAGACCGACGAGCTGACGCCGCTGGTCCGGGTGGGGGATCGCTATGTATTGGAGCTGTTCCGCGGTCCGACCTCCGCGTTCAAGGACGTCGCCCTGTCGATGCTCCCACAGCTCATCACGGCGGCGCGGGCGCAGGAGGGCGTAAGGGATGAGATCCTGATCCTCACGGCGACCTCCGGCGATACCGGCAAGGCGGCGCTCGCAGGCTTTTGCGACGTGCCCGGCACGAAGATCATCGTCTTCTACCCCGACGCGGGCGTTTCCAAGGTGCAGAAAGCGCAGATGGTCACGCAGGAGGGCGAGAACGTCTGTGTCTGCGCGGTGCGCGGCAATTTCGACGATACGCAGACCGGCGTGAAAAAGATCTTCGCCGCAGGTTTGCCGGAGGGCTGCGGCGTGCGGCTCTCGTCCGCAAATTCGATCAACATCGGCAGACTTGCGCCGCAGGTGGTATACTATTTCAAGGCCTACGCCGATCTGCTTCACGCGGGGCGGATCGCAGTCGGAGACAAGGTCGACTACGTCGTGCCGACGGGCAACTTCGGCGATATTCTCGCGGGATATCTCGCAAAGAAAATGGGTCTGCCGGTCGGCAGACTGATCTGCGCCTCCAACCGCAACGACGTTTTGACGGACTTCCTGCGCACCGGCGTCTACGACCGCCGCAGACCGTTCTACAAGACCCTCTCGCCGTCGATGGACATTCTGGTATCGAGCAATCTGGAACGACTGCTGTTCCTGCTCTGCGAGGACGAGAACGAGGTCGCGGGTTATATGCGCGACCTGAACGAAAAGGGCGCGTACACCGTCTCTGATACGATGCTGGAAAAGCTGCACGCCGAGTTTGGCTGCGGCTGCTGCGACGACGCGCAGACGAAGGAGACGATCGGCAGGGTCTGGAGCCAGAACGGCTACCTCATGGATACGCACACGGCGGTCGCATGGAAGGTCGCCGAGGACTACAAGACCGACGCGCCCGTGGTCGTCCTGTCCACCGCCTCGCCGTACAAATTCCCGGCGGCGGTGCTGTCTGCCATCGGCGGCGACGCGAGCGGCGATGAGTTCGATATCATGGATCGCCTGCACGCACTGACCGGCGTACCCGTCCCCGAAGGGCTGGCGACGCTGCGCTCCAAGCCGGTGCGCCACACCGACGTCATCGACCGCGAGGACATGCAGAAGTACGTTCTCGGCAAGGTGGAGAAGTGGAAATAGGCGGCTGCGTTTACCATAATAAAATTATGTAAACCTGCGTGTTTTAGTGCGATAGCGTATGCGAATTCGGAATGCGGAATTCGGAATTGTGCGATCAACGGTGTCATTGCGAGACTTGCGCAGCAAGTCGTGGGAGCGCAGCCGTCGGCGGCTTTGCCGCCTTACGGATGCGGCCTACCCCTTGCGGGTGCAATCTGTCCGTCGCAGGATTCGCACGTGTGCCGTGCTGCGAAAAGCGTCCCGCAGAGATTCGTGTAGTTTACCATAATAATTATTATGTTAATTGATTTCCACGGAGGTGGATTCGATGAAATTCTATAAATACTGCGGGGCGGGGAATGACTTTATCCTGCTGGACTGCCGCGAGCAAGCGATCACAGACGCGCCGGCGCTGGCACGCCGCCTGTGCGACCGCCATTTCGGTGTTGGAGCGGACGGGCTGATGCTCGTGCTGTCGCCGGAACGCGGCGGCGACTGCAAAATGCTGTTTTATAACAACGACGGCTCGACCGCCGAGATGTGCGGCAACGGCGCGCGGTGCATCAGCAAATTCTGTCACGACTTCGGACTGTCCGGCTTGGAGCAGCGCATCGAGACGCCCGCGGGTCTGGTAACCGGCGCGCGCGTGGGCGAAAACCGCTACCGCGTGCGGCTCAATCCGCCGCGGAACGTCCGCCTGCAGACCGTGGCGGCGGGCGTGCGCTGCGACTATCTGGAGCTGGGCGACCCGGGCATCCCGCACGCGGTCGTTCTGACCGATCTTTCGCAGAACCGCGAGACGTTAAAACAGCTTGCGCGATCTGTCCGCTATGCGCCGGAGTTCCCGCGCGGCGCGAACGTCAATCTCTGCGAGGTGATCGGAGAGAACGCGCTGCGCCTTTTGACCTACGAGCGCGGCGTGGAGGACTTTACGCTCGCCTGCGGCACGGGCAACGGCGCGTCGGTGGCGGCGCTGACCCTGCGCGGTCTGGTCAGCGGCAGAAAAACCCAAATCCAAAATGACGGCGGCTTACTTGAGGTGGACGTCACACCGGGCGATCCGCCCGGCGTCGATCTGACCGGCGAGGCGCTCCTCGTCTTCACCGGCGAAATCGAATAATAAAAAGCGAGGCTGAAATCAGCCTCGCTTTATGCTGTCTTTTTGCGCAAAAACCGGTCATGCGCGCGATTGCTCCGTTTTGTCATTTCAAGGAAGCGTCACCGCTATAAACAGATCAATCGCCCGCCGCGGTACCCGCGGATCACAAGTTCCATTTTAATCTCCGAATTCCGTCTGAGAGCCGAGATAGCTTCCCTCCGTATCGTAAAAATCGACCTGGATCAGTTGTCCGCTCTCGCTGTAGAACCATTTGCAGTAAGCGTAGCCGCTGCTGCAAAGGACCCACTGCTCTGCCGTATCAAAGAAGCCCTCCGTCGTAAGCCGTCCCGCATCGTCGTAGACGTACAAAGCGTAGGCATAGCCGTTCGCACAGAGAATCGGTCTTCCCTCCGTGTCGAGGAAGGCCTCCCCTATCAGCTTTCCGTTGTCGTCATATTGGTATTCTACCGCGCTGTAACCGTCGTCGCACTGCGTGGGGCGGCCGTCCGCGCCGCAGCAGCTTTGTCGCAGCATATTTCCGCGTTCGTCATAGGCAAAACGCATGAGCGAGCAGCCGTTCGGAAGTGTCGTCAGCGCGCCGTCCGTATCATAATAGCCGATCTCCGTCCGATTGCCGCGCCGGTCATAGCTCGCGCGCATCATAGCGTACCCCGCAGGAAGCAGGACCGGCTCGCCGTTCGTCGCGTAATAGCAGGACTCCAGCACGTTGCCTGCATCGTCATAGGCGAAGGAGACGGCGGCATAGCCATTTTCACAGCGTGCGGGTTCCCCCTTCGTGCCGAAATAACGCTCGGAAACGAGATTGCCCCGCTCATCATAATCGCGCTGCTGCTCCGCAAAGCCGTAGGTCGTACAGATCGGCGCGCCGTCCGTACCGGAATAGCAGACCCGCTCCAGATTGCCCATTTCATCATAGTCCATGGAAAACGCGCTATATCCGTGCCGGGTCAGGCAGGGCTGTCCGTCCGCCTCAAAAAACGCGGTCTGCGTAACGCGCCCGTCGGCGTCGTACTGCCAGGTCTGTACGCAGGCGCCCTCCTCGCCGGCAGCCGGCGCGCCGTCTGCATCGTACCAGCTCTCCCGCAGGACGTATCCGTTCGCGTCGTATTCCATTTTGTAAGCAGCATATCCCCAGACAGCCGTGACAGGCGTTCCGTCCGTGCCGTAGAAATACCCCTCGAGCATGTTTCCGCTGCCGTCATAGACGGCCCTTGCAGCGGCGTAGCCGTCCGAATTCATCACCGGCTCGCCGTCCGGACTGTAGAAATGCGAACCGGTGCGATTGCCGCGACCGTCATAGTCCAGCGCGTACACGGCAAAGCCGCCCGTCTGATAAACCGGCTCGTCCTGCGTGTTAAAATAGCGGTTTTCCGTCAGATTGTGGTGTTCGTCGTAGCGCAGCTTGACCGAAGCATAACCACGGCTGCAGCGGATCGGTTCGCCGGAAGCGTTCAGATAGGTATATTCCGCAAGCTCGTTCCGTTCGTTGTAGCGGAATTCCATGCCCGCCACGCCGTTTTTCATGCCGATGATTTCGTAGTCCTCGGCGTACCGCGCGCTGCCGCGCTCGCCGACGCAGGTCAGATACCACAATCTGCTTACGCGCCCCAGCGCGTCTCGCTCATAGCGCATGCCGCCGATCCCGTCCGGATCGGAAGCCGCGTCGTTGTAGGCGGGATTGCTGACGTAGCGCAGTTCGGTCAGACAGCCGTTTTCGTCGTAGTCCAGCAGCCAGCGCGTGACGTTTTTCGGCACGACGCTCGTGTCGCTTTCCACCAACGGATTCTGCGCCCGCATGGACGCGCTGAAATAAACGTCGCCCCGGTCGCTCTGCAGGTCCACGGTCTGCTGATTGGCGTAGTTCAACACCATCACAAGCTCGCCAGCCGCGTCATACCAACTGGCTTTTTCGAGCGTATCGTCTTCCGCGTACTCGTAGACCGCTCGGGTCGGACGGCCGTGATCCGCCATGCCCCTGTGCGGCAGCAGCCGTCCGTAGGAGTCCTCATAGCGCAGCTCGCGGACCTTGTTCCGGCTCGTCACGATGGCATAATGGCTTGCCGCTGCCTCCAGCGTCTCCCCGCTTAGGGGCTCTATACCCTCCGGGAGCCCCCAGCGCTCCACATAGTCCAGATAATAGTTCGTTTTCAGCCGGTTATAGTCCCACACGCGATAGCCGATAAATGCCGCCGCGCAAAGCACCGCCAGTCCCGCGGCAGCGGCGGTGATGATCCTCCGTCTGCGGCGGCGCTGGTCGTCGCTCTCGATCTCCTCGAGCTTCAGCCCGTGCATGTAGGCGACGACCTTCAAAAATGCGCTGCGCCGTCCGGAATCGTGGACGTTCGCGCCGAGGATCGTCTGCTCCTCGCACAGCGCCTGCAGGCGCGGCGGGAAGCACTCCACCTCCGGATGCGGCGCGTCGTCGACAATGAAGGGGATGATGCGCGAAGCGTCGCCGCCGCCGTCGAGGAAATACTGGATCTCCGCGTCGAGAAACTCAGGCTTCTCCCGCGCGCTGCGCGAGCAGATCACGATCAGATATTTGGAGGCCTGCACCTCCGCGCGCAGCCCCTCGTCGAGCAGCCCCGGCGTCAGGTTCGTTTTGTCCAGAAAGACCGGGCTGAAGCGAGGCGGCAGCTCCCGATGCTTTTTATGCGTCCGCTGCGGCAGGCGGTATGACTGCAGCCGCCGCTTGAGCCACGCCGCCCACATGCTGTCTGTGCGTCGGTAGCTGATGAACGCAAAATAAGTATAGCCTTCCTGCAACAGCAGCTCCGGCACATTGTCATTTTTCATCGCTTTTCCTCACATATGTCAGCATGACCGTTTCCCAGCCGTAGTCGTCCTTCTCCTGCTCCGCAAGGCTGAGGCAGTCAAACGGCACGAGCAGCGGATGCAGCCGCTTTTCATTGTCGCGCAGCTCGCCGTACTGCCAGCCGTTCAGATAATGAAACCGGCACCATCTGGCGTGTTCGATCCGCCGGTAGCGGTCCTTCTCCTCCGGCGCGGCGTTCCGGTAGCGTTCGAGCAGCGTATTCAGCGCCGTTTCCGCGCCGTACTTCTGCGCGAGCACGCGAACCTTCGTCATGAAATGATCCGCCGCGGCGAGATTCGACCGTCTTGCGAAGTCGCTCAGTTCATTCCATCCGGGCGCGCCGGGATTCTCCTTACGATATCGTTCGTTCAGCTCGACCGCGAGCGTGGAGAGCGAAGCGCGCATTACCAATTCCGGCGTATACAGCTCGTTTGCCGCCCCGAAGCATTCCGCCCCGTCGACGGCGGCGGACAGCCGCGCGTGGACCGCTCCCGTAACGGCGAAGCAGCGCCGCAGGTGGGTCAGTATCCGCCGGGTCTGCTCCTCGCTGCGCCCGCAGAAGACGATCCGATCCGCCGCTTCCAGCAGGGCGGGATCCTCGTCCCAATACGTCAGGAAGCGCAGTTCGTCCTTGCCGCCGTATTTCCGATCGACCTCCAGCACCCGTTCGATCTGCGGATGCCGCCGCAGAAAATCGGCGTAGTCGCCCGCGCAGACGTAGCGGACGCGCTGCGCCGGATCAACGATATTGCGCAGCAGACCGTACAGCAGAATCCCCTCCGCCCAGCGGCCGTCACCGATCAGCAGAATCGTTTCCTCCGGCGAACGGAGCGGAAAGCGATTCCAGTACACCCTCGCGCAGAGCTCTGCCGGATCAAACCGCTGACGATGCTCGGTCATGCGCTCAGAAAAGCAGGCGCTTTTGCAGTAGACGCGCCCGTTTTCGACGCTGTTCGCGAGCCTTTCGTTCTCCGTATCCCGGTCTGACACGCAGAACAGGCAGAAATCGCCGTTCTTTTTCCGCCGGCAAAGCTCCTCCGCGCCAAGCACAGACGCTCTTCCGACGGGCACGTCGTCTTTCGTCTGCGCAAACAGAAGAACGCCTTTTGGGTCTTCCTCTGTCAGCGCCTCCGCGAGGCAAATGCTTGCTTCGTTTTTCTCTGAAAAGATATACCATGTCCTGCCGGAAAGCAGCGACAGACGCAGCCGCTCCCACGCAGCCGTGCGCAGGTAAGTCGCCAGCAGGCTGATCAACAGACCCAAGAGGCCAATACTCATGATTTGGAATACCGCGCCGATCACCTTGCCCGCAGCGGTCACGGGATAGCAGTCGCCGTAGCCGACGGTCGTCAGTGTCGTCAGCAGATACCACAGCGCCGACGGAACGGAGGTGATCGTCGCATCCGGCGCGCCGGATTCAACAATTAAAAGCAGAGCGATCAGTACCGCAAACAGTATCAGCACCGCCGTCCAAAGCCATTTTTTACGCATGGAAACCTCCCTCCTGCCGCAGGAGCGACAGCAGCATCCGCACGTTTTGGCGGTCATATTCTTTGTAGTCCACCATGCCGCCCGTGACCTCGTTTTCGCGCCGGGACAGAGCGTCCAGGGCGTCCCAATCAGTCAGGCAGGCGTGCAGCCGCCGCTCCGGATCCTTGCCGATTTGCGGCGGCGTTTCGTTCTGTTCACGCTTTTTGCGGTACAGCTCCGCCCGTTCCCGCCAGACTTCCTCCGGCATCGGGCGGTAGCCCATCGCGCAGTGGAACGCGCACCAGCGCAGGTGCTCGGTCTGCGCGAGATTCTCCAGCACTTTCTCCGGAAGCGCAAGCTCCGGCGCAGACGCGCTCTGAGGGTCGATGCCTGCGGAGCGAAGCAGCGCGTCCGAAAAGTCCGCGCTCGCCCGGCAGCTCATGCGGCTGAAATAGCCGCACTCGCTCCAGAGCGCCGCTGCGCCGGTCAAAGGCGCGCCGTGATAGCTGCAGTTGAGGAGCATCGCCCGCTCGTCCATACGGTCGCTGCAGAGTGTCTCCGCAGTCAGCAGCGGGATCGTCACGGCGCGCCCATGACGGCCGGCGTTCCTGCGCAGAACCGACGCGCAGCACTGCACGATCGGTGCGCTGATGTTGCGCTGTTCAAACAGCGCGGCGAACTCCACCGCGATCTCCGCGGTCTCTTTCGCGTCGCCCGCGCAGACGGCGACGTAGTTCAGCGTCGTTTTCATGCGCTCGATCTGCTCATACAGGACGACGCTTTTCGCATCGGCGTCGATAAAGGTGACGTCATACTGCTCCCGCAGCGCAGGGTAACGGCTGAAAAAGCTGCCCGCCTGCGCGGCGTAGTCCTTTGCCACGACCGTCGCGCGGAAGCGGCTTCCGATGAACTGGCCGTTCATCAAAAGTGCGCGCAGCACCGCCTGCCCGGTCTTTCCGAAGCCGACGATCAGCGCCTCGAAATCCTCCTCCGCTCTGCCCTGCCCGTCAAAGCGCATCGTATCGCAGGGCGGGAACGCGCGGATCATCTGCCGGGCAAGCAGCGTCTCGCGCTCATACGCCAGCACGCTTCCGTAGCCGAAGCGCCCGTCCGCCGCCTGCAGCGCAGCGCCGGCGGATTCATCGGGCAGGATCAGCGTCAGCGCCGTCTGCTGCGCCCGGATGCCGCATTGCTCCAGCGAAGCGAGCAAGGCATGGGCAAAGCGCAGATTGGCGGAGGGATCCGCGTCTATCGCGTAGACCGTCAGGCGTCGCTTCCCGGCACGCATGCCGATGCGCCGCAGAAGCTCCTTCCCCGCCGACTTTGCCGCCTCGTCCTGAAACAGCACGCCGCCCATATGCAGGATTTCCTGCTCCGGCGCGGCGCCGCTGCCGGCGTCGATAAAGATCAGCTTTGTCCGCCCGGGGAGCTCCCGCGCAAAGCGCAGAGTCTCGTCGCTCACCCCGTAGATCAGGCTCAGATCGCCCCGGCGGGACAGCAGCAGATGCAGCGTGCGGATCAGCCGCGCGCCGATCGTGCCGACCACGGCGCTGGCAGTGCAGTACAGCGCGAGCAAATGCGTCAGATAGAGCGCGATCTGCATCCCCGGCTGCGCTAAAAGCGGCACGGCGGACACCGCGCTGATCTCGTTTCTGCCGAGGAACATGCAAAAGACGGAAAACACCGTCCGCACCACCGCCTGCGGCAGATTCGCGCACAGCGCGTGATAGCCGTAGCCGTACAGGAGCGCGCCGGAGATCCCCGCCACGAGCAGCAGGATCCCCGCGATCCGCGTCAAAAAGCGCGGTTGAAAGCCCAGCGACAGCAGCAGAAGCAAAAACAGCACCACCGCCGCAAAATAGACCAAAAGTAAAGACAGGCTCATGGCGTCCTCCGAAAAACCGTAGAAGTAAACGCAAATAATCAAAATTTGATATGATTTCTATGCTGTTATTGTATATTTTACCAAAGCTGCGTCAGATTCGCAATATAAATATCGTTGTCTGTGCGAATCTTGTCAAATCATTCGCAAAACCGCGGCAGGGCGTTAGCCGCCGCATATAATACGTTATGATCAAAAGGGCGCGGAGTGCTTTCGCACCGGTTTCCGTTCTGTTTTCGGGTGGTGTATTCTACAGAAGAAGAAAGCGTACACAAAACCGAGAATCACGTTTGAGCGCTATGCCCTGCGCGCCGGCATCGCTCTCAAAAAGGGCGGACGACAGGGACCTCGCGGCCGTCGGCGTACACAGGAACGGTAGGTCGCGAGGAGCGCAGTAAGTCATAATCCTTGCGAAACAGGCATTGTCAAACCACAAAAGTCTGGAGTTCCGCCAATCCTTCAAAGCAGCTCGACAAACGCTGCTTGCAAAAATGCTTGACCGCTTTTGACGGTTGCGGACTTTTTTGACCGTATGGAAAAGCTCCGAGATTATGATCTCGGAGCTTTTTTCGTGTTTGTGTATCTCACAAACCGCGCTCGTACAGCGCCGCCATGCGCTTGAGCTTCTTCGCCAGCGCCGGCGTGAGCATGCGCTCGTCGACGCGCCACGTCCAGTTGGTGCCGTCGCAGGTCCCCGGCTCGTTCATGCGCCCCTCCGCGCCGAGCTCGAGATAGTCCTGCATCTGCGCGATGAAGGTATCCGCGACGCTCCGCATGCCGGCGCGCAGGATCGCCCAGTGCAGATCCTTCCGGTCGGACACGCCGAGATATTCGCAGGCGTATTCGATCACGTCCTCGCTCTGCCCCGCGAACCACTGCGCCAGCGTTTCGTTGTCGTGCGTGCCGCTGTAGCAGATGCAGTTGCGCTCCAGCCGGTGCGGCAGGTAGTTGCTCGGCTCGCGCGGATCAAAGGCGAATTCCAGAATCTTCATGCCCGGATAGCCGGACAGCTTCAGCAGCTCGACGACCTCGGGCGTGAGGAACCCCAGATCCTCTGCGATGAGCTTGAGGTCCGGGAATTCGCGGTGCAGCATGCGGACGAAGTCCGCGTCGGGACCCTTGATCCACTTGCCGTTCCGCGCCGTTTCGTCGCCGTAGGGCACGCTCCAATAGCTCTCCAGACCGCGGAAATGGTCGATGCGTACCACGTCGTACAGCTCCGCCGCCGTGCGGATACGCGCTTTCCACCAGCGGTAGCCGTCCTGCCGCATCTTGTCCCAGTCGTAGAGCGGGTTGCCCCAGAGCTGACCGTCCTCGGAGAAGCAGTCAGGCGGACAGCCGGCGACCGCCGTGGGAGTTCCGTCCTCATCCAATTGGAACAGCGCGGGATTCGCCCACACGTCGCACGAATCGTAGAGGGCATAGATCGGCAGGTCGCCGATGATCTCAATGCCAAGCGCCCGCACGTACTCGTGCAGCGCGTTCCACTGCCGGAAGAAGAGGAACTGCACGAAAATAAAGAAATTCATGTCCTCCGCGAGCGCAGTCGCATAGGTCTGCACCGCGGACGGCTTGCGCAGGCGGATCTCTTCCGGCCACTCGTTCCACGGCTCCATGTTCCGGCTGCGCTTGATCGCCATGAACAGCGCGTAGTCGTCGACCCAGGGCTGCTCGCGGCGGAACAGGTCGATCTGGCGCGCAAAGCGGTCCGCACCGCGCAGAAAGGCTTTGCGCAGCAGCGCAAGGCGCGTCGCGTACTGGAAGCCGTAGTCCACGCGCTCGCCGCGCACGGCGTTCGCGACCTCCGCCGCCTCCTGCGGCAGGAGCAGTCCGTCCTCGACCAGAGCATCGGGATCGATAAAGTACGGATTTCCCGCGTGGGTGCTGCACGACTGATAGGGACTGTCGCCATAGCCTGTCGGACCGAGCGGCAGGATCTGCCAGCAGCGCTGTCCCGCCGCGTGCAGGAAGTCCGCGAAGCGGTAGGCGCCCTTGCCCAGCGTGCCGATCCCGTAGGGCGACGGGAGGGAGGAAATATGCATCAGAATGCCGGAGGTTCTCATGTTACCACTCTTTCTGTCTTGTGCTTTTTGACTATTATATCTCATTTCCCGCGGAATTGCTAACATAAAAAGCGGACGCCTCCCCCTCAAGGGGAAGGCTTTTTCCACGTCTTCACAGGCGGATTTTCGCGCAGGTCGCGGAAGAAGTCCTGCAGGACTGCACCGCACTCGTCCTCCAGCACGCCGCGCGTGACGTCGGGCCGGTGGTTGTAGGGCAGGGCGAACAGATCGGTCAGCGTGCCGCAGGAGCCCGCCTTGCTGTCGGGCGCGCCGTAGACCAGCCGCTTCACGCGCGCGTTGATGATCGCGCCGGCGCACATCGGGCACGGCTCCAAGGTGACGTACATCGTGCACTGCCACAGCCGCCAGCCACCGAGCGTGCGGCACGCCTCGTCGATCGCCTCAAGCTCCGCGTGATACAGCGCGTTTTTTCCGCGCTCGCGGCGATTTCTGCCGCGCCCGACGATCCTCTCGCCGTCCGTGATCACGCAGCCGACCGGCACTTCCCGTTCCGCCGCCGCTTCCTGCGCCAGCGCCAATGCCGCGCGCATGTATTCCTCGTCTGTCATGGCGTTCCCTCCAGCGGTTTTCTCCATGATAACCGATTTTTCGCCGTCCGTCAACTCCCCCGCTGTCAGAATCGTGTTCAGCAGGAGGGCGGCGTCCTCCTGCGCGAGGGGCGTGCCGTCCTGCGTGCGCAACGGCCTGCGGAATCGTTCGGTCAGGGCGTGCAGGAGGGGTTTGTCGGCGGCTTTGGCTCTGCCGGTCAGCAAAAAATCCGTCGAAACGCCGAACAGCCGCGCCATCTCCACCAGCAGCGTAGTGGACGGAACGCGCCGCTCCTGTTCGTACATCCCCACCGCGCTCGGACTGATCTTCAGCGCCGCCGCCAGCGCGCGCTGCGACAGACCCGCCTGCCGCCGCAGCAGGGCGATTCTCGCGCCGAGCATTCAAATCCCTCCCTTCTTGTGCATTTACCGTACCATGCGCTCTACGCGCAATTTGTAACTATTTGACGGCGCGAAAAAAACACTTGACATTACACGCTCCGTGTAGTACACTTTCTGTGTAGGAATTGGAAATAATTGGAAATAATTTTTTACAGTTTTCTTCGGCGTTTTCATTCTTAATCTCCTTAATATGGTTTTTCGGTCACAATTTGTCCCGCTTGGATAAGCTGTATCACGAGGCTGACAAACAGAGCTCCGTGCAAATCCCGACGGGAGGTGAATCCGGTTGACCGGTACGAAAACCGAGTGCTGCTGCGATCTTTGCGGCGAAGAGCTGGATCGCGGCGACGTCTGCTACCGTCTGAACGGGCTGTGCGTCTGCGCGGACTGCCTGGCAGACTACGCGCGCGACTACTTCCGGACGGCGCTGGAAGTGATCGTATGAAGCTGTCCGAGCTATCCGACGGCTACCGTCAGGCGGCGATCCCGCTGCGCGAAAAGCTGCGGCTTCTGCGGCAGGCGCTGAAGACCGCGGACGAGCCGCAGCGGCGCGCCGCGCTGCGGCACGAGATCGCGCTCCTGGCAGGGATCCTGACGCAGTGCCGCGAGCTGGCGGAGCTGACAGCGCACTATTATGAAAGGAGCTTTTGGCGCGATGATAAATATACTCTCTGATTATTCCGATATCCGGCTACCGCGGCAGGTGCAGCTGCGCAGGATCCGGCGCGTGATCCGCGACGAGCTGACCGAGCAGCAGCGCGAGGTGCTGCTGGCGGTCTACTACGGCGGCAAAACGCAGGCGCAGGTCGCCAAGGATCGCGGCGTGAGCCGCTCCACCGTCTGCCGCACGCTGCACCGTGCGGAAGCGCGGCTGCGGCGCTTCCTGCGCTATTAAGCATACATAAAAAGCGCCCTCCCGACCAAACTACAGTCGGGAGGGTGATGTTTATGAACGAGGATCCGAAGCAGCCGGAGCGTCACAGCGATCTGCGCGACCCGAAGCTGCCGGTCATCAACGGAAGCGCGACCGGCAACCGCGCCGAGCGCCGCGTATGCCGCGAGAAGGCGGAATGAGAATGAAAAAAACGAGGTGCACGGCGTGCGCCTCGTTTCAATATATCCTAATGGAACGACCACAGCGTGCCGTTTTCCATCAGAACGGTCACGACGCCGTACATTGAATGCCCGCTATCGGCGTTATAGGTGATCGTTACCTTTTCGCCGTTTGACAGCTCCGCGTCGAAGAAATAGCGCGGCGCTTCCGTATGGGAATACGACCAAGTCAGCCACCACGAGCCGTCAGGGCAGTACAGATGTCCGGTCAGGTCGCTGTAAAGCGACAGCGCGTACGCCGTGCCGTTGTGGTCATAGGACGTCTTGCCGTTCGTCGTAGCGTCCGGTGTGGAGGCATAGAGCTTGCGGTAGCCGGTCGCCTCCTTCTCCTGCGGCTGCAGGGGCGGCAGGACGCGCACATAGCACATGTCTTTGCACCCGCTGTCCGTCTCCGCCGTAATAACGCAGTCGCCCTCGGCGACGGCGGTCATCAGTCCGTTCTCCACCGTGGCGACGCCCTCGTCGCTGCACGACCAATGCACCTCGTCGTCCGCGTCCTCGGGCGTGAGCCTGTAGGTGAGCTGGACGACCGCCTCGATCTTGACCGACATCTCGTTCTGCGTCAGGCGGATCGCCTCTGCAGGCGTCCTGCGCAGAACCAGGAACAGGACAACGCCGATCGCAAGCAGCGCCGTGCCGATCGCGATCCACTGCAGAAGGGACAACTTTTTTCTTTTTCTTTTTGTCGATTTCTCCGCAGCGCCGCGTTTCTTCGGCACGTCGTCCGGCAGCAGCGCGCCGCATGCGCCGCAATAGATCGACGACTCGGCGCATTCGCTGCCGCATTGCCTGCAAATCATGGGATTGCCTCCGTGTTATTTGATGAAATAGAGCATATTCTGCTCGCTGCGGTACAACTGCAGATCGCCGCAATAGCTGTCTTCGGGATCCGTGAAATAGCGGAATGTGCAGACCGTCCCGTCCTCCGCGGTCGCCTCGAAGCGCTCCTCGCCCTGCGTCCCTTCGACGGGCTTCCAGGTGAACGCGGTCTGCTCGCCGTCAATGACGAGCTTCGCGGTCTGATCGTCGTACACATACAGCGTTGCGTCTGCCCCGGCGACGTATTCGTCGTTGAGATAGCCGCCGTCAAACCGCCAGGTGCCGAGAATGCCTTCGCCGTCGGGCGCGGCGTTCGGATCCCTGCGCAGGAAGAGGAAATACGCGCCCGCCAGAAGGGCAAGCACCAGAATGCCCGCCACGACGGGCACGATGATCTTCCACTTTGCGGTCTTTTTCTTCGGCTTCACCGCTTCGGGCGGCAGGTTTGCCTGCTGCGGCGGCTGAACTACCGGCTGCTCCGGCTGATAGACCGGCTCCTGCGGCGGATATTCCGGCTGCGGCGGCTGAACTACCGGCTGCTCCGGCGGTTGATACGCAGGCTGCTCCGGCGGTTGATACGCAGGCTCCTCCGGCTGCGGGCACACCGGCTGTTCCGGCTGTGGGTATAGCGGCTGCGGCGGCTGCTCCAGCGTCTGCGGGGCGTGGAACCACTGCTGTCCCGGATTGGGCGTCAAATTCTCGTTTTCCATATCTCTGTCTCCTCAGTTACTCTTCCGAGTGGGTGTCAAAATAGTGGTCGCCCGGAGCGAAATGGTCCTCATAGAACGCCTCGTCCATCGCGTCCAGCTTGGACATGATGACGTAGTGCCGCGCGACGTTGTTCTCGTCATTGATATCCGCGACCACGACGACGATCGCGCCGCCGTAGGTCTTGCCCTGATAGTCCGCGTCAAAGTCCACCGTGACCGCGTAAGCGTCCTGGATGAACAGATCGACGCCGAATTCCCCGCGCAGCGCGGCTTCATGGGCGCGCTCCTCGGCGCGGCGCAGCTTCCGCATTTCGTCGGCACGGACCACGCAGCGCTCAAAGACGAAATCCGTGCTGCCGAACTTCCCGAGGAACGCCTCCTTCAAAAGCGGATGCGTTTCCCCGCCGATCGTATCCAGATCGCGCAGCAGGATCGCCTGCGCATAGTCCTCCGCCATTGTTTTATAAGCCGCTTCATCGACGACGACCCGCGGGATCTCGATTTCTTCCTCCGCTTCCGTCTCCGTCGGCGTTTCCGATTGCGTCGGGGCTTCCGTCAGCGCGGTCGGCTCCGTCTGCGCGGGCAGTTCTTTTTCTCCCTGCGGCGCAGCGCCCCGGAAGAAGATCAGCCACGCGGCGACCGCAACGGCCGCGGCAAAGGCGAGGACGATCAAAACGGGACCCAGTACGCCGGACGGCTTCTGCCGGGGAACGGGACGGGTCGCGTCCTCTGTCAGCGGCTCGCCGCAGTTGGTGCAGAAGGTCAGACCTTCTTCGATCTCTTTTCCGCAATATTGGCAAATCATCGTTCCCGCCTCCTCAATCGTCATAGAACGGAACGTAGGATATCACGACCCAGCTTCCGTCGACCTTGCCGACCGTAACGACGGTGCTGCCGGACTTCTCCGCCGTCTCATAGTCTACCGTGACGGCGTACGCCTCGGTGATGTTGACGCCGAGGGACATCTGCAGGCTCATGATGCGTTCGCTGTCGCACGGAGCGGACTGTCCCGCTTTGGCAGTGCAGGCAAGCGGTCTGCCAGTGTCCAGCTCTTCCTCGAGGTAGTTGAACAGGTGGTATTCGACCAGCG
This sequence comes from uncultured Clostridia bacterium, assembly GCA_947165085.1. Taxonomy (GTDB): domain Bacteria; phylum Bacillota; class Clostridia; order Oscillospirales; family Oscillospiraceae; genus JAZOXB01. Next base: position 1,135 of record CAMUZA010000036.1, on the reverse strand, counting down.
TTTCCAGCGTCGGCATATCGTTTTCCCAGTACAGCACGACGAAAGTCTCCGCTACTTTTTCGCCGTACCTGTCGAGCGCGGCGGGCGGCTCGGGTTCTTCGCTGTCCGTCGGCTCGGTTGCCGTCGGCTCGGTGGGTGTTCCCGCAGCAGGTTCCGTCACGGCGTCTTCGCCGCTCGTGGGCGCGGCGGGATCCGTCTTCGCGGGCGCGAAGAAAATGACTGCGAGCGCGGCGAGCAGCACGACCGCCGCCATGCCGAAGGCGATGATCCGTCCGCCGCGGCTGCTTTTCTGTTTCTTCTGCGGCCATCCGCAGCCGCCGCAGTACAGGGCGTCTTCCGGATTTTCCTTGCCGCAAAGCATGCATTTCATAGGAGTTCCTCCTTTTCTCTGTTCAAAAAGCCCGCAAAGGTCAGCATGCCCGCGACGGCGAAAAACAGCGCCATCATATACGGCTCTTCCCAAAGGCTTTCGAAAAAGCTGTGAATCAGGATCGCGACCAGACCGGCAAACATGCCGGCGCACAGGGGCTTGTCGCCCGTTCTTGAAGACCGCGCGACCGCGCGCACGCCGTTCCAGAGCAGTCCGAGAACGCTCGTCAGGAAGGCGGTCAGTCCGACGATGCCGTTTTCGACCAGGATCTTCACATAGTAGTTATCGACGTACATATAATTGTAGTCGGGGTTGATCGGATTCTGCGCCGCGACCGCGCCGCCGAACATGCCGTAGCCGAGCCCCGTGGCCCAGGCGTAATGCTCGTCCAGATAGCCGAAGGCAGTCTCCCATCGCTTGCCGCGGCCGGCTCTGGCGTTGGACTCCTGGAACTGCGGGGTGAACAGATAGCCGATGCGGCTGCGCACAAAGGGCAGGAAGCATGCCGCGATCCCCGCAAGAAGCATGATGGCGAAGAGTCTGCGGTCGACGATCAGGGCGAACAGCGCCGCTGCGATCGCCAGCGCCATCCATGCAGCGCGCGTCATCGTGAACAGGCAGCCGAGGCACATGCAGATGCCGGCGAGCCAGAAGAACGCCTGCGCCGCGGGCGTTTTGCAGGTATAGGCTCTGCCGATCGCCATCGGCGCAAACAGGAGCATATACGCCGCCATGATGTTCGGGTTGGCGAAGATCGAGAACACG
>CAMUZA010000035.1 GCA_947165085.1 uncultured Clostridia bacterium | reverse complement strand
AGATCCTGATTTTTGACGATAGCTTCTCCGCGCTGGACTACAAGACCGACCGCGCGCTGCGCGAGACGCTCGACCGCGCCTGCGCCGACGCGACCCGGATCATCGTCGCCCAGCGCATCGGCACGATCCGCGACGCCGACTGCATCGTCGTCCTCGACGAAGGCCGCGTCGCCGGCTCCGGCACCCACAAAGAGCTGATGGCGTCCTGCGAGGTCTACCGGGACATCGCCTACTCACAGCTTTCAAAGGAGGAGTTGGAGTAATGGCGGGAAGACAGATGAAACGAATGGAGAAGCCCGAACGCTCCAAGGACTTCCTCGGCACGTGGAAACGGCTGATCCTGTATATCCGCAGGCACCTGACGGTGATGATCCTGGCGCTGATCTTCGCCTTCGCCGGCACGATCCTGACCCTGCTCGGACCTTCCAAGCTCAAGGAGATCACGAATCTGATTACCGCGGGCATGATGACGGGCATCGACATGGCGGCGATCGCGCGAACCGGACTGCTGCTGATCGGCTTCTACGTCGCGAGCATGGGACTGTCCGTGGCGCAGGGCGCGATCATGGCGACCTTCACGGAGCGGATCGCCAAGCGCATGCGCAGCGACATCTCCGGCAAGATCAACCGCCTGCCGATGTGGTACTTCAACCGCACCGCGACGGGCGATATCCTCTCGCGCGTGACGAATGACGTCGACACGGTCGCGCAGTCGATCAATATGAGCATCAGCGACCTCGTCACCTCTGCGACCCTGATGATCGGCTCGCTCGTGATGATGCTGCTGAACAATCTCATCATGACCGCGACCGCGGTAGCAGCGACCGTCCTCGGCTTCGGTCTGATGTCGCTCATCATGAGCCGCAGCCAGAAGTTCTTTTTCCGGCAGCAGAAGCATCTGGGCGAGATCAACGGACACGTCGAGGAGATCTACACCGGACACACCGTGGTCAAGGCGTACAACGGCGAGCGCGCCGCCCGCGCGGCGTTTTTGCAGATGAACGAGAATCTGCGCGACAGCAGCTTCCGCGCCCAGTGCCTGTCCGGTCTGATGCCGCCGCTCATGGGCTTTATCGGCAACTTCGGCTACGTCGCCGTCTGCGTGGTCGGCGCAACGCTGGTCTTCCACGGGAAGACCGACTTCGGCACGATCGTCGCTTTTATGATCTACATCCGTTATTTCACGCGGCCGCTCTCCCAGATCGCCCAGTCGATGCAGGCGATGCAGTCCGCGGCGGCGGCGGGCGAGCGCGTGTTTGAATTCCTGGACGCCGAGGAGCTTTCCGACGAGTCCGGCAAGCAGACCGCCCTGCCGCAGACGCGCGGTCTGGTCGAGTTCGACCACGTCCGCTTCGGCTACGAGGACTCCGACCGGATCGTCATTCACGACTTCTCCGCCGTGGCGCTGCCCGGGCAGAAGGTCGCCATCGTCGGACCGACCGGCGCGGGCAAGACCACGATGGTCAATCTGCTCATGCGCTTCCACGAGCTGCAGGGCGGACAGATCCGCATCGACGGCGTGCCGACAAGCGCGCTGACGCGGCAGGCCGTCCACGACCAGTTCTGCATGGTCCTGCAGGACACCTGGCTTTTCGAGGGCACCGTGCGCGAAAACCTCGTCTACTGCGAGAAGGACGTCTCCGACGCGAAGATGCGCCGCGCCTGCAAGGCGGTCGGACTGGATCATTTCATCCGCACGCTGCCGAAGGGCTACGACACCGTCCTGAACGACCAGGTCAATCTTTCGGCGGGACAGAAGCAGCAGCTCACGATCGCCCGCGCGATGATCGCCGACCGTCCGATGCTGATTCTGGACGAGGCGACCAGCTCCGTCGATACCCGCACGGAGCTGCAGATCCAGAAAGCGATGGACGCGCTGATGAAAGACCGCACGTCGTTTATCATCGCCCACCGCCTGTCCACGATCCGCGACGCCGATCTGATCTTAGTCATGCGCGACGGCGACATCGTCGAAAGCGGCACGCACCGCGAGCTTCTGGAGCGGGGCGGCTTCTACGCCGAGCTGTACAACAGCCAGTTCGACAACAATTCGTAGGGAGCGGCGTCCGCGCCCGAAACTGGAGGATACAATGGAATTTACCGGCTTTACCCCCGAGACCTTCGACTTTCTCTGGGGCATTCGATTCAACAACAACCGCGAATGGTTCGCGGAACACAAAATGCAGTATCAGCAGACGCTCTACGAGCCGATGAAGGCGCTGGCAAAGGCGCTTGCCCCGAGCTTCGCCGAGGCGCCGGGTCTGGAGCTGCATCTTTCCAGAATTTACCGCGACATGCGCATGCACCCGGCGACCTTCTACAAGGACAGTCTCTGGTTCTGCTTCCAGCGCAAGAGCAAGGGCGGAATTCTGGAGCATCCCTGCCTCTGCTTCGAGGTGCGGCCGGAGGGCTACCGCTACGGCTTCCTGCTCTACTGCACCCGCGCCGCGCAGATGCAGGAGCTGAGAACGCGCATGGCGGAACAGCCGGATCGCTTCCTGAAACTGGTAAAAAAGGCGGAAAAAGTCAGCGGGATCCCGCTCGACGGCGATCACTACGCAAAGCCGAAGCCATGTCCGGACGACCGGCTTCTGAAGTATTATACCCTGAAAAATCTTATGGCGATCGAGGACCGTCCGCCGGACGACATCCTCTTTTCGCCCGATCTGGTCGACATGCTCCGAACCGCTTTGACGGCATGGCTGCCCGTGCACGAATTTTTGGAAATTTAGGAAAAAAGCAACGCCGACTGCGTCCGCAAATTCAGCGAACGCAGTCGGTTTCATTTTTTGACAAGGCAAATGCGCAAGGATTTGGGAACAATGTTCGAGCGATTTCGAGCAATACTATTTTCGCGGAAAAAGCAATTCAAACGGGAACGGGAGGCGAAATATGAAGCATTTTTATCGTATGACGACGGCAGGACTGCTCCTCCTGCTGCTTTGTTTTTCGACGTCGGCGCAGCAGCTCATCCCCGGCGGCAATACGATCGGTCTGTCGCTGCAGACGGACGGCGTCGCGATCGTTGAATTCTCCGACACGGTCCCGCAGCGGGCGGGGCTCAGACAGGGCGACATCATTATCAATATTAACGGGCAGCCGATTCAAGACGCCCGGCAGGTCGGCGCGGCGGTACAGGCGTCGCACGGCGCGCCGCTTGAGCTCGGCGTTCTGCGCGGCGGCGAGGAAAAATCGTTTACCATCTCGCCGCTGCAGACGGCGGACGGCTGGCGGCTCGGCATCTACGTGCGCGACAGCGTGACCGGCATCGGCACGGTCACCTATTACGACCCCGACGACGGGACCTTCGGCGCGCTGGGACACGGCGTGAACGACGGCGCGGCGCTGCTGCCGATCCGCAGCGGCGCGGTCCTGCCCTCCGAAGTCGCCGCGGTCAGCAGGGGCGCGGCGGGCGCGCCCGGATCCCTGCAGGGCGCGATCTGCGGCAGGGGACAGTGCGGAGTGATCGAGAAAAATACGCCGCAGGGTATTTTCGGCACGATCGAACCGGGCGCGGGCGCGGCGATCGAGACGGCGAAACCCTGCGAGATCCACCCGGGCGCAGCGACCATCCGCGCCAACGTGCGCGGCAGGCAGGTCGAGGAATTCGCGGTGGAGATCTCCGCGGTCTATCCCAATGACAGCGCGGATCGAAACCTGCTCCTGAAGGTGACCGATCCGACGCTCCTGTCGCTGACCGGCGGCATCGTGCAGGGCATGAGCGGCAGTCCGATCCTGCAGGACGGCAAGCTGATCGGCGCGGTCACGCACGTCCTGATCGACGACCCGACCGAAGGCTACGGGATCTTCATCGACAACATGCTCGCGGCGGCATAAAACAGCAGGAGGATCGCCTCGGTATGAGGCGATCCTCCTGCTTGCGCGCATCGCGCCACAAATGATTCAAATTACGGATCTGCCGGTTCTGTCGGCGGCTCTGTCGGTTCCGTCGGCGGATTGGTTGGCTCCGTCGGCTGCTCGGTCGGTTCGGTGGGCGACTCGGTCACGGTCGCTTCCGTCGGCGCGGAAGTCGGCTCTGTCGGCTCGGGCGTCGGCTCCGTCGGCTCGGTCGATTCTTCCTCCGTGACCAGATGTGCGATCTCGCGGTCGCGCTTGTCATACTTCGAGTAGCAGACAACCTCGGTGGAGATCAGCTCGCCGGTCGCCTTGGAATACTTGTAGCGATAGGTCGTGACGTTCGCGCCGTCGTAGGCGGTCTGGATCACGTCGCCCTCCTTGTAGTACATATACTTGGCGTAGTTCGGCATATCGGGGGAGATGTCGCGGGTCACTTCTTTTGCGGAGAAGTAGTCGGTGACGACGTAGTCCAGCTCGACCGTATAGTCCTTGGTATCCGTGCCGACGAAGCGGATATGCACGTAGCCGTCGGAGACGGAGGCGTCAACGCGGATGGGATAGGGCGTGTTGTTGCGCCACTTGTAGTCCAGGCTGCCCCAGTAGATCGTTGCGTCCATGCCCCAGGGGATATAGGACGGGGTGAACTGGTGCTCGGCGCGCTCGACGACCTCAAGGTCCGCCTTGAGCGTGCAGTAGAAGATCGTGGATGCGACCTGGCAGACGCCGCCGCCGAGCTCCTGCACGGTCTCGCCGCCGACGTAGACGCCGGCTGCGCCGTAGCCCTTTTCCGCGGTACGTTCGCCGACGATCTTATTGAACGAGAACGTCTCGCCGGGCTTGACGACCGTGCCGTCGATCGCCTGGCAGGCAAGCTCCAGATTGTGCGTTCTGGTGGGGTTGTAGACGTGCGGGCTGTCGTAGTAGGAAAGGACGTCCGCAAACAGCTTTCCGCCCAGATTGTCTCCGGTGATCTCCGGCTCAATCTCCGTCAGCGGCAGGATGACGGTATCGCCGGCTCTTGCGCCCTCAAGGGCGACGATCGCGTCGATCATGCGGAAGCCGTAGCCGTTCTTTCCGTCTGTGACCTCGTAGGTATCCTCGTCCATTTTGGCGTTGACAGGCTCGGTGCAGTGGTTCTCCTTATACAGTTTGTCCAGATCGACCGGCGCGGGATAGGTTTCTTCATAGACGTACTGCAGCTCGTAATTCGCGCTCATATAGGCGGTGACGACTTCTTTATACACCGCGTCGATATCAATTCTGCGCGACAGTCTGCCGACGGTGATCTCCAGCGCGTCAACCTCCTGCGGATTGCCGTCCTTATCCGTGACGGTCGTCTTCGTCAGTCTGACGGAGTTTTCGACGCCCTCCTGATTGGTGTCGGCAAGCGCGCTGGTGATCGCGTCGCGGATATAGGTCTCGTTGATGGTCAGATGCTTCGATACGTCGACGTCGACGCGCGTCGGATTCTCCTTCGAGCCGACGCCTCTGCCGATCCGGTAGGCCTCCTCGACCGCGCCCTCGACATCGAGCTTCAGCGCGACGTCCTCCGGCAGCAGCCGCAGCGTCTTATCCAGCAGATACGGCACGCCGTTTTCATCGAGCGGCGCGTCGGTATCGGTCGCGCGCGTGTCGTCCTTCGGGATCGCGGCAGTCATCTGCGCGTTTTCCAGCGCATTGCCGTAGATGTCCGTCGCGGTCTCCTTGCCGGGCTCGTAGGTCGTCGTGTAGATCTTGAATTCATCGCCGCGCGTATAGAAGCGCACGTTCATATCGTGGTCAAAGGAAACGCCCTTCAGCGCGGCGACCGCCTCTTCTTTGGTCATGCCGCTGAGGTTGATGCCGGCGACGTAGACGTTGTTGACGATCTTCTCATCGTCGCGCAGGAGCAGATAGCCGATCAAGCAGGCAACGACGACGATCAGCGCACCGAGAATGCCGATGACGATCGGCAGAACGCTCTTTTTCTTCTTCGGCGCAGCCTTTTTCGGAGCGGATTTCTGCGCGGGCTTCTGCGAAGCCGCCTGTCCGTAGAGATTTCCCCGATCCGCAGCAGGCATCTGCGGATTGTACGCGCTTACCGCGCGTTTTCCTTTTTCAAATTTTCCCATGTCGTTCTCCTCTATACACGCATAAAAATGCGGCGCAAATATCCAAAATACTTTGAATTAGCACTATATATTATAACTGCAAATCGACAAAATGCAACAGAGAAATCGGAAAAAATACTGGCAATTCATCGGCGGGATTTGGTCATTTGAACAAAGACGCGGACCGCTCCGCACGCAGGGTCATTCGAGCAGAAAAGTTTACCATAATAAAATTATGTAAATAACGCCCCCTTTCCGCGGCGGCGCGGGACGGAGAACGCAGTGCCTCCAACCGTGCCATTGCGAGCCGGTGAAATCCGCGCGGAAGTCCGTAAAACAGCGTCATTGCGAGCTTGACGAAGTCAAGCGTGGCAATCTGTGCCTATCAGAATTCGGACACTTTCTCATAAGAAGGACTGCCCGCCGATCTTGATTTTCGCGGTCGCTCATTCCCTAAAAGCAACAATTCGTTCCGAATTCCGCGTTATTCTGCCGCGTACGCCCGCACGAACGCCTCCGCTGCCTTGAGCGGGTTCTCGTTCGCCGCCAGCTTCAGGGTGATCTGCGGTTTTTCGGTGTTCGGCGAGAGGAAGACGCGCTTCTTGTACGTCTCCGACCCGCAGATCGCCGCGACGGCCTCAAATTCGAATTTCGCCAGCGTGAAGACGACCGTTCTGCCCTTCTGCGAGATGTCCGAGATCCCGGCGGCGGCGGCACGCGCGCGCAGCAGAGCGATCGCGATCAGATTCATCGCGCCCTTGGGCGGGTCACCGTAGCGGTCAACGATCTCGTCGAGCAGCTCGTCGGCGTCCTCCTGCGAGCGGATCGCCGCCATGCGGCGGTACAGGTCCATGCGCTGCTCGCCGGATGAGACGAACGCCTTGTCGATGTTGGCGGTCACGTCCAGATCGGCAGTGCAGTTGACTTCCTCGACGGGCTTCTCGCCGCGCTCCTCCAGAACGGCCTCCTCCAGCAGCTTCAGATACATGTCGTAGCCGACGGAAAGCATGTGGCCGGACTGCGCCGCGCCTAAGAGATTGCCCGCGCCGCGGATCTCCAGATCGCGCATGGCGATCTTGAAGCCCGAGCCGAACTCTGCGTAGTCGCGGATGGCGTTCAGGCGCTTTTCCGCGACCTCGGTGAGCACCTTGCCGCGGCGGAAGGTCAGATAGGCGTAGGCGTGGCGGCTTGACCGCCCGACGCGCCCGCGAATCTGGTGCAGCTGCGCCAGACCCATTTTGTCCGCGTCCTCAATGATGAGGGTGTTGACGTTGGAGATGTCGATGCCGGTTTCGATGATGGTCGTGCAGACCAGAATCTGCAGATCGCCGTCCGCCATGCGCTGCATGACGTCGGACAGCTCCTCCTCGCTCATTTTGCCGTGTGCGATCCCGATTTCCGCGTCGGGAAGAGCCTTTTTGATCCGCGCGGCGCACTGGGCGATGGATTCGACGCGGTTGTGCAGGTAGTAGACCTGCCCGCCGCGCTCCAGCTCCCGCCGCATCGCGTCGATCAGCACGGGCTCGGCGTATTCCAGGACGAAGGTCTGCACCGGATAGCGGTCGTGCGGCGGCTCTTCGATCGTGGACATGTCGCGCAGACCCGTCAGCGCCATGTTCAGCGTGCGCGGGATCGGGGTTGCGGACAAGGTTAAGACGTCCACGCCGCGCGAAAGTTCCTTCAATTTTTCCTTGTGCGTCACGCCGAAGCGCTGCTCCTCGTCCACGATCAGAAGACCGAGGTCCTTAAATTCTATCTCCTTCTGCAGCAGCTTATGCGTGCCGATGATGAGATCGAGCGAGCCTGCGCGCAGGTCGGCGAGATTCTTCCGGATCTGCGCGGGCGTGCAGAAGCGCGAGAGCATGCCGATCTGCACGGGGAAGCCGCGGAAGCGGCTGACGGCAGTGGTGTAGTGCTGCTGGGCGAGCACGGTGGTCGGAACGAGAATCGCGACCTGCTTGCCGTCGAGGATCGCCTTCATCGCCGCGCGCAGCGCGACCTCGGTTTTGCCGTAGCCGACGTCGCCGCACAGCAGGCGGTCCATGGGCTGCGGCGACTCCATGTCGCCCTTGATCTCTTCGATCGAGCGGAGCTGATCATCCGTCTCGGCGAAGGGGAAATTCTGCTCGAATTCCGCCTGCCACGGCGTATCGGCGGCAAAGGCGAAGCCGGGCAGCCGCTTGCGTTCGGCGTAGAGCTTGATGAGCCCGTCGGCGAGGTCCTTCGCGGCGGCCTTGGCGCGCGCCTTGGTCTTCTGCCACTGATCGCCGCCGAGGCGGTTGAGCTTGACCGGCGTATCCTCGCCGCCGCCGATGTATTTGCCGATCAGATCGAGCTGGGTCGCGGGGACGTACAGAACGTCCGTGCCCTGATAGGCGATTTTGACGTAATCCTTGACCGCGCCGTCGATCTTGATCTGCTCCATGCAGACGTAACGCCCGATGCCGTGGTATTCGTGGACGATCAGATCGCCCGGCGAGAGGTCGGCGAAAGAGTCCAATTTCTGCCGATTTGACGCTTTTTGACGCTTTTTGCGCGTTTTTTGCGCGTTTTGCGCGAGGAGCTGACCCTCTGTCAGGATCGCTGCTTTCAGCTCCGGATATTCCATGCCGAACGGCAGCGCGCCGTCGGTCAGCAGGATCTCGCCGGCCTTCGGCAGAGCGGTCAGCGGAAAGGCAAGGCGCGCGGGCAGCCCCTTTTCCCTGAGCTGCTCTGCCAGGATCTCGCCGCGTCTGCGGTTGCCGCAGAGGACGAGCGAGGAAAATTCGTTTTTGCGGTAATGCTCCAGGTCGGCGATCGCCGCGTCAAGGTTGCCGCCGTAGGACGGAAGCTGCTTTGCCGTGATCGCGCACAGCTCCTGCGGCGGCAGGCTCTGCGGATAGCCGGAGGCGAGGAAGGAGTCCAGAAACACGACCGGACGACCGACGCACACGGCGCTCACGCTCTCCCAGTCGGCGGAGAATTCGCACAGCTCGCCGCAGAGAACGCCGCTTTCGAGCAGGCTGTCGAGCATCATGCCCTCCTCCTCGGTATAGCGGTAGGCGGCGCGGCGCAGGTTGCCGTGGTCGCAGAAAAAGATCATCGCGTCCGCCGGGATATAGTCGGCGGCGCAGGCGAATTCGGGGTAAATGAGCGCCATGTAGCGGTCGGCTGCAGAGAAGCTCACGCCGCTGCGGATCGCCTCTGCGTCCTCCGCGAGGGTGCGCAGGAGCGTCTCGTTCGGCGTTCTGCGGCGGCGAAGCCGGGCCTGCAGCTCGTCCAGATCGCTGCATAGACCCTCCGCGCCGTCGGGGTGCAGACGCGGCAGCGTCTCCGCGACGGGAAGCACGACAAAACGCTCGATATTCTCCGTGCGCCGCTGGGTCACGGTGTCGAAGAAGCCCATCGCGTCGATCTCGTCGCCGAAGAACTCGATGCGGACGGGTGCGTCGCAGGCGGACGAGAACACGTCCAGAATGCCGCCGCGCAGCGCGAACTGACCCACGCCCTCGACGAGGGTGCCGCGGGCGTAGCCCGCCTGCACCAGCCGTTCGGCGATCGCTTCGGGCGAGATCTGTGCGCCGAGCCGCAGCTCCAGCGCGGAGGAGAACAGGCAGGCTTTCGGCATTGTGCGAACCGCCAGCGCTTCCCACGTCGTCAGAAGCAGAGGGCATTCGCCCTTTGCCAGCTCGTAGAGTCTGCGCAGCCGCTGCTGCTCCCAGCCGCGCGAGATCGCGCTCGCGCTGTAGAACGTCAGATCGCGCGAGGGAAGAACGGCGGCTTCCTGTCCCAGAAAAGCTGCCAGTTCCTGCTGCGTGCGGCGCAGCGCCATCTCATCCTGGCAGACGACGACGGCGGAACGGCGCGTATCGTGGAGCAGAGACGCGATCAGGTGCGAGCGGTTGATCTGCGCCGCGCCCGATACGCCCGCGACCTTGTTCTTTTCGGCGCACTGCACCAGCCGCCGGTAGTCCGGCAGAGCGCGCAGCAGAGTCAAAAGCTGTTCCATAAAAACTCCTCTTCAATGTGCAATGCTCAATTATAAATGCTCCCCGTCCGTGTCATTGCGAGGTCGCGGTACGCGACCGTGGCAATCCGTCTATTTCGGTGTGGAACGCTTTCCCGTAAAACGGCACAAACGCCATACCTGCAACGGACAGATTCCCTCGCTGATTTCATCGGCGGGGAATGACACCGCAGATGAGATGTTGTGAAACACGAAACAAATCCCAACGCTGCGACGGACAGATTGCCACGACCAGTGTGCGCACTGGTCTCGCAATGACGCGGGGAGACGAAGCGTCTGTCGCTTGACCGGCGCTGCAACGATGAGAAGCTGCGCCGCACAACGCACAAATGCGGAAATCGGGAAAAAACCCGATTTCCGTCGATCACGTCATTTTATATTTCCTGTTTGCCGGCGCGCTACGGTTGCCTGCCGTTGAACTTCGCGGCGGCGGCGGGGACGCCCGCCTCAATCACCGTCAGCGCGGCGTCGGCTGCGTCTTCGATAGCGGGCTGCAAAAGCTTTTCCTCGTCCTTCGTGAAGTTCGACAGCACCCAGTCGGCAAGCTCGTACTCCGGGTGCGGCTTCGCGCCGACGCCGATCTTGACGCGCGGGAAGGACTGACTGTTCAGCGCGCCGATCACGGACTTCACGCCGTTGTGACCGCCGGCGGAGCCCTCGGCGCGCACGCGCAGCCGGCCGACGTCGAGTGAAATATCGTCGAACAGCAGAATGATGCGCTCCGGCGGCAGCTTGAAGTACCGCGCCGCGTCCATCACGGACAGTCCGGAGAGGTTCATGAACGTCTGCGGCTTGAGCAGGACGATTTTCTGCCCGCGGTACGTCGCCTGTGCGTAAAGACCGCGGAATTTCGCGCGGTCGATCTTCACGCCCAGCATTTCCGCCAGCTTATCCGCCGTCCGAAAGCCGACGTTGTGCCGGGTCTTGGCGTAGTTCGCGCCGGGATTTCCGAGGCCTGCGATCAGCCAGTCGCAGGCGGGCTTCCGAAACAGCATCAGAACAGGCTCGAGATCGAAGTCTCGTTGTAGATCCGCGTAATCGCCTTGGCGAACATCGGCGCGGCGTCAAGCTGACGGATCTTTCTGCCGGTGTAGATGGAGGGCATCGGGATCGTGTTCAGGAGCATCAGCTCTTCGATGCAGCTTTCCTCGATCTTGTCGCAGGCGTTGCCGGAGAGCACGCCGTGGCTCGCGCAGGCATAGACCGCCTTCGCATGACCGATCTCCTTGATCGCCGCGGCGGCGTTGCACAGGGAGCCGGCGGTGTCGACGATGTCGTCGAAGAGGATGCAGGTCTTGCCCTCGACGTCGCCGATGATGTTCATGACCTCGCTCATGTTGGCGCGCTGCCGGCGCTTATCCACGATGGCAAGCCCCATGTGGAGCTTCGCGGCGAAGGCGCGCGAGCGCGCGACCGAGCCGATGTCGGGCGAGACGACGCGGAATTCGTCGTGATCGTAGACGGTCTCGTCGAATTTGGAAAGATAGTAGCGGGTAAAGAGGGGGTTGCCGACCAGATGATCCACGGGGATGTCGAAGAAGCCCTGAATCTGCGCAGCGTGCAGGTCCATGGTCAGCACGCGGTCCGCGCCCGCCTTGGTGATCAGATTCGCCACCAGCTTCGCGGAAATCGGGTCGCGGCCCTTTGCCTTGCGATCCTGCCGCGCATAGCCGAAGTACGGGATGACGGCGGTGATCCGACCGGCGGAGGCGCGGCGGAAGGCGTCGATCATGATCAGCAGCTCCATCAGATGGTCGTTGACGGGGCAGCAGGTGGACTGGATCACGAAGACGTCGCAGCCGCGGACAGTCTCGTTGATCGAGACGTTCACCTCGCCGTCGGCAAAGTATTCGACGGTGCTGTCGCCGAGGTCCAGACCCAGCTCCGCGCAGATACCGCGGGCAAAGGGGACGTTGGCGTTGGCGGTAAAGACCTTGATTTCTTTTCCGTGAGCGATCATTGGATTACCTCTCTTTTTCCGAGCGATAGCTCTGAGTTATCGAAGCCGCAATCGCGGCAGTTTTATGGGGAGTGGGAAGTGCCGGTTAAGTTGTTCGTTGTTCGTGGACGGAAAACGCTCAAAGCGCAATACGCTATCCTGTACTTGACGCGCAAACTACCGTCCATTGCGTCATTGCCGGTCGCAATAATGCGTTGCCTCCCATCGTGTCATTGCGAGGGTTGCGAAGCAAACCGCGGCAATCCGTCCGTTTCAGTGTGGGACGCTTTCTCGTAACTCGCCGCGCACCATCTTGTTTCTGTCATTGCCAGCTTTACGCGGGGTGCGCAGCCGTTGGCGGCTTTGCCGCCTTACGGATGCGGCCTACCCCCTGCGAGTGCAAATCTGTGCGTCTCATCGCGGGACACTTTCCCATAAATCGGAACAAGTACCATACCAGCAACGGACAGATTGCCACGCTGCCTGCGGCAGCTCGCAATGACGCGGCGGGGCGGCGTTGTCCACTAACAACAAAGAAACGACACTATTTCTTATGCTTTGCCGCCCAGTCGCGCTTGTTGGACTGGCGGCTGCGGGCGATGCCGAGGGCGTTTGCGGGAACGTCCTCCGTGATCACGCTGCCCGCGGCGATATACGCGCCCTCGCCGACCGTGACCGGCGCGACCAGCGCGGTGTGACAGCCGACGAACGCCTTGTCGGCGACGGTGGTGCGGTGCTTTTCCACGCGGTCGAAATTGACCGTCGCCGTGCCGCAGCCGAGGTTGCAGTCGCTGCCGATCTCCGCGTCACCGAGGTAGGAAAGGTGCGCCGCAAAGGTGCGGTCGCCGATCTTCGTGTTCTTCACCTCGACAAAATTGCCGATCCGCACGCCCCGCCCGATCTCCGCATTCTCGCGGATGTGGGCGTAGGGTCCGACCAGGGCGTCCGCAGCGATCCTGGAGCCGAAAACCATCGACGCATGGACTGCCGCGCGCTCGCCGATCTCGGAGTCCTCGATCACGCTCCACGGTCCGATGACCGCTTCTGAGCGAATGACGGAGGAACCGCGCAAAATCGCTCCCGGGAAGAGCTTCGCGCCGCGCTCGATGCGCACGGACGGGTCAACGTGGCACTGGTCCGCGTCGAAGATCTCCACACCCTGCTTCATCAGACGGAGCATTCGGTCGCGGCGCAGGACGGAAGCGAATTCCAGCGCACTCGCCGGAGAGTCGATCGTATAAAATCCGTCATAATCGCTCATAAGGGAGCAATTATCTTTCAAAAAGCGGGAAAAGATGAATTGATCGTCCAGAGCGTCCATCAGAAGCTCGCGGTTTGCGCGGTAGACGCAGGCGCCGAGCGGCGCGCCGCTGCGGCGCGCGGATGAGGGAACGTAGGCGGCGGGACCGGCGATGATCGTGATGTCCTGCTCCTCCTCGTCTGCGGTGGAGAGGAAGACGTGCAGCAGATCCGCCGGATTGCTGTCCATCGTGGTCATGACCTCCGCCTGCGCGGGCAGACTTTTGCGCGCCTGCTCGACCCAGCGGTCGTGACAAACCAGGAAGAATCGCTGCACGCCGTCTTCAAACATGGTTCCGGCAAGCCAGCCGAGCAGCGGCGCGCCGAGGACGCTCTGCAGCATCAGCGGCTGTGGAAAGCCGGTTTTCGCGGTATCGTCCGGAACGAAAATGACAGCGGACAGACCAAGCATGGCGGACACGACCTTTCTCGCAGAATTCGCATAATTTCACTAATACTATTATACCATAGGATTCGCTTTTGTCTACCGCTTTTCGGAAAGAATGGCGACAAATTCCCGCTTGTTTTTTGCGATTTTTTCGGCGAAATGCGGCATAGCGCCGCCGATTTTCAAAAAGTCGGCGGCGGCAGTCATATTCTCCGCCTGTGTCGCATAAGTTTTACGGGGAAGTGATCTCATGTTTACGAAAGCGCGATTTCAGCTCGGACTGCGGTGGGTCTGCTTCGGCGTGCTGCTCGCCGCGGCTGCGCTGCGGATGGTGTCGGCGGTCGACCTTCGGGAGGCTGCGCCTGCCGCGCAGGAACGCGAGCCTCCGCCCGCCATGCGCGCGGAGGATATTTTTCCGGTCATGTATTATAAGACGCCGTCGCATGGCGCGGCGTTCACGGCGGCGGACGCAGCCCTGGTGGATATCCGCAATTCCGCCGGCGCGGAGTTTGACGCGGGCGCGCTCATCACCGCGCCGCTGCAGTTCGACCGCACGGCGGACGGGCCCCTGATTTTGATCGTACATACCCACGCGACGGAGGCGTATACCGCCGCGGACGGGGACGAATACTTCGGCAATTACCGCACGACGGATATCCGGTTCAACGTCGTTCGGGTCGGGCAGGCGCTCGCCGACCGGCTGAACGCGAACGGGATTTCGACCGTCCACGACACGACGCTCAACGACGAGCCGGGCTACTACGACGCCTATGAGCGCACGGCGGCGGTGATTTCGCGCTATCTGGACGAGTATCCGTCCATTCAAATGGTCATCGACGTACACCGCGACGCGGTGACGCTGGACGACGGCAGCGAGCTGGCGGTACCGTGCCGGCTGGACGGCCGTGACGCGGCGCGGCTCATGCTGGTCATGGGGACGGATATCGCGGGACTGGAGCATCCGGACTGGAAGAGCAATCTTTCCATGGCGCTCAAAATCCAGGCGCACTGCGAGCGGTGCGCACCGGGCGCGTTCCGGCAGATGTCGCTGCGCTCGGAGCGGTACAACGAGCATCTGACGCCCAATTCGATTCTTTTGGAGGTCGGCGCGGCGGGCAACACGCTGCGGGAGGCGATCGCCAGCGCGGAGTTCTTCGCCGACCGTCTGACGGAGGTGCTGAGCGCGGCATAGCGCGCCGCAAATCGCGCGGAACGGGGAATGTGGAACGCGCGCTGTCTCCCTATCGCGTCATTGCGAGCCGCGAAGCGGCGTGGCAATCTGTGCCTCTCAGCGCGGAACACTTTACCGAAATACGATACACGTACCATACCTGTAACGGACGGATTCCCTTGCAGCCTGCGGCTGCGGGAATGACACGGTTGGTAGGTTTGTTGTGAAATTCGACGCAATTGCCAAACTTGCAACGCACGGATTGCCACGGTCGCCGGCGCGACCTCGCAATGACACAAAAGGGACTGCGGCGGAAACATAAAAAACGAGCGGCGAAAGCCGCTCGTTTTGAGGGATGGTTCAGTTGCCGTCGATGACCAGCTGGCAGTTTTCCTCCAGAACGGTCAGCACGTCGCTCTCCTTTGCCTCGGAATTCTTCATGCCCCACAGACCGTCCGGGTCTGCGATCGACGGGTCGATCTTGTAAACCGTGTAGGTGACGTCCTGCTCCGAATGGAAGAGGGTGCGGTGGATCCTGTTGACCAGCACCAGCTCGTCCTCGCCCGCGCCGATCCGTTCGGCAAGGGCATGGTTGAACTCCGCGCGCTCCGCCGTGGTGAAGTCCTTGGCAAAGTTGTTCGTTTGATAATCGTAGACGTAGTACGCGCCGGTCGCCGCCGCGCCGACAAGGAAGAGCACGACGACGAAAAGGACGAGCCGCTTCCTGATCTGCAGCTTCTGCGGCGGGTCGTAGGTCAGCTTCATGCGGTAGGTCACAGGACGCAGAGCGTTCAAAAACAGCAAAAGCAGCAGCGACTCGAACGGGAACAGGACGAGATTCTTCGCAATGCGCGGCAGGTCGAAGATCGCGTAGTCCTTGCCGAGCATGAGCTTGTAATACCAGAGCATGATCGGCGTCTGGATGACGATGTTGACCAGAAAGCACACGGCGAAGCGCGACAGGACGACGCGCCAGCTTGTCAGCGGGGCGCGGTAGAGGAAGAGGGCAAAGAGCAGCGAGCCTGCGATCTCCGTCAAGATGAACGGGAAGAAATACGGTCCGTTCGGAAACAGGATACAGCCGAGGGTGTCGCTGATCGCCGCCGCCGGAATGGCGACGACCGGCCCGAAGATCATCGCGCCGAGGGCGTTGACGAAAAAGCCAAAGTTGATGCTGAGATTCGGTGACAGCGGAATGCTCAGGGGCTTGAGGGCGACGCGGACGGCGATCAGCACGGCGGCGACCGCCAAAGTTTTGACACTTTTGAATTCCCGCGCGGCGCAGCGCCAGTAGTCGCGGGAAAAGGGCGTGCGGAACAGACCGGGGGCGAGGGGGGTATTCGCGGTTTCGGACATAAAAATTCCTCCTTTTGTGATGGGAGGAGGTTGAAAAACTGCGGCGCCCGTGCCGAAGCACACAGCGGGGCGGCTGCGAAATATCACCGCGGAACGCCAAAACGTTCCTTCGCCCGCCGGCAACCTCCCATCCGACGGTACTTAACGCGATAGTTCTACTCCCCACAAGCGTCAATGTACAACGATTATTCTATAAGGGGTTCGCTCCCTCGGCAGGGAGGCAGGCGGTCAAGACGTGCGCAGGTACGTCGCGTCGCCGTCGTCGTCGGTCAGGACGAGCGTTCTGCCGTCGATGCGGAAGGCGTAGGAGACCTGATACGGCGTCGTGCCGCCGGTGATGCTGCAGAAGATGGTGTTTCCGACGACGCGGTACGTGCCGTAAATCGTGCCCATATCGCCGCCCTGATAGGTGCCGGTGACGGTCAGATCGCCGTCTTCCCCGAAGGTGATGGTTTCGCTCATCATCAGCTTGCCCGCGTCGGCGCTCGACCACACGCCGGGCAGCTCCTGCGGGATGCCCTCCTCGGGCAGCGAAGCATCGGACGGCGCGGGATCGCCCTGCGTCCGATCCGCGATAGGATTCTGCCCGCTCGCGGCGGGATCCTGCGTTTCCGTGCCGCACCCTGCGGCGCACAGTACGGCAAGCAGCACAAGGGCGATCAAAAAGCGTTTCAAACAGCATTCTCCTTTCGGAAGCGGCAGAGGAAGCTCTCGCTTCCGTCCGCTTTGACTCCGCGGACGGCGTCGCCGCCGGTCTGCAGGCGCAGGGTTTCTCCCGCGAAGCATTCGCGGTCGAACTGGATCTCCAGTCCGAGACAGGGCGCTTTTTGCAGCGCCTCGGCGCGGCGGACGTAGACGACGTTGTTCAGGTGTCCGTTGCCGTCGATCTCCTCCGGCGCGACCGTCCAGAGGGCGGCGTCCGTCAGCTCGTCCGGCACGGCGACCTTTTTCAGCACGTCGGTACGCTCCGGCGTCGGCGTCGGCAGCGACCACAGCGCGGGAACGGTCTTCAGGTTGATGATCTTCCGCGTTCCGGCGTCGGCGAGGATCCAGTTCTGCATCGCCGCGCCGCAGACGCCCAGCTCGTCCAGCAGCGTAAAATCGCGGATACTGGAGATCGCGGACGGCTTGCGCAGGAAGGTCTGCAGGCGCAGCGCGCCGACCGGCCGCCGCGTCAGATCCGCGCGCAGACGCACGAGCATCCACAGCGCGTGGAAGTCCTTCAGCATCCGCTCGAAACCGATATTCAGATCGAGACTGTGCGCGATGGCGGCATCCTGCATCGCCGCGACAAGCTCTGTCAGCGAGTCCGCACCAGCCGGACGGATGAATTCGAGAATCTCTTGCACAAGGCCGCCTCCGTTTTCTTGTTTTTCCTATTTTACCACGGACGGGACGCTCCGTCAATGCGGAATTCGGAATGCGGAATTGCCTCCCGTTTACGCCGTTGCGGGGAATTGCAGGAGCAAATATGCCACGGACGGATTGCCGCGCCGGTTTTCAGTGCACGACGGGAGAAATCATTGCGCAGAATATCTCCCCGCATGCTGCATATTTCTTCCGCGGCTGCGCAAGCTATCGCGGGGTGGAAAATGTATGGACGGGCACGCGATCACGGACGAACGTATTTCGGCTGTCTTTTCCGGCGCAGGCGACTTTAACCGCCGCGAGCTGCGCGTCGGGACACATATTATATATGTATACGCGATCGACGGGCTGACCTCCGGCGGCGACATCTCGGAGCTGGTCGTCAAGCCGCTTTTGCAGGACACCCGCGCGGGCACGATAGACGAGCTTTTTGACCGCGCCCTGCACAGCACGGTGTATAATTCCGTCGCGGTCGCGTGCGAGGATGCGGACGACGCGGCGAGGAAGCTCGTCAACGGCTTCACCGTCGTGCTGTTCGGCGAAAATGCGATCGCCTTTGAGACGAAGACCGGCGAGAAACGCGCGCCCGCCGCGCCCGAGGTGGAAAACACGGTCAAGGGACCGAAGGACGCCTTCACCGAGACCGTGCGCACGAACACGAGCCTGCTGCGCCGTCACCTGCGCACGCCCGCGCTGCGGCTGTACGAAACGCAGGTCGGCAGGCGCAGCCTGACGAACGTGACGGTCGCCTATATCGACGGTCTGACCGATCCCGGCCTCGTCGAGCGGATGAAAAAACGCCTCGGCGAGATCGACGTCGACGGATTGACGACGCCTGCGGCGGTGGAGGAATATGTGACCGGCTCGCGGCCGACGGCGTTTCCGCTCCTGCAGTACACCGAGCGGACCGACCGCTTCGCGCAGGGACTGCTGGAGGGCAGAGTCGGTCTTTTGGTGGATGGCCTGCCGCTTGGCTATCTCGCGCCGGTGGATCTGGGCGCGCTCATGACCGCGCCGGAGGATCGCGGCACGGACTATCTCTCCGCGTCGTTTCTGCGCGTTTTGCGCTATCTTGCCCTGCTGATCGGTCTGGTGCTGCCGGGATTGTACGTCGCGATGGCGGCGTTTCATCCCGAAATGCTGCCGACCGCGCTCCTGCAGGCGATCATCGAGAGCAAGCACGCCGTCCCGTTTCCGACGATCTTCGAGATTCTGGGACTGCTCGCCGCGTTTGAGCTTTTGCAGGAGGCGAGCATTGCGATGCCGCATTCGGTGGGGCAGAGCCTGTCCATCATCGGCGGTCTGGTGGTCGGCACGGCGGCGGTGGAGGCGAAGATCATCTCGCCTGCTGCGCTGATCGTGGTCGCCGCGGCGGGGATCGCGGGCTTTGCCCTGCCGGGGCGGAGTTTTGCGGACGCTTTGCGGCTGTGGCGGTTTTTCCTGACGGTGCTGGCGAGCTTTGCGGGGCTGTTCGGGCTGACGCTCGGCGCGCTGTGCCTGCTGGTGCACCTTTCCGGACTGACGAGCCTGGACGTGGACTATCTCGCGCCGTTTAGCCGCGTCAGCGGCTGCCGGGCGGTCCTGCGGCCGCGCCTTTTTCGTCAGAAATACCGCGATCCCGCGCTGCACCCGCTGGATGCAAAAAATCAGAGGTGAGCGCATGAAATTGGTTTATATCCTGGCTGCGGTCGCGCTGACCGCGAGCTTCGGGCTTCCGTTCCGCGAATATGATACCGGAAAACTGTTGCCCGTCCGCACGGTGCAGGCGGCGAGAACGCCGCAAGGCGTGAAGATCGTCACCGAGATCGGCGAAGCGGAGGGGGAGAATTGGCAGGAAGCGGTCGCCGCCTTGCGCGAGGGCGCGTCCGGCGACGTGTTTTTCGACACGGCGGAGCAACTCGTCGTCTGCGATTCGTCGCTCCTGCCGGAGATTTTGGAAAGCGGCGACCTGCGCCCGTCGGCGCAGGTCTATGAAGCGAACGAGCTGTGCGATCCGAATGGACTGAACGAATATCTCAGCGCACATGAAAGCGACCGTGCCGTCGCGGACGTGCGGTATGATCTGCTGCGGGAGGGACGCCTGTGACCTCCAACGCGCGGCAGTATTATGCCCTCGGCTTCGCCGCCTTTACCGTGCCTGCGATCCTGATCCTGCCGCGGACAGGCTGGCTGTGGGCGGCGGTTTTCGCGGCAGCGGGCGCGGCTGTGCTGGCGGGGCTGATCGTCCTGCGCCGGCGCAGGCAAAAGAGCCTTGTCCGGCTTGCCGCTGGATCGGCTGCGGGCAGGATCGCTCTGGTCGCAGCTCTGCTTTGGAATCTGCTCATGCTCGGCAGGATCGCGGCGTACCTGTGCCGGGCGTACCCGTCCGGCAGCGCCTTTCCGCTGGCAGGACTGCTCCTGCTTCTGCTTGCGGTCTACGCCGCGCAGAAAGGCAGCGGCACGGTGCTGCGCGCGGGCGCGATCGTCTTTTTCTTCCTGATCGGCTTTTATCTGCTCATTATGGGTTTCTCGCTGCCGGACCTGCGGCTTTCCTGGCTGAAGCCGGAGCTGCGCCCGGTTTGGACGGCGTTTCCCGCCGTGCTTGCGCCGGTCGGCGTCCTGTATCTGTCCGACGGCGTGCAGGGAAAGGAAAGGCCGGCGCTCTGGCTGATCGGCGGCGTTCTGCTCGCGCTGCTTGCCGCGCTGGTTACGGCGGGAAGTCTGTCGCCGCCCGTCGCGCGGGAAGAGACGTTTCCGTTTTACACCGCCGCGAAAAGCGTCAAGCTCTTCGGCGCGATGGAGCGGCTCGAGCCGTTCGTCTCCGCCGCGCTCACGGCGGGCGGCTTCTGCCTGCTCGGGACGCTGTGCGCGGCGAACGAGAAAATCCTGTCGGTTTTCCTCCCGAAGCCTAAATATTTTGCCGCCCTCGCGAATTTTTTGGTCGGCGGCGCTTGCCTATGGGTCTCCAGTGTCGCCTCAGAGGGCATATATGCCCTCGGAATGACTATATTTTGGGGCATAATTCCGTTTTTGACACTACTGCTTGGGGGAACGAAAAAAACCTGAAAATTATGAAAAAAAGTGTTGACAAAGCGGCGTATGTCTGATAAAATAACGGAGCGCTTCGGGGCAGTAAGCCAAAAATGAAAAAAACTTGAAAAAGTTGAAAAAAGTTCTTGACAAATGATGATCGATGCGTTAAAATCGAAAAGTCGCGTCGCGGTGGAGAGTTTCCTCGATGAAGCCGCTCAGACCGCTTTTTGAATAGGCTGCGAAAGCAGCGGTGTACCTTGTAAATTAAACAACGAGAAACATGAACACCTTGGACAATT
>CAMUZA010000034.1 GCA_947165085.1 uncultured Clostridia bacterium | reverse complement strand
CACCCCATTCGTTAGTAGTATACCATACTTGTCTAACAAATGGGGTGCTGTTCATGCGCAGCGGCGCTCTTTTCCTGTTACGTTTTTTCGTTCGTATCCTCTTCCGCGGACGGACTGCCGCCGTCACGCAGCCGGCGCTTTCTGTGCAGCTCATAGCGTCCGCTGAAAACAAAGTACCGCTGCCCGAAATAGTTCAGGATGGCGTAGGCCGCCGTGCCGATCGTCATCTCGCAGTTGCCGCGGATCATATCCTCTTCCTCGCCGCCGAAGGAGAAGAACCTGCGCACTCTCGGATTCGGCAGCAGTACTCTGGAAAGGAGCGGCGCGACAATATAGTAGGAGATCAGGTAGCAGACGATCACTTCCAGCAGGAAACGGACGATCTGCTGCCAACTGCGCGGCTTGTTGCGGAACAGGATGTAGCGGCAGGCAAGATACCAGATCAGACTGCCGAGACCGTAGTTGAACAGCGGGGCGACGTGGTCGCTGAAGCCGTAGACGTTGAACAGCAGGAACATGATTGCCGTACACAATATGAAATTGAGTATGCCGATGATCACATAGTAGACCAGCGTGCGGTCCACCATGCGTTTCAGCCGTTCTTTGTTCATTTGCAGCCCTCGAATAGCGGAATTTCCTTGATATTATACGTTCTTCTCTCTGAAAATGCAAGATAATTCTTGCTATTTCGCCGCCAGACGGAAGACTTCGTCCGACCGTCCGATCACGACGATGTGGTCGTTCTCGCGGAAGCGGTAGTCCGGACCGACGTTGATGTTCGTTTCCTCTCCGTGCTTCACCGCCATGATGTTGATCTGATACTTGCGGCGGACGTCCACCTCGATGACCGTTTTGCCGACCCACTGGGGCAGGATCGAGATCTCATAGATCGCGTACTGCCCGGGCATCGGGATGTAGTCGAAAATGTTGTTGGCGTTGCAGCGGACGGCGAGCTTTTCCGCGACCTCGACCTCGGGGTAGATCACCTCGTCCGCGCCGATGATGCGCAAAAGGTCTGATTGGATGTCCTGATTGGTCTTTGCGATGATCTTTCGCGCGCCGTACTTCTTGAGCAGGCTGGTCACGACCAGCGACGCCTGGAAGTCCTCGCCGATGGTGACAAAGCAGATGTCGAAATTGTCCACGCCGAGTGAGCGGATGACCGCCTCGTTCGTGCAGTCGCAGATGCTCGAGTCGGTGAAGCGGTCGGCAAGCGACTCGATGAGGGCGGGATCCTTGTCCGCGATCATGACGTCGTTGCCGAGCAGCGCCAGCTTGTGCGCCAGATGGCGACCCATTCTTCCCATGCCGATAACCAATACAGATTTCATAACGATCTCCTTATCCTATGAGTAGTTTTCCGTTCGGACGGTCGACGGGCGGCTCGGCGCTTCGCTCCGAGAAGACCAGAATGAAGGTCAGCACGCCGATGCGGCCCGCATACATTAACAATATCAAAACGACGTGGCTTGCCGCGGACAGTGTCGGCGTGATGCCGAGCGACAGCCCGACGGTCGCGATGGCGGAATTGACCTCGAACATCGCCTGCTTGACGCCCACGGGATCAAGGGCGCAGATCGCGATGACCGCCGTGATCGCCATCATCAGATACAGGCAGACGATCGAGCAGGCCTGGCGGATCATGTCGCGGTCGATGCTGTAGCGGTACGCAATCACGCGGGTGTGACCGCGGGCGGAGGCAATGGTGCTCAGGATCAGCACCGCGACCGTCGTGGTCTTGATGCCGCCGGCGGTGGAGCCGGGGCTGCCGCCGATCAGCATGAGCACGTTCGTCAGAATATTTCCGCCCTCGCTCATGGCATTGAGATCGACCGTGTTGAAGCCGGCAGTGCGCGGAGTAACGGACTGGAAGAAGGACGCCAGCACCTTGTCGCCGAAGGACAGTCCCTCGAGCGAGGCGTTCGACTCCAGAAGCAGGAACAGGATCCATCCGCCGATCAGCAGGATCGCGGTCGTCGCAAGGACGAGTTTGGTATGGAGCTGGTACTTCGACCAGCGCAGCTTGTTCTGCGACAGGTCGCGCCAGACGAGGAAGCCCAGACCGCCGATGATGATGAGCAGGCTGATCGTGAGCGTCACGAGCGGATCCGTCTCAAACGCGGTCAGCGAGGAATACGGCGCTTCCGCGCCCATCAGATCGAAGCCCGCGTTGCAGAACGCGGAGATCGCATGGAAGGCGGAGAACCACAGTCCGCGCGCCCAGCCGAATCGCGGCACGAAGCGGATCGCGAGCAGCGCCGCGCCGGCAAGCTCAAAGAGGAACGTGAACGGCACGATGCGGCGGATCAGGCTGCCGACGCCGCTCAGCGACGTATTGCCCGCCGACTGCATCAGGATCTTGCGGTTATACAGTCCGAGGTGCTTGCCGAGGGCGTAGGAGATCATCGTGATGACCGTCATGAAGCCGAGACCGCCGAGCTGGATGAGCAGCAGGATCACCGCCTGCCCGAAGGTCGACCAGCCGGTAAAGGTGTCGCGGACGACCAGACCCGTCACGCAGGTCGCGCTCGTCGCGGTGAAGAGCGCGTCCAGGAAGCCGGCAGATTCCCCTTTCGATGCAAACGGCAGCATCAGAAGTCCCGTGCCGATCAGGATCACGAGGATGAAGCCGAGCGAGATCAGCCGCGCCGGCGTCAGGCGAAAGCGTTTCTTTTTCATGGAATAACTCCTTTGTCGGGCCTCGCCCGACAGCGATATAGCATTATGCGCAAGATTATCCGTTCCTGTCATTGCGAGACTTGGAAAGGCCGCGTGGCAATCTATGCCTGCCGATGCGTGATGCTTTCCCGTTATTTTGCGCCGCACCATCGTCCTTGTCATTGCGAGGAGCGAAGCGACGTGGCAATCCGTGCGTCTCGACGTGGGACACTTTTCTGTAATACGGCGCACATGCCATGCCTGCGACGGACAGATTGCCACGCCTGCTGACGCAGGCTCGCAATGACAGGAACGGAGGATTCTGCAGAATAACGAGGTTGTTCCCTTTGAGCGGCTGCAACCGACTCCTCATGCTCGCAATGACAAATCTGATAGATTTCTATTTCAGTTGCCAATTCGGAGAATCGGCAAATACCTCAATTCTTCATTCTTAATTCTGAATTACAGTCCGAACAGATACCCGCATGCGACGCCTGCGGCGGCGGAGCATACAATAATAATGATAGGGCTGACCTTTTTCAGCGCCGCCGTGACGGCGGCGGCGAAGATCACCGCGCTGCAGAGGAATTCCGGACGCAGGACGCTCTCCCACGCGACCGGTACGCTATGGAAGAAGACGGTCTGCAGCATGCCCCACAGAGCGGCGGCCATCAGTCCGACCACCGCAGCGCGCAGTCCGAACATCGCGCCGTTGACCGCCTTGCTGCTTTTGAACCGGACGTAGATTTTCGCGACGATCAGAATGATGATGAAAGACGGCGTCACCACGCCCAGCGTGGCGCACAGAGCGCCGAGCACGCCGGCGGTCTCCGCGCCGACGTAGGTAGAGATGTTGATCGCGAACGGACCGGGTGTGGACTCCGAGATCGCGACGAAGTTCGTCAGCTCCTCCATGCCCATCCAGCCGTTGGCGACGACCTTTTCCTGGATGAGCGGGAGCATGGCGTAGCCGCCGCCGAACGTGAACAGTCCGATCGTAAAGAAGGTGCAGAACAGCTCAAGGAGGATCACGGCAGCTTCCCCCGCTTTCTCTGCACCGCGCAGTAGACGAAGCCTGCCGCGCCGCACAGCGCGAGCAGCCCTATGACGCTCCAGTCGGTCAGCGCCGACCATAAGAACGCGCCGACCATGACGCACCAGCCGAAGACGCGGTGATCCGCGCGCTTCCAGAAATTCACGACCGCCTTGACGATCAGGGCGAGGACGCCCGCGCGGATACCGAAGAAGGCGTACTGCACGAGCTTATATTCCATGAGCCTGCGCAGGAAGAAGGCGATCACAAGGATGATCGCAAAAGAGGGCAGGACCACCCCGACGGTCGCCGCAGCGGAGCCGAGCACGCCCGCCGCGCGGTAGCCGACAAAGGTGGCGGAATTGATCGCGATCGGACCGGGCGTGGACTCCGCGATCGCCACGATGTCCGAGATTTCGTCCTTTTCGACCAGATCGCGTTTCTCCGCCGTTTCATACTCGATCAGCGGGATCATGGCGTAGCCGCCGCCGAAGGTGAATGCGCCGATTTTCAGAAAGATCAGAAACAGCCGCAGACATTGCCGCAGGCGTTCACGCAGCGTCATCGCTATACCTCCCGATTTTATACAATCAGTATAGCGTATTTTTGCCAAAAACGCAACGCATGTTTGTTTGTTTCAAAAAAGTATGAAAAATTTTTGAAAATTGCAGAAAAGTGGTTGAATTTTGCGCTCATTTGTCATAGAATAATGCGGAGCGTTATGCCGAGGGTAAACCGAGGCAATCTACTGCCGCCCGTCCGAGGAGCCATGCTGAACGTCGTTCTTGTCGCGCCGGAGATCCCGCAGAATACCGGCAATATCGCGCGCACCTGCGCCGCCACCGGCTCGGTGCTGCACCTTGTCAAGCCGCTCGGCTTCGACATTTCCGAATCCGCCGTCAAACGCGCCGGTCTGGATTACTGGCATCTGGTCGAGGTTCGGGTCTACGACGGTCTGGAGGACTTTTTCTCCAAAAACGACGTCAAGCAGATGCGCCTGTTCTCCACGAAGGCGCCGCGCGCCTACACGGAGGCGGACTACGCAGACGGCTGCTATCTGTTTTTCGGCAGGGAGACCAAGGGGCTGCCCGAGGACTTCCTCAACGCGCACTATGAAAGCTGCGTCCGCATCCCCATGCGGGAGGAGGCGCGCAGTCTCAATCTCAGCAATTCCGTCGCAGTCGGCGTCTTCGAGGCCCTGCGGCAGCTCCGCTTCCCGCATCTGCAGGACCGGGGCAAAATGAAAAATACCAACCTAACAGGAGGAAACACATGAACTACAACAAGAAATCCGTGGAATCCGTCGACGTAAAGGGCAAGCGTGTGCTTTGCCGCTGCGACTTCAACGTCCCCACCAAGGAAGGCAAAATCACCAGCGACAAGCGCATCGTCGCGGCTCTGCCGACTATTCAGTACCTCGTCGAGCACGGTGCGAAGGTCATTCTCTGCTCCCACATGGGCAAGGTCAAGGTCGACTGGGACCCCGCTCTGTCTCTGAAGGTCGTCGCCGACCGTCTGAGCGAGCTTTTGGGCAAGGAAGTCATCATGGCGAAGGACGTCGTGGGCGAGGACGCGAAGGCGAAGGCCGCCGCCCTCAAGGACGGCGACGTGATGCTGCTGGAGAACGTCCGCTACATGAAGGGCGAAACGAAGAACGATCCGGAGCTGAGCAAGGAGCTGGCTTCCATGGCAGACATTTTCGTCAACGACGCCTTCGGTACCGCGCACCGCGCGCACGCTTCCACTGCCGGCGTGGCGGACTATCTGCCTGCCGTCTGCGGCTATCTGGTGGAGAAGGAAGTTTCCATCATGGGTAAGGCTTTGGCTGACCCGACCCGTCCGTTCGTGGCGATCCTCGGCGGCGCGAAGGTCTCCGATAAGCTCAACGTCATCAACAACCTCCTGGAAAAGGTCGATACCCTCATCATCGGCGGCGGCATGGCGTTCACCTTCCTCGCCGCGAAGGGCTACAGCGTCGGCAAGTCCCTCCTCGACACCGAGAAGATCGACTACTGCAAAGACATGATGGCGAAGGCGGAAGAAAAGGGCGTCAAGCTCCTGCTGCCGATCGACACCGTCGTTGCAGCTTCCTTCCCGAACCCGATCGACGGTCCGATCGAGGTCAAGACCGTTGACGCCGACAAGATTCCCGACGACATGGAAGGTCTGGACATCGGCGAAAAGACCCGCGCTCTGTTCGCAGAGGCGGTCAAGTCCGCGAAAACCGTCGTGTGGAACGGACCGATGGGCGTATTCGAAAATCCGACCCTCGCCAAGGGCACCATCGCCGTGGCGCAGGCGCTGGCTGACGCGGACGCCGTGACCATCGTCGGCGGCGGCGACAGCGCGGCTGCCTGCGAGCAGCTCGGCTTTGCCGACAAGATCACCCACATCTCCACCGGCGGCGGCGCCTCTCTCGAATTCCTCGAGGGTCTGGAACTGCCCGGCATCGCCTGTCTGGAAGACAAATAAAGGAGAACATCATGAACAGAAAATATCGTAAGACGCTCATCGCCGGCAACTGGAAGATGAACAAAACCCCGACCGAAACGAAGGCGTTCATGACCGAGCTCAAGGGTCTGCTTCCGAAGGGTCGCTGGTGCGACATCGCCCTTTGCGTTCCCGCCGTCTGCATCCCCGCCGCCGTCCGCGCCATGCGCGAGACCCGCGTGGGCATCGGCGCGGAAAACTGCAATCCGAATCCCTCCGGCGCGTACACCGGCGAAGTCTCCACCGCCATGCTCGTCGACGCCGGCTGCAAGTACGTCATCATCGGCCACTCCGAGCGCCGCGCCATGGGCGAGACCGACGAAGAGGTCAACGCCAAGACCAAGGCCGCGCTCGAAGCAGGTCTGACCCCCATCGTCTGCTGCGGCGAAAGCCTGGAGCAGCGCGAAGCCGACGTCACCGAGGAGTGGATCTCCATGCAGATCAAGCTCGCGCTTGCCGGCGTATCCGAGGATAAGATCCGCAAGGTCGTTATTGCCTACGAGCCAATCTGGGCGATCGGCACCGGCCGCACCGCGACCCCGGAGCAGGCCGAGGAGGTCTGCCAGCTCATCCGCACGGTCGTCCGTAAGCTCTTCGGCTCCAAGAACGCCCGCGCCACCACAATCCTCTACGGCGGCTCCATGAATGAGAAGAACGCCTACGAGCTGCTGGCGCAGCCCGACATCGACGGCGGTCTGATCGGCGGCGCGTCCCTCGTCCCGGCCAAGTTCGTCAAGATCATCGAGGACGCCAACCAGCCCACCGCGTAAGGCGAATTCAGAATTCAGAATTAAAGTTCATAAGGCAACAAAGGACAAGCGCGCTCCCCGACAGGAGCGCGCTTGTCGCATATTTCCGCTCATGTCATTGCGCGCCGCGATTTTGCATTGCCTCTCAACAGCGTCATTGCGAGACCGACGGAGTCGGTCGTGGCAATCTGTCCCTTCCGACGCGCAACACTTTCCCGTAATGCGCCGCGCACCGCCCAATTTCGGTCATTACCCGACTTGTTCGGGCTGCGCAGCCGTTGGCGGCTTGCCGCCTTACGGATGCGGCGTACCCCCCTGCGAGTATTGCAGGTGCAATCTTTCCGTACCGATATGGAACACTTTCCCGTAAAACGGCACAAATGCCATACCTGCAACGGACAGATTGCCACGGTTTGCTGCGCAAACCTCGCAATGACGCGGTAAAAACTGACGCTGCTCGCAACGATGTGATTCAGGCGGGTATTGCGCACGCCTCCAATCCTCGCAATGACAAATCTGAACACTTTCCCGGGATTGCCGCACGCTTGTTCTTACTTGACAATCCACCCCCCATGCTATAGTATGAGTATAGAACGATCTGAAAGGAGCGCCGTAATGAAAAAGCTTGCGTTACTGCTCTGTCTTGTCCTGCTGCTCACCGCCTGTCAGACGCCCTCCGCCGTCCCCGACGGGTCGACCGACACCGAGAGCCGCGCCGTGGAAAGTACAAACGAGCGTCCCACTGAAAGCACCGAGCTCCCCACGGAGGAGAGCACCGAACCGTCGCCGGACGAGGATACGGCAGAGACCATCCGGCAAAATCTGCCGGAAGTGTTCTCCTATCATTTAGAAGAGATGTATATGAATCTGGCACAGGACGGCTTCAGCCAGACCATCGACCAGGAAACCGCGCAGGACGGCAGCTTCCACTTCACATTGACCCAGCGGCATTGGGATCACACGGCGGAATTTGAGGACGAAACAGTCCGTGAATTCTACTATCAGCAGGAAGACGGCGTCTTTGTCTGCTATGCCCGTCTCAATGGCGAAGCGCCGGAACGTATTCCGATGACGAAAGCCGAAGAAGCCGATTTGAACGCCTCCATGGAGCTGGTTGTCGGCGCGCCGGCGCTCCTGCCGGACTATCTGACGGACTTTACAGATGAGGGCATCGACGCCGAGAGCGGTCTGCGCCGCTGTACCTACCGGATGTCGGTACAGGACATCCTCAACGACGAGACGCTGCTCGCCTCCTTCGTATATCTCGTCTGCTCAGTTTCCGGCTACACTTACCAGGCCACGGACGATCTCTACGTCACCGCCGCCCTCTATTTGGACGACGCCATGCGCCCCGTCAAGCTCACCCACGATTTCTCCGAGCTGAAACCCTTCGTGCTCAGCGAGGGCGCGTTGAGCGGCGAATTTGCGCTGCAGACCGATCTGGTCTATCTGACCTACGAATTTGACTACGATACGCCGGAGACGATCCCCGTCCCCGCGAACTTTATTCCCTGAATGCAACGCGCCGGAAAACCGGCGCGTTTTTCATAATTTCTTTACAGACTTCGACGAAGAAATGTGCTATAATGGTTTTAGCAGGGGCGGCGTCTCCTGCGAATATGAACGGAAGAGCAAATCAACGACTGGGAGTGAAGAAATGAATCTGCTCTTTTTCCTGACCCCAAAGGCAAACTGCTATTACTTATTTGACGACTTCACCGTCCGGCAGGCGCTCGAGCGCATGGAGTCGGCGGGCTACACCGCCCTGCCCATATTGCGGCGCGACGGCTCCTACTGCGGCACGCTGACCGAGGGCGACCTTCTGTGGGCGGTGAAGAATCTCTGCATTATGGACATGCGCGAGACGGAAAAGTACAACATCATGGATATTGCCCATCGCAAGTACTACGTGCCTGTTTCCGTGACGACTGACATCGACGAGCTGGTCACCCGCGCGGTCGATCAGAACTTCGTGCCGGTCGTGGACGACAAGGATGCGTTCATCGGCATTGTGACCCGCCGCGCCATCCTGCGCTGCCACCCGCTGTATAAAGAAAGTGCGGCGGTGTGATGGAGCTGCGCTGCGTCGCGCCGCGCGAGGCAAAGCTCCTGTCGATCCTTCGGCAGGAGCTTTCCATGTCGTCCACCCTCGTCAAGCGGCTGAAATATAAAAACGCCTACCGCGTCAACGGCGTGCCGGCTCACACGGATTATCCCGTGAAGATCGGCGATAGCGTGACCGTCCTTCTGGAAGAGTCGGCGCCGCTCTATCCCGCCGAGGAGGGCGAGCTGCATATTCTCTACGAGGACGACTGGCTGATCGCCGTGGACAAGCCCGCGGGCATGCTGGTGCATCCGTCCTCCGCGTGCAACACGGGCACGCTGGCAAACCGTCTGACCGCCTACTATCAGAGGACAGGGCAGCCCTGCGCGGTCCACCCCGTCAGCAGGCTCGATCGGGACACCTTCGGCGTCGTCCTGCTCGCCAAAAACGCCCACGTCCACGCGCTCATGTGCGCGCAGTCCAAGGCGGGAAGTATCGAAAAAACCTATCACGCGCTGGTCTGCGGCGCGCCGCCGGAGAAGGAAGGCATTCTCTCCGCGCCGATTGCGCGCAAGGCGCCGCCGAGTCTGATCCGCTGCATCCGCGGCGACGGCAAGGAAGCGCGGACGCGCTATCGTCTGCTCGACACGGACGGCCGGCTTTCGCTGCTGGAATTGCAGCCGCTGACCGGCCGCACCCACCAGCTCCGCGTCCACTGCGCCCACTTCGGATTTCCCATTCTCGGCGACCCGCAGTACGGCAGCGAAGCGTCGCGCGCAGTTTCGGAGCGATTGGGACTGTCCTATCAGCAGCTCTGCGCCGTAAAGCTGGCGTTTTGCCACCCCATGACGCAGAAAAACGTCGAAATCCGCTCCGATCTGGACGTTAGGCTTGATTTCCTGACCCGCCCGGATATATAATAGATGCGAAAAACGGCAAAAGCCGAACAACAGGAGGAAACTATGTTTGATCGTCTGATTGAAAAATTACAGGCAAATCCCAAGAAAATCATCTTCACCGAGGGTCACGACCCCCGTATCCTTGAGGCTGCCGACCGCCTGAAAAAGGGCGGCTTCCTGACCCCGATCCTGATCGGAAACGTCGAGAACGTCAAGGCGAAAGCCGAAGAATGCGGCTTTGACATCGCGGGTCTGGAAATCATCGACCCCGCGACCTATCCGGAAATGGACGGCATGGTCGAAAAGATGGTGGCGCTCCGCAAGGGCAAGATGACCGAGGAGGAATGCCGCGCCGCATTGGCGAAGGGCAACTACTTCGGCACCATGCTCGTCAAGCTCGGCTATGCCGACGCCCTGCTCGGCGGCGCCACCTACTCCACCGCCGACACCGTCCGTCCCGCGCTGCAGCTTGTCAAGACCAAGCCCGGCGCGCACCTCGTCTCCTCCTGCTTCATTCTCGCCCGCGGCGAGGAAAAGCTGGCGATGGGAGACTGCGCCATCAACATTTCCTACGAAGACACCCTCGACAAGGAGGGCAACGTCGTCCTGTCCGCGGCGGACAAGCTGGCGGAGGTCGCGATCGAGGTAGCTGCCTGCGCGAGGCTCTTCGGCATCAACCCGAAGGTCGCCATGCTGAGCTTCTCCACCAAGGGCTCCGGCAAGGGCGCGACCGTCGGTCTGTCTCAGGCGGCGACCGCACGGGCGAAGGAGCTCGCCCCCGATCTTGCGATCGACGGCGAAATGCAGTTCGACGCCGCCGTATCCCCCACAGTCGGCCAGCTCAAGTTCCCGGGAAGTCCGGTCGCAGGCTACGCCAACACCTTCATCTTCCCGTGCATCGAAGCCGGCAACATCGGCTACAAGATCGCCCAGCGTCTGGGCGGCTTTGAAGCGTACGGTCCCATCCTGCTCGGTCTGAACGCGCCGATCAACGACCTCAGCCGCGGCTGCAACGCCGACGAGGTCTACAAGATGGCGATCATCACCGCCGCGCAGGCGTAAATATAATCAAAACGGGCGACCGCCGGTCGCCCGTTCATCTTTTTATTCTCTCAGCAGGGGCATGCTCATGCAGCGCGGACCGCCTCTGCCGCGCGACAGCTCGCCGCTCGGGATCTTCAGCACCTCGACGCCCTCCGCCTCCAGGAGCGCGTTGGTCACGTAGTTGCGGTCGTAGGCGATGACCGTGCCGGGACGGATGCACAGGGTGTTCGAGCCGTCGTTCCACTGCTCTCTCTGCGCGGCGATCTGATCGCCGCCGCCGCACCGCAGCAGCTTGACGCGATCCACGCCGACCGCCTCCGCCAGCGCCTCCTCCGCCGTCTTGTCCAGCCGCTGCGCCTTCACCGCGCCGTTTTTGCCCGGCTCGAGCGCGTAGATATACAGAGAATCCAGGATGTTCGGATGGATCAGGAATTTATCAACGTCGATCTGGGTCAGCACGGTGTCCAGGTGCATGAACGCGCGGGTGCTCGGGATATCGAACGCCAGCACGCGGCGAATCTCGGACGCTTCATCCTTGAAAATGTTCTGCGCCAGACGCTCCACCGCCTCCGGCATCGTCCGCTGGGAGATACCGACCGCGATCGTGTCCGCGCTCAGATTCAGGATGTCGCCGCCCTCGAGCGTAAACGGCTCGTCGGGGGTGTAGTAGAACGGCACCTTGCCCGCATAGTCGGGATGGTAGTGCAGGATATAGTCGCTGTAGATCGTCTCGCGGCTGCGGGTGAAGGAATACATGTGGTGCAGCGACACGCCGCGCCCGATGGACGCGAAGGGGTCGCGGGTAAAATAGAGGTTGGGGATGGGGTCGAGCACGAAATGCGTGCGGTCGGAGCGCAGCGCGGCAAGCGAAGAAACGCCGAACTGCGGCAGCTCGTCGAAGCGCACGCCGGTCATGGTCTTGCGGACCAGCGCTTCCGCGCTCGGCTGAGCAAGCAGCACCTCCGTCAGGGCGTCGCGGTAGCTGTCCGCCACGCACCCGCTGCGGTGGATGAAGTCGCGCACAAACTGCTTCTGCAGCGCGCGGTCGTCTGCCAGGGTCTGCGCGGTCAACTCGCTCAGATAGACGACCTCAACACCCTGCCCGCGCAGCGTCTGCGCAAAGGCGTCATGCTCCGCCTGCGCGCCGCGCAGATAGGGGATGTCATCAAACAAAAGCTGTTCCAGATAGCTCGGCACAAGCTGTTCCAGCTCGTTGCCGGGACGCTGCAGAAGCACCTTTTTCAGCGGTCGGATCTCACTTCTGACGTTGATGGACATGGCTCTCGCCCCTTTCTCTTTCTGTTATTGTATCACAGAAACTCTACTTCTGCAAACATTTTTCCAACTTTTTTGTGCGGAAAAAGCGGCTGTTTTGTCAATATTATAGTATTATTCTAATTTTTTAATATATTTATACAGAATCGCGGCTAAATTCCCCGCTGACGCGAAAGAAAATTCAAATGGACTTTACTTCTTTTTTTTGGTATGATATGAGTTACGAAACGGAAAGAAGGATTCTCTATGGAAAAACTGATCGATCTATTATCCGCCGCAGTCGCGGAAGCCTTCGCCGCCGCCGGCTACGATCCCGCCTGCGGCAAGGTCACGGTGTCCAACCGTCCCGATCTGTGCGAGTTCCAGTGCAACGGCGCGATGGCAGCCGCGAAAGCCGCGCACAAGGCGCCGATCCTGATCGCGAACGACGTCGTGGCGAAGCTGCGCGGCAGCGGCTTGTTCTCCGCAGCGGAGGCGGTCAACCCCGGCTTTATCAACCTGCGCGTGCGCGAGGACTGTTTGGCAGCGCACGTCGACCGGATGCGCCGCTCCGAAAAGCTCGGCGCGACCGGTGAAGCGGAGCGCCGCACCGTCGTTTTGGACTACGGCGGACCGAACGTCGCCAAGCCCCTGCACATCGGACATCTGCGCTCTGCGATCATCGGCGAGAGCATCAAGCGCATTTACCGCTATTTCGGCAATAAGGTCATCGGCGATATCCACCTCGGCGACTGGGGCCTGCAGATGGGGCTGATCATCGCGGAGCTGCGCCTGCGCAAGCCGGATCTGCCGTATTTTGACGACGGCTACACCGGCGAGTACCCGCAGGAGCCTCCGTTCACGATCTCCGAGCTGGAGGAGATCTACCCGACCGCCAGCGCCAAGAGCAAGGTCGACGAGGACTTTGCGCGGCAGGCGCACGAGGCGACCTGGTTCCTGCAGAACCACAAGCGCGGCTACTACGCGCTCTGGGAACACATCATGCGCGTGTCCGTCGCGGACCTCAAGCGGAACTATGAGAATCTGAACGTCAACTTCGACGTCTGGAAGGGCGAGAGCGACGCGGAAGCCTATATCCCGCCGATGCTGAAAATGCTGGAGGAGAAGGGCGTTCTGGTCGAAAGCGAGGGCGCGAAGGTCATCCCCGTCGCCGAGGAAGGCGACAAGAAGGAGATCCCGCCGTGCATTCTGGTCAAGAGCGACGGCGCGACCCTCTACGCGACGACCGACCTTGCGACGATCGTGCAGCGTATGGAGGATTATCACCCCGACAAGATCCTCTATCTGACCGACAAGCGCCAGAGCCTGCACTTCGAGCAGGTCTTCCGTGCCGCGCGCAAGAGCGGCATCGTCTCCGGGAGCACGGAGCTGCAGCACATCGGCTTCGGCACGATGAACGGCAAGGACGGCAAGCCCTTCAAGACCCGCAGCGGCGGCGTCATGCGTCTGGAGACGCTGATTGCGGACATCACGAGCTACGTCGAGCAGAAGATCCTCGAGAATCAGACCCTCTCCCCCGAGGAAGCCAAACAAACCGCTAAAGTCATCGCCGTCGCCGCCCTCAAGTACGGTGACCTGTCCAATCTCGCGACGAAGGATTATATCTTCGATCTCGAGCGCTTCTCCGCCTTCGAGGGCAACACCGGCCCGTACCTGCTGTACACGATCGTGCGGATCAAGTCCATCTTGAGCCGCTACGGCAAGCCGACGGAGGATCTTTCCATCGCGGCGGCGGACAGCGCAGAGGCGAAAGCTCTGCAGCTCACGCTTTCGCAGATGCCGGATCAGCTCGCGATCGCCTATCGCGACTCCACGCCCACCGCAGTCTGCGCCTACGCCTATGAGCTGGCGGGCGCGGTCAACAAGTTCTACCACGAAACGCGCATTCTGACCGAGCCGGACGAGGAAAAGCAGCGCGGCTACGTTGCCCTGATTTGCCTTGCCAAACGCGCGCTCGAGGAGTGCATCGACCTGCTCGGCTTCTCCGCCCCGGACCGGATGTAGGGCGGCAACAGAATTGCAATCGGCAGCTCTGTCGTGTCATTGCGAGGCTGACGGAGTCAGCCTTGGCAATCCGTGCCTATCAGTATTTGTACGATTCCTTGTTGCACGATTTTTTCCACGAATTGCGGGCGCCCGCCGGGCGCCCTCTTTTTCAAATATCGTACGTGACTGTGTAGAACGACGCAGATTTCAAAACTGTGACGGGCAGATTGCCACGGTCGCTGCGCGACCTCGCAATGACACGGCAGAAAAAACGGTGCATCTCGTTTGAGATGCACCGTTTTGTATGAGATTCATGCGTCCTTCGAGTAAGCGACGACGATCCGGCGATGCGGCTCGGCACCCGTGGAGAACGTGGTAACGTCGGGGTAGTCCTGCAGCGCGGCGTGGATGACGTGGCGCTCATAGGCGTTCATCGGCTCGAGCGTAAAGTTGCGGTGATACTTGGCGGCCTTGGCTGCCATCTTTCTCGCAAGCTGCTGCAGCGCTTCCTCGCGCTTGAGGCGGTAATCGCCGGCGTCGACGCTGACGCGCAGGCGCTTATCGCGGTCGCGGTTGATCGCGTAGCCGGTCAGGTACTGGATGGCGTCGAGCGTGTCGCCGCGGCGGCCGATCAGAAGGCCGGCGTCGCTGCCGACGAGTTCGGCGCGGTAGCTTTCCTCATCGAGCTTGAACGCGTGCGGGACGGCGTCGGAACCCATGTGCTCGAGCAGGCCCTTGAGGAAGACCTCGATTTTCTCTTCCACGCTGCCCGGCTCAGCCGGCGCGTAGGTCTTTTCGGGAGCGGGAGCTTCCGCCTTGGCAGGCTTCTCCGGACGGCGCTCCTTCTTTTCGGGACGGCGGTCGGACTTCTTCTGTTCCGGCTTATGCTCCGGCTTGCGTTCCGGCTTGCGCTCGGACTTCTGCTTCTGCTGTTCCGGCTCGATCTTCTTGCCGGGACGGGAGATCACGCCGCTTGTCGCAGGCTTGATCTCCGGGCGCTCCTTCGGCTTCGATCTGGACGCCGAGGACAGCGCGGTCTTGGGAGCGGCTTCCTCGTCGGGAGCCTCATAGGTCACCTTGACCTCCGCAGGCGACGCGCCGATGCCCAGGAAACCGGAGCGGGCGTTCTTCAGTACCTCGACCGAAACGCTGTCGCGATCCATTTTGAGCTGGTTCAGCGCAGCCTCGATGGCAAGCTCGATGGTCTTGCCGGTCGTGACAATAAATTTTTCCATGCTTTCTCCTTATTCTTCGTCCTTTTTCCTGTAGCGGTCCGCCTGATAGGCTCTGCCGCGCGCGTAGGGACGATTCTCTTCGCCGCCGGGGTTCTTGTCGCCGTCATCCGGCGCGATTCCCTGCTCGGCAAGTTTTTTCGCTTCAAATTCCTTCGCAGCCGCTTCACGCTCCTGCTTCTCGCGCAGCTGCTGCTTTTTCTTGCTGGTGTTTTCGGTAATGCCGTCGGGATTTGCCGCGCGCTTGGCGGCGCGGATGCGCTCTTTCTCCGCCTCTTCTTCCGCGCGCTCGGCAGCCTTCTGCCGCTTGATCTCGTCCTCGGCGTCATAGACCTTCTTATAGTGCTTGGTCAGGAAGTAGTCCTGGATCATGCCGAATACGCTCTGCGCGATCCAGTAAATGGACAGGCCGAGCGGCATGATAAAGCCGAACCAGATGGACATGGCGGGCATCATGAAGTTCATGAGCTTGCCTGTCTGCGCGGACTTCGCCGCCGCCTTGTCTTCCTCGCCGTCTTCGTTGCGGATGACGGTGTTGTTCATCTTCTGGCTGATGAACATGGAAAGGTAGTTGAAACCGCCGGATACCAGCGGGATCAGCGCGCCGCCGATCCGGGACCAGCCCTGCAGCGTCCAGATCTTCCAATCCGGCACGACGCTCAGATCAATGCCGAGGAAGCTGTAGTTGATGTTCTCCAGACCCGCCAGCGCAGTGCGGACCTCGTCGCCCACGTTCTTCATATTGTTCAGAACGTACTCGGCATACTTCGTGATGTCCTTCGTCGCGGAAAGCTGCCAGTAGACGTCGTTGCTGCTGGCGGTGTGCGGCAGCGCGTCGTACGCGTTTTTGATCGCGATGAACGCCTTGGTGTCCTCGCCGATGTGGAGCAGATACTCCAGAGGATAGCGGATAACGGAATACAGCGGGAGCAGGATGAGCAGCGGGAGCAGCGACCACAGGCAGCCGCCGAACATGCTGACGCCCTCTTCCTTGTATAGCGCGTTGACCTCCTGCTGATACTTCTGCTTGTCGTCGCCGCAGGCAAGCTCGATCTGCTTGACCTTCGGCTGCAGGCGGGAGGTCTTCATCATGCTCTTCTTGCTCTTTGCGCTGGGATACAGCAGGATCACCTTGATCACCAGCGAGAACAGGATCAGAGCGATGCCGTAGTTATGGAAGAGGTTATAGAAAAACTCCATCACATAACCGAACGGCTGTTGGATCAACATATCAATCATTGTGTTCCTCCAAAATGGATTAAGCCGAGGAGAGTCGAGCTGAAGCCGTCTCTGCGCGTCTCTTTTCGGTCCTTTTCGGCTTGTTGTCCTTGCCTTGCGCCGGCAAGGCTGCGTCCGCCGCACCGAAAATCCCTCAAAAATAGCTCGCGCAGAGATGCGAAGCAGTTTTCCCGGAGCGTCAATTCGTCAAGACGAGTAAAACGCCGCAGGGAATCCTTGACGGATTTTCAAGGCGGTTTGCGAAGTATTGGCGGATCGCCGCCCGTGAAAACCGACTTGAGTTCGACTCTCCTCGGCTTACGGCACAGGATCGTAAGGATCGCTGTGATTGAACGGGTTGCACCGTAACAACCGCTTGAACGTCAGCCAGCCGCCCTTGCACGCGCCGTACTTTTCGATCGCCTCAATGCCGTATTCCGAGCAGGTAGGAATGAAGCGGCATTTGCCGGGAAAAGCCGGAGAAATGCGCCGGCGGTAAAAGCGGATAAGCCAGAGGAAGAATCGTTTCATGGCTTCAATAACCCGACCTTGTCCGCCGCCGTCAGGAACGATCGCGTCAGCGCGGCAAACTCCGCCTCCACGGCGGCGCTGCGCGCGACGATCACAACGTCATAGCCGTTCTGCAGCCGTCTTTCGTTCAGACGGACGATCTCGCGCAGTCTGCGGCGCATCCGGTTGCGCACGACGGCATGTCCGAGCTTGGTGCTGACGGTCAGCCCCAGCCGGTTCAAGCCGAGCCCGTTGCGGCGGCAGTAGATCACCAGAAAGCGATTGCCCGCGCTCGCGCCCTTGTAGTACAGACGGCGAAATACACTGTTTTCTTTCAGCGATACGACCATGGTTTTTCCTTTCGGATAGAAAAGAAGGCGAACAGAGGATCCCCCGTTCGCCCCGGTTTGACGTTCAGACAGTATGGTGCGGTCACGGTTCCTTAGGCGGACAGGACAGCTCTGCCTTTAGCACGGCGGCGGGCAAGAACCTTGCGGCCGTTGGCGGTAGCCATTCTCTTGCGGAATCCATGGACCTTTGCGCGATGGCGCTTTCTGGGCTGATAGGTACGCAGCATCTCGTGTACACCTCCTGTAAGATTATGCTCAACAGTCGAAACGACCGCAGCAATCCAATAATACGCGCACATAATTGCGCGGTTAATATTATAGCGTAAACCCCAGAGAAAAGTCAACCGAAAAATTCATTTTTTCCCGCAAAACGGAAAAGTTGTGTGACATTTCAGGCGTTTCCACAAGATATGGGTCAATCACGGCGTAAAAATGGCGAGCTGCGGCGCAGCGAAGGTGAACAGGATCAGGCTCGCACCGTAGAGGATCACCGGGATCAGCAGCCACGCTGCGGCTTTTTCCAGTTTTTTGCTCTTGAAAATCCAGTAGGCGGCGAGATAGCCCAGCGCCATCGTCACGACGTACAGCGCGATGTCGAGCGGCAGGCTGACCACGCCGAAGCCGCACTGCAGCGTGTAGAACACGCCCAGCAGGAATGGCATCATCAGAAGCTCCGCCGAGAAAATGCCGCTCCACAGCGCGTTTCGGTCGTTCGTGCCGCGCGCCAGATAAAAGCCGCTCAGCAGCATCGGCCAGAACAGCAGCTTCAAATGCTCCCAAATGCTTTCGTTGACCGGCGAGATGAGTGCGGTCAGCGGATTCGGCGCCGCCTCATAGAGAAAGTGCAGCGCAACGCCGCCGATAACGGCAGCCGCCGCCGCGATCAGAAACCTCTTTTTCATCAGATCCCCTCCCGGAAGAGTCTATGCTCCTCGCGCGGGAAAAAACTGTCAAATATCGCCGTAGGGCAGCGGATACCGGGCAGCAAGCGGGAAAGCGCTCCGCACGATACGATGTCATCTTGCATTTTTCGTGCTTTTGTGATATTGTATCTACGAAAATGCCGAAGGAGGTGAGCTTGGTGCGGCGTTTTTTGATTGTCATGTGCTGTCTGATCCTGCTTTCCGCGCTTACGGGCAGCGTGTCCGCCGCGGATAACCGAATCGCCTCTCTGACGCAGGAAGTCACGGTCGACGCGGACGGCGCCGCTTATGTCAAGGTCACCGCCGTCGTCGAGTTCGTCTCCGCGCCGGAGACCTTCCTGTTTCCGCTGAACACCGACGCCGGCAGCGTCAACGCTTCGGGCGGCGAATACTCCTCCACGTCGGTCAGCGGCGTGAAGTGCGTTCGCTTCACCAACAGCAACGGCTTCATCGGAACGCAGACCTTCGTCTGCACTTACTCTCTCCCGCGCGACGCGGAAGAGATCGAGGACGGGCAGCAGTTCCACATTGATCTGATCGAACAGGGCTGGGATTATCCGATCGACGAGCTTTCCGTGTCGATCCTCTTCCCTGCGCCCGTCACCTTGCTGCCGACCTGCGGCAGCGCCTACTACGGAAAAGACATCGACAACTATCTCCGCTTTGAACTGGACGGAAACGAGCTTTCCATCCGGTCCGCCGCGCCGCTGAAGGATCACGAAACGCTGGAGATCTTCCTGAATTTCCCGCCGGACTCCTTCACACTGCGGCATCTGCCCGGTAAGACGACGAACTTCAATCAGGTCGCGTTCTACGTGCTGGTTGCCGTCGCGCTGCTCTACTGGTTCTTCTTCCTGCGCGAAAAGCCGCTCCTGCCCGTGAAGCAGCAGACCGCCGCGATGGAAACGACGGCGGGCGAGCTTCTCTGCCAGCTCTACGGCGAGCTGCCGGATATGGCGGCGACCCTCGCGCACTGGGGCAACCTCGGCTATATCGCCATCCACCGCAACGCCCGCGGCAGGATCATTCTGAAAAAGCAGATGGATATGGGCAACGAGCGCAAGCCCGCCGAGCAAAAGCTGTTCGCGGCGATCTTCCGCGCCGGTCCCGTGTGCGACCTGCAGGGTCAGCGCTTCCGCTCCGTTGCGAACTCCGCCTCGTCGCTGCTCCGCTCGGCGTGGGTGCGCCGCATCTTTACGAAAAAACCGGGCAGTCCTTACCTGCTCCGCGCGATCATACTGCTCGCGGGCTTCTTCGTCTGCCTGTCCGTGTTTGACGTCCTCCTGCCTG
The DNA here is from genome assembly GCA_947165085.1 of uncultured Clostridia bacterium. GTDB lineage: Bacteria > Bacillota > Clostridia > Oscillospirales > Oscillospiraceae > JAZOXB01. Next base: position 1,315 of record CAMUZA010000034.1, on the reverse strand, counting down.
CTGCCGGCATCCGCTGGCTGTTCCTGCCGATTCTGGCGATCATCGGCGCGGTGCTGTGCTATCTGGTGCAGAAGGGCACGGATTCCATCACCCGCAGACACCGCAATCTGCGGCTTCTCGTCGGCGGCGCCTCCGCGCTGCTCCTGCTGATCCTCGCCGCTGCCGCGGACGCCTTCGGACTGATGCTGCTGGCGCTGCTGCTGCAGATCCTCGGCGTGTTTGTCACGCAGTTCGGCGGCAGGCATTCCGACACCGGCCGCGAGCTTGTCCGGCAGGATCTCGGTCTGCGCCGGTATCTGCGCAGGCTCGACCGCGAAAGCGTCCGCCGTCTGAACGGTCAGGACGGGCAGTTCTTCTACCGGATGCTCCCCTTTGCCGAGGTCATGGGCGTCGGCAGCGCCTTTGTCAAACGCTTCGGGCAGTGGCGTCCCGAGCCGTGCATCTGGTTGACCGACGCAAACCGCCGTCCGGACAGCGCAGAGGAATTCTACGCGCTTTATCTTGAGATCCTTGCGGAGATCCGCCGCGAGGAATGGCCGCAGCTGCTCGGACTGCCGGATCTCTCCGCGCCTGCGCGCCGGAGTTCCGCCTACCGCTATGACCGGAGCAGACCGGCCGGCCGCGAGCGCCGCCCCGACCGGACGCGCGCAACCGGGCGCGAAAGTCGCCCGATTCGGAGGTAACTATGGAAGAGTATCAGTTTTACGCGCTTCTGTCGCGTATGCGCTACATCACCCGCTGGGGACTGATGCGCAATACCTTTTCGGAGAACATCCAGGAACACAGTCACCAGGTCGCCGTGCTCGCCCACGCCCTCGCGCTGATCCGCCGCGATATTCTCGGTCTTCCTGCCGAGCCGGATCGCTGCGCGACAGCCGCCCTGTTCCACGACGCCTCGGAGATCCTCACGGGCGATCTGCCCACGCCGATCAAGTATTACAACCCCGAGATCAAGCAGGCGTACAAGCAGGTCGAGCGCGTCAGCGCGGATAAGCTCCTCGCCATGCTGCCCGAACAGTTGCGGGACAGCTACGCGCCCCTCGTCCACGAGGATGACGAAAGCGTGCTGGATATCGTGAAGGCCGCCGACAAGCTCTCGGCGCACATCAAGTGCATCGAGGAATTGAAAGCGGGCAATCTGGAATTCGAGTCCGCCGCCGCGCAGACCCGCAAGGCGCTGGACGCCATGCGGCTGCCCGAACTGGACTGGTTTATGGAGCACTGCCTGCCGCCCTTCGGCAAGAATCTGGACGAACTGGAATAGTCAAGACCTCCGGCTAAGCCGGAGGCTTGATGAAGCCCTAGAAGGGCTTTA
>CAMUZA010000033.1 GCA_947165085.1 uncultured Clostridia bacterium | reverse complement strand
CCGCCCTTGATGGAGGAGGAGAGGACGAAGCTGCCGTCCGCCACTTCCGTCGGCTCGGTCGGCGCAGTCGTCGGCTCGGTCGGCGTGGTGGGATTGACCGGACTCGTCGGATTGGTCGGCGTCGTCGGCGTGACGCTGCCGCTGCCGGTCTTCACGAAGAACTGGAAGCCGAAGTCGTTGGACTTCGCGGTCGGGTCGCTCGTGGAGTAGCCGGAGATGTTGGTCTTGTCCTTGTTCGCGTTATAGTAGCACTCGATGTAGGCAGGACCGTAGCTGTTGGAGAAGGTCGCGTGCTGGATGTAGGCAAGACCGTCGGTGAAGCTGACCTTCCAGTTGCCGTCCGCGCCGGAATAGTTCGGATCGTTCGTCAGCTCGAAGTAGTTGCCGGAGACCCAGCAGACGATCTTATGAGAGCCGTTCGTGAAGCTGTAAGTGCCGTTGCCGTTGTCCACGACCGTCCAGATCAGAGCGGCGTCCGGATCATAAATTTTGTTGTTGGTCGGCGTGATCGCCTGCGGAACGAGATACCAGTTGTTGTCGTTCTCGTCCTTGATCGCCATGCCGTGACCGGGGTTATAGATGACGACCTGATCGCCGCCCTTGATGGAGGAGGAGAGGACGAAGCTGCCGTCCGCCACTTCCGTCGGCTGGGTCGGCGCAACAGTCGGCTCGGTCGGCGCAACAGTCGGCTGCGTGGGAGCGGTCGTCGGCTGCGTGGGTGCCGTGGTCGGCTCGGTCGGCTGCGTGTTGGCGCCGTTCAGACGGAAGATCATGTATTCGTACGCGCCGCCGCCGCTGCCGATGCCGTAGGTGGTGAAGGCGCCGCCGTAGAACTCAAGATACTGGTTGTAATTGCCGTTGTAGGCGGCGTTGACACAGTGCAGGTGGACGATGCCGCCGCTGACCGCCTCGAATTCCCACTGGGCATAGTCGGTTTCCGCGCTGCTCATGGTCAGACTGTTGCCGGTCTGACCGTAGGTCAGGAACTTGCCGTCCGCGTCGAGGAAGCGGAACTTGCCGTCGCTGCCCTTCTTGACGCGGAAGATCGCCGTAGCGTCGTTCGTGCCGATCTGCTTGTCGCCGTTGCTGACGTCGCCGGAAGGAGCGAGCTTGGCACCGGAGGCGACGGAGCTGACGAGCTGACCGCCCGCGACGTGGAAGATCATAACCTGATCGCCGTCAGAGAGGGTGGAGGGATCGTCGACCAGCGAGCCGATATAGTTGCCCGTCGCGGTACCGCCGCCGATCTCACCGGTGTAGACGAGAGACCAGCTCGACGGCTTGGGGCTGACGCCGCCGTTGGACGCGGTTTCCGCGGTGATGAATTCACCGATCAGATCGGGCACAGAGCCGACGCTGTCATCCGACTGCGACCAGATGGCGTCCGTCGTAGAAAGCGCCGCGAACGGGCCGTTGCCGAGATGGTAGTTGTTGATCGCCATGATGTAGATCTTATTCAGATCAAAGGCTTTACCGTCGGCAAACCTGCTGATAACGACGCGGCTGCCGACAGGCTGGGACATGTCGTAGACAAAGTCCAGACCGTAGAAGATCGGGTTGGTGAAGTCGTCGCCCTTCGTTCCGTAGACCGGCGAGCCGCTCATGGTGTTGACGGACAGCCGCTCGGAGGCGGTGAACTCCATAAAGTCTTTGATCTGCTGACCGGTCACCGGCACCAGATAGAGGGTGTTGTCATATTTGTAGAGCTTGTAGATATCCTTCATGGACATCTCGCCGGCAGAGACCTTGTAGCCGCCGCTGACGACCATGGAAGTCGCGGAGAAGTCGACGGTCAGATGATCCAGACCGGTTTTCGCCTGCAGGGCGTTGATCTCGTCCGCAGTGCGGTACTTCTGCGCGAGGTAGTAGGTGCCGCGGTCGATCTGCGCGCGGTTGATCAGATCCATCGCGTCGCTCTGCGCGAGATAGTAGTTGGAAACGGAATTCCACGTGCCGATCAGCTTGCCGACGCTGCGGTTGACGTTTTCCTCCGCGACCGTCACATAGGGGCGGATCTTCTCCTTCAGCGCGGTGTCCGCAGCATAGCTGCTCAGCGCGAGGTTTTTGCTTTCCTTGACGTAAATGCCGCTTTCGTTGATGCCGAAGGTGGTGCAGGTCAGGTTGACGCCGCCGCCGTTGACCACGAGGACGTCCTTGCCGTTCTTATCCTTGTAGGTATTGCCGGAATAGCTCGCGCTGTGGTCGTGTCCTGCGATCACGAGGTCGATGTCCGTGTTGTTTGCGATCATGGACAGCACCTGGTTTTCGGAATTCGCGCCGAAGACGATATCCTCCGGAGCGACTGCCGCGCCAAGACCGGAATGGTAGGCGATGATGACGGCGTCCGCGCCGAGCGATTTGACCTCTTTAATATACTTTTCGGCTTCCCACGCCATCGAGCCGTAGGGGTTGTCCGGGTGGGTAAAGACGATGCCGGGGTAGTTATCCGGGACGTCCCAGCGCGGGCAGTCGGTGTTTTCAAAGCCGATGATCGCGATCTTATACGTTCTGCCGCCCGCGGCGATCTCCCTGAAGAGGTAGGGCGTAAAGACATTCGCGCCTCTGGCGTGAACGCCGTCGGTGCCGTCATAGTACAGGTTGGCGCAGAGCGTAGATACGCCGTTCTGCGTAAGATAGGAACGGGTCTGCTCCATGACGTCCCAGCTATAGTTGAACTCATGGTTGCCGATCGTGGCGATATCGTACCCGATCTCCGCCAGACACAGCGCCATGGGGTTGGGCTCGGTCGTCTCGCCGGCCTTGAGCTGGTTCAGATGGTAACCGGAGATCGGCGTGCCCTGATAGGTGTCGCCGTTGTCGATCAGAATGACGTTGGATTTGCTGGCGCGGATGGACGCGACCGCGGTGGATACGTTCAGCATGGAGTTGCTGACGCTGCCGCCGGTCAGCAGATTCGTGTCCCAGCAGCGGCCGTGCATGTCCGTCGTGGACAGGATCGTAAACTCGCCGAGGTCCGCCGCGGACGCGCTCACCGGGATCAGGCAGAGCAGCAGCGCCAGCATACAGACGAGGGCAAGTCCCCGCTTCAGAAGATGGTTCATAAAAGTGCCTCCTTCAGCAATGATAGTTTTACTATTATATTTTAGCGCATTTCCCCGCGCCATGCAAGAAAGGAAGCGAGCGGTTTCAGAAATTGGGCAAAGTAGACAATTCTCCGGCAGCACGGCGGTGAAATGCTCCACATTAGGGAACAAAAATTGTCGATTTGCACAAATTCTTTTTGGGGGATACCCAACCGACTGTCAGTTATGATATAATAAACAATACTTCTGGAAAGTGAGGAATTGACATGACGACAGATCAACTGACCGCCCTTTTGACAGCGGACCCTGCCGCGGTACTCGAGAGCGATCGGCGGTTTTACTATAAGCAGATCATGCAGGCGGTGGACATCATCTCCGCCAACGCGAGCAAGCGTCCGGTCATCCTGCTGTCCGGCCCGTCCGGCTCGGGCAAGACGACGACCGCGCTGCTGATCGAGCGCGAGCTGGACCGGCGCGGGATGGAGACGCACACCCTGTCGATGGACGAATACTTCTCTCCGCTGACGGCGGAGGAAAAGGAGCTTCTGCGGCAGAACAAGCTTGATCTGGAAAAGCCGACCCGCGTGGATATCCCGTTTTTCCAGGAGCAGCTCGGGCAGATCCTGAACGGCGAGGAGATCCTGCTGCCGCGCTATGATTTCCACGAAAGCAAGCGCTATTTCGACGGCAGAAAGCTGCACCGCCGGCATGGCGAGCTTGTCATCATGGAGGGCATCCACGCCCTCAATCCCGACGTCACGGGCTACGCCAATCAGACGACGAGGATCTACGTCAGCGTCCGCACCCGTATTACCACGAAGGACGGCACGGTGCTGCATCCCTCGAAGATCCGTCTGGCGCGCCGGCTGCTGCGCGACCGCACCGGCAGAGGCCGCGCCCTGACCGAGACCATCGCCATGCGCGAGCGCGTCGATATCGGCGAGCGGAAGTACATCATGCCGTTCAAGCAGAACGCGCACTGCAGCATCGATTCGTTCTTTTCCACCGAGATGAGCGTCTACCGCGACTATTTGCTGGACGATCTGGAGGCGCTCCTGCCGGACTATCCCGATCTTGCCGATCTGGTGGAGGTCCTGCGGGAGATCCCGTCGGTTTCGGAAAAGCTTGTGCCGAGCGATTCGCTCCTGCGCGAGTTCATCGGCGGCAGCGAGCTGGATTATTGACAGACAGAGAGGACAAACGGATGAAGAAATATATCGTCGCTTTGGATCAGGGCACGACCTCCAGCCGCGCCATCCTTTTTGACCGCGCGCAGAACATCATCAGCATGGCGCAGCGGGAGTTCACGCAGATCTACCCTCGCTCCGGCTGGGTGGAACACGATCCGATGGAGATCTATTCCAGCCAGTACGGCGTTATGATGGAGGCGATCACGCACAGCGGCATCGATCCGGAGGAGGTCGCCGCCATCGGCATCACCAATCAGCGCGAGACGACGGTAATCTGGGAGAAGGCGACCGGAAAGCCGATCTATAACGCGATCGTCTGGCAGTGCCGCCGCACGGCGGAGATCTGCGACGATCTGCGCGAGAAAGGGTTCGAGCCGTACATCCGCGAAACGACGGGACTGGTGCTGGACGCCTATTTCTCCGCGACGAAGATCAAATGGATCCTCGATCACGTCGAAGGCGCGAGAGAACGCGCGAAGCGCGGCGAGCTGCTGTTCGGCACGGTGGACACCTGGATCCTCTGGAAGCTGACCGGCGGCAGGGTACATGCCACGGACTATACGAACGCCTCGCGGACGATGCTCTTCGACATCCACAAGCTCTGCTGGGATGAGAAGCTCGCCGCCGCGCTGGACATTCCGATGTGCATGCTGCCGCAGGTGCGCGACAGCAGCGGCTTCTTCGGCACCTGCAACGTGCAGGGCTGCGAGATCCCGATCGCGGGCATCGCGGGCGATCAGCAGGCGGCGCTGTTCGGTCAGTGCTGCTTTGACCGCGGCGACGCGAAGAACACCTACGGCACGGGCTGCTTCCTGCTCATGAACACCGGTGAAGAAGCCTGCGCGAGCCGGCATGGTCTCGTTACGACGATCGCCGCCGGTCTGAACGGGAAGATCACCTATGCCCTCGAGGGCAGCGTCTTCGTCGGCGGCGCGGTGATCCAGTGGCTGCGCGACGAGATGCGTTTCCTGCGCGAATCGTGCGACGCGGAGTATTATTCCAAGAAAGTTCCCTCGACCGAGGGCGTGTATTTCGTACCCGCCTTCGCCGGACTCGGCGCGCCGCACTGGGATATGTACGCCCGAGGCGCGATCGTCGGCATCACCCGCGGCACGAAGCCGGAGCATATCATCCGCGCCGCACAGGAGTCCATCGCCTATCAGAGCATGGAGCTGGTGGAGGCGATGGAGAAGGACACCGGCGTTGCGCTGCATGAGCTCAAGGTAGACGGCGGCGCGAGCCGCGACGCCTTCCTGATGCAGTTTCAGGCGGATATTCTGAACAGGAGCGTCCAGCGTCCCGTCGTGCGCGAGACGACCGCGCTCGGCGCGGCGTACCTTGCCGGACTTGCCACCGGCGTCTGGAGCAGTCAGGAGGAGATCCGAAGCCTCTGGAAGTGCGACGTCTGCTTCACGCCGAAGATGAGCGACGCTATCCGGCAGGCAGGAAAGCGCGGCTGGGCGAAAGCGGTCACCCGCAGCCTTGACTGGGAGGACCATGCCTGAGGCCTTGCTGGTTCAGCCTTTTTCAGCGATTCAACCGGCGGTTGATTTCCGGAGCTTTGGAATATTAACCGCCGGATGATTGCTTTTTTCGCCGATCTGTGCCATAGTAAGAGCACAAGCAAGGAGGGAAACAATATGAATTACGGAACTCTCGGCGACCGCATCAAGCATCACCGCAAGCGCCTCGGCATGACGCAGGAGCAGCTAGCCGAACGCATGGGCGTGAGCGCGCAGGCGGTCAGTAAATGGGAAAACAATCTGAGCTGTCCGGACATCTCCGTCCTGCCTGACCTTGCCGGGGTCTTCGGTATCTCCGTAGACGAGCTGCTCGGCAGGGACGCCGTTCGCGAGGCGGAGATCGTCGAACCGGAGGAGGAAACGGATTCCCGGTATTCATGGAACTGGAGAAGCGAGGCGCGGCGCGGCGGTATGCTGTTCGCGCTCTATATTCTGACGGTCGGTGTTCTGCTTCTGCTGCGCAGCATCGTTCCCGCGATGGATATCAACGGGTGGACGATCGTATGGACGACGGCGCTGATCTACATCGGCATTTCCGGTCTGCTCGGTCACTTTTCGCTGTTCTGCCTCATCATGTCGCTCGGCGGCCTGTATTTCCTGCTGTCCGAATACGGCGTTATTTCGGTCAAGCCCGGCTGGGGCATCGTGCTTCCCGCGCTGCTGATCCTCTGGGGCGTCAGCCTGATGATCGACGTCTTTTTCGGCAATAAGCCGTGGAAGCGGAAGAAGTCGGCACCGCAGAAATGCAAGGACGGATTCCGGTCGGAGAACAGAAAACATCATCTTGAGTACCGCTGTGATAACGGCGTGCTGCAATGCTCCATGAGCTTCGGCGAGGACCGCGTGCCGGTCGTGACGCCGCTTTTGAAAGGAGGCAGCATCGAGAGCAGCTTCGGCGACTTCACCGTGGACTTCTCCGGCTGCGAGGCGGTCGCCTCCTATTGCGAAGTCAAGGCGGAGAACAGCTTCGGCAGCTTAAAGCTCCTGATTCCCGAAAAGTTCCGCGTAGAGCTGCAGAAGGATACGTCCTTTGCCGCAGCGCCGGAGATCAAGGGAACGCCCGCCGCGGTCACGCAGGGTACGATCCACGTCAAGGCGGAGGTGAGCTTCGGCTCGGTGCAGATACGCTATATCTGATCGACGGCGCTCCTGAGCAAGCAACGAGAGAATCCGTGCTTCACGGATTCTCTCGTTGTTTTATGAATCATAAAGAACGCGGTTCCTGTTCTTCCGCGCGGTCGGAGGGCAGCTTCGCCGCCGCAAAGATCACAAGCAGCAGTCCGGACAGGAAAAGGATCAGATTGAGCAGACCCAGCGCAATATCGTAACCGGTGTCGAGGAAAAACACGTTGTAAATGAAGATCGCGCCGCTTACCAGGAGCAGGCAAACGCCGAAGAATATTCTCAAAAGCTGCTTGAAGTAGTTCCAGTCCATCGCTTTCGCCTCCGTTCGAGCTTATTATACGGATTTGCCCGCGACTTGTCAACCTCCAAGCATGCAGTTTTCCGCTGCATCGGATCATGCAGAATGCGGAACGTGTGGGTTTACCGTAATATAATTATGTAAACTAAAAACGCAATTCGCAACGCAGGGAACGAATACGAAACGGCGGCGCATACGCCGGAGAAGGACGGGATAAGAACGCCGTCATTTTTTGAAAGAACGCCCGACATTTAGTTCTTGCAAACTGCGCTGTTTTTTTATATAATTGTAAGTTAGAAAACTATCGAAAAGAGACTGACCTATGACACCTTTGAAAGAAAACAAAATGGGCGTGATGCCCGTCGGTCGGCTGCTGTTCACCATGGCGCTGCCGATGGCGCTGTCCATGCTCGTGCAGGCGCTTTACAACGTCGTCGACAGTATTTTCGTCTCGCAGATCTCCGAGACGGACAACAATGCGCTCACCGCGGTATCGCTGGCGTTCCCCGTGCAGAATATCATGATCGGCGTCGCCAGCGGCATCGCCGTCGGCGTGAACGCGCTTCTGTCGCGCGGTCTCGGCGAAAAAGACGGCGATCAGGTCAACCGCAGCGCGCTCAACGGCATGTTCCTCGCCTTTGTCAGCACGGTGCTGTTCGTGCTGTTCGGCATTTTCGGCGCGGGCGTCTACATGCGCTCCATCGCGGAGTACGAAGAGACGGTCGCCTACGGCACGGATTATATCCGCATCATCAGCATCGTATCCTTCGGCATTTTCGGCGAAGTGCTGTTTGAGCGTCTTCTGCAGTCCACCGGCCGCACCGCCTATACCATGCTCACGCAGGGCGTCGGCGCGATCGTCAACATCATTCTCGACCCGATCCTGATCTTCGGCAAGTTCGGTCTGCCGCGTCTGGAGGTCAAGGGCGCGGCGATCGCGACCGTGACCGGTCAGATCGTCGCCTTCACGCTCGCCGTGATCCTGAATCTCAAGAAGAATCCCGACGTAAAGCTCTCGCTGCGCGGCTTCCGTCCCGACGGAAAGATGATCGGCAGGATCCTCGGCATCGGCGTTCCCTCGATGGTCATGGTCGCCATCGGCTCGCTGATGAATTACGCCTTCAATCTGGTGCTCGGTTCGTTCAACCGTGTTTCCGCCGGTCTCGGCGAGGTCGGAAAGACCGTCTTCGGCGCGTATTTCAAGCTGCAGAGCTTCGTCTTCATGCCCGTCTTCGGCATCAACAACGCCGTGCTGGCGATCGCCGCCTACAACTACGGCGCAAAGAAGCCGAAGCGCATCACGCAGGTCATCCGCTGCGGCGTTCTGGGCGCGGCAGCGCTGATGCTGATCGGCATCGCGGTCTTCCAGCTCATGCCGGAGAGGCTGCTTGGCTTCTTCAATCCCGATGAGCAGATGCTCGAGGTCGGCGTGCCCGCCCTGCGGCTTCTGTGCCTGCCGTTCGTGTTCGCAGGTCCCTGCATCATCTTCGGCGGCGTATTTCAGGCGCTCGGCAAGAGCCTCTACAGCATGGTTGTCTCGATTGCCCGCCAGCTTGTCGTCCTGCTGCCTGCGGCGTATCTGCTGTCGCTGGCAGGAAACATTGACCTCGTCTGGCTGTCGTTCCCGATCGCCGAGATCATGTCGCTGCTCGTCTCCGTGGTCATGATGATTCTCGTCTACCGCAAGATCATCCGGCCGCTCTACCAATCTCCCGCGGTTGCCGCAAAGGAGGAAGAAGCATGATTACCGTACTGAAACAAGGCACCTCGCAGGCGCAGATGGAACATCTGATCGCCTGGCTGAAGGAGCAGAATCTGGACGTCCACGTCTCGCGCGGGCAGGATTACACCATCCTCGGTCTGATCGGCGACACGAGCAGGATCGACATGGAGCTGCTGGGCAGTCTGGACATCGTCGAATCGGTCAAGCGCGTATCCGAGCCGTTCAAGCAGTGCTCCCGCCAGTTTCACCCCGAGGACACCGTCGTTTCCGTCGGCAAGGCGCGCATCGGCGGCGGGCATTTCTGCCTGATCGCGGGTCCCTGCTCCGTGGAAACGGAGGAGCAGATCATCGAGGTCGCGGAAAAGGTCAAGGCGGCGGGCGCGGATATCCTGCGCGGCGGCGCGTTCAAGCCCCGCACCTCGCCCTACGATTTCCAGGGACTCGGTGCGGACGGCATTTCTCTGCTGTTAGAGGCGAAGAAGGCGACGGGGCTTCCCATCGTCACGGAGATCATGTCCGCGCATTATCTTGACCTCTTCGCCGACGTGGATATCATCCAGGTCGGCGCGCGGAACATGCAGAATTTCGACCTTTTGAAGGAACTCGGCAAAACGGACAAGCCGATTCTGCTCAAGCGCGGACTTGCCAATACCCTGAAAGAATTCCTGATGAGCGCGGAATACATCATGTCGGAGGGGAATCAGAACATCATCCTCTGTGAGCGCGGCATCCGTACCTTTGACACCTATTCGCGCAACACCCTGGACCTGACCATCGTGCCGATGCTGCACGAGCTGTCGCATCTTCCGGTCATCGTCGACCCGAGCCACGCGACGGGCAAGGTGCGCCTTGTGCCGCCGATGGCGCTCGCGGCAGTCGCCTGCGGCGCGGACGGCGTGATGGTCGAGGTGCACAACGATCCCATCCGCGCTCTGTGCGACGGCGCGCAGTCATTGCGACCGGAGCAGTTCGCGTCGCTTGCCGGGAAGATGCGCACGGTCAGAAAGGCAGTGGCACAATGACGGTCGGCGTCGTTGGACTGGGACTGATCGGCGGCTCCATGGCAAAGGCGTACACGGAAGCGGGGCACCGCGTTCTGGCGTTCGATCTCGATACGTCCGTGACCGGCTTCGCGGTCATGGCGGGCGCGGCGGAAAGCGAGCTGACAAAAGAGAATCTCGCTTCCTGCGATCTGATCCTGCTCGCGATCTATCCTGCCGCCGCCGCGAAGTATCTGGAGGAAAACGCGCCGTTCATCGGCAAAACCGCCGTCGTGATCGACTGCTGCGGCGTGAAACGCGAGATCTGCGAGGCGGGCTTCCGCATCGCGGCGCAGTACGGTTTTCTGTTCGTCGGCGGGCACCCGATGGCGGGCACGCATCACTCCGGCTTCAAGTACAGCCGCGCGACCCTGTTCAAGGGCGCGCCGATGGTGCTCGTGCCGCCCGTGCTGGACGATATGCAGATGATTGACCGCGTGCGCGGTCTGCTCGCCGCGCCGGAATTCGGGAGCTTTTCCGTCACCACGGCGGACAAGCACGATCAGATGATCGCCTTTACCTCGCAGCTTGCCCACGTCGTCTCCAACGCCTATATTAAGAGTCCGACAGCGGGACGGCACAAAGGCTTTTCCGCCGGCAGCTACAAGGATCTGACCCGCGTGGCGTGGCTCAACGCGACGATGTGGACGGAGCTGTTCCTGGAAAACCGCGACTATCTCATCGAGGAGATCGACGGCTTGACAGCGGAGCTGCGGAAGTACCGCGACGCCCTCGCGGCGGAAGACAGAGCAACGCTCTGCTCTCTGCTGGAGGAGGGGAAGAAACGCAAGGAGGAAGTCGGATGAACACCGTCTGTGTCGATGCTTCGCGCCCCTATGAAGTGAAGATCGGGCGCGGTCTGCTCGCAACAATCGGCGCTGAGGCAGCGCAGATCACCGACGGACAGGTTCTCGTCGTGAGCGATGAGAACGTCGCGCCGCTCTATCTTTCGCAGGTTGTGGAGAACCTGCGCAAGTCAGGTCTGACCGTCTCGTCCGTGTCCGTTCCGGCAGGCGAGTCTTCGAAGAGCGTAGAATATTATGTAAACCTTTTGAATCTCCTTGCCGCCAAGCGTCTGACCCGCTCCGACGCGGTGATCGCCCTCGGCGGCGGCGTGGTCGGCGACCTGGCGGGCTTTGCCGCCGCGACGTATCTGCGCGGGATTCCGGTCATCCAGATCCCGACGACGCTGCTGGCGATGGTCGATTCCTCCGTCGGCGGAAAGACGGCGATTGATCTGCCCGCGGGGAAGAATCTCGTCGGCGCGTTCCACCAGCCGTCGCTGGTGCTGTGCGACCCCGACGCGCTGTCCACTCTGCCGCAGGACGTGTTCCGCGACGGCTGCGCGGAGGTCGTCAAGACCGCCGTGCTGTTTGACCGCGATCTGTTTGACCATCTGCGGGAATACGGCATGGATTTCGACCGCGAAGCGGTCATCGCCCGCTGCGTCGCGCATAAGCGCGACGTGGTCTGCCGCGACGAATTCGATACCGGCGAACGGCAGCTCCTCAACCTCGGGCACACCGTCGGACACGCCATAGAAAAATGCAGCAATTTTGCCGTCTCCCACGGCAGGGCGGTCGCCGTCGGCACCGCGATCATGGCGCGGGCGTTCAGCGAGGACGCGGACGCGATCGTATCCGTTCTGCGCGAGTTCGGTCTGCCCACGGAAACGGAGTTTTCGCCGGAAGAACTGGCGCACGCCGCCCTCGCGGACAAGAAGCGCAGCGGCGATACCCTCGCCCTCGTCGTTCCGGAGCGCGTCGGCAGGGCAAGCATAAAGAGAATACCGGTCGGCGAACTGCTGACCGTCATCAAGGCAGGATTCTGACATGGAACTGACGCTTACGCCCCGTCCCATCGGCGGCAAAATCCGGGCGATCGCCTCGAAATCGCAGGCGCACCGCCTGCTGATCTGCGCCGCGCTGGCGGACCGCGCAACGAAGATCGTCTGCGCGGAAACCTCGCAGGATATGGACGCGACCGCCCGCGCGCTGGCGGCGCTCGGCGCGGATTTTACCTATCGTAACGGGGCGTACACCGTCTATCCGATGGAGCTGCCGCGCGGCGACAGCGAGCTGGACTGCGGCGAAAGCGGCTCGACGCTGCGGTTTTTGCTGCCGGTCGTCGGCGCGCTGGGGGTCGGCGCGACCTTCCGTCTGCACGGCAGGCTGGCGGAGCGTCCGCTCTCGCCGCTCTGGGAAGCCATGGAGGCGCACGGTTGCAGGCTCACCCGCCCGAGCGCGGACACGGTGCGCTGCGAGGGAAGACTGGACGGCGGTCACTGGGAGATCGCCGGAAACGTCTCGTCACAGTTCATCAGCGGTCTGCTTCTGGCATTGCCGCTGACCGGGGAAGAGTCCGATATTATGTTAACCACGCCGCTCGAATCTGCCGGCTATACCGACCTCACTGTGCAGGTTTTGCAGCAGTTCGGCGTCAACGCGGAGCGCGCCGAGACCGGCTGGCATATTCCGCTGACCGGAGGCTATACTTCCTGCGGCAGCGCGGCGGTCGAGGGCGACTGGTCGAACGCCGCGTTCTGGCTGTGCGCCGGCGCGATCTCCGACGCCGTCACGGTGGAGGGGCTTTCCATGACCTCCGCGCAAGGCGACCGCGCGATCCTCTCCGTTCTGGAGCAATTCGGCGCGAAGGTCGAAGTCTGCGGCGACCGCGTTACGGTCACGCCGGGCGATCTGCGCGGCATCGAGCTGGACGCGCGGAACATCCCCGATCTCGTTCCGCCGATCGCACTGGTCGCCGCCTGCGCGAAGGGAACGACGCGCATCTTCGGCGCGGAGCGCCTGCGCCTGAAGGAGAGCGACCGCCTCCAAAGCGTTGCAAACACGCTGTCCGCGCTCGGCGCAAATGTTGAAATCACGACGGACGGGCTGCTCATTCGCAGCAGCCGTCTGAGCGGCGGCACGGCGGACAGTCATAACGACCACCGCATCGCCATGATGGCTGCGATCGCCGCCTGCGCCTGCGCGCGTCCGATCACCTTACGCGGCGCGGAGGCGGTGAATAAGTCCTACCCGCGATTCTGGGAGGACTACAAGCGATTGAATCTTGCAAGGGAGGGAATTCTATGAGCAGCATGTTTGGCAGCGCTTTACGCCTGACCATCTTCGGACAGTCGCACGCGCCGGCAGTCGGAATGGTGCTGGACGGCTTTCCCGTCGGCTTTGCGCCCGATTTCGACGCGCTTCAAGCCTTTCTTGCCCGCCGCGCCCCGGGGCAGTCTCCCTACGCCACGGCGCGCACTGAGACGGACGCGCCGGAGTTTCTCTCCGGCTTTTCCGGCGGGCATACCTGCGGGGCGCCGATCGCGGCGATCATTCGCAATACGGACGTACACGGAAAAGATTATGTAAACCTTGAAGAGATCCCCCGTCCCTCCCACGCAGACTGGACTGCGTATGAAAAATACGGCGCGTTTGCCGACCGCTCCGGCGGCGGGCATTTTTCCGGCCGCCTGACCGCGCCGCTTTGCGTTGCGGGCGGACTGTGCCTGCAGTGGCTTGCGGCGCAGGGCGTCCGGATCGCCGCGCATATTCAGAGCGTCGGCGCAGTGCAGGACGCTTCGTTCGACCCGACCTCTCCGACTTTCCCCGCGATCGCGCCGCTGACCGTGCTGGACAGCGCGGCGGGGGAGCGCATGGCGGAGGAGATCGAGAAGGCAAAGGCGGACGGCGACAGCGTCGGCGGCAGCATCGAATGCGCCGTGACGGGCCTGCCCGCCGGACTCGGCGAACCGATGTTCGACGGCATGGAAAGCCGTCTGGCAAGAATCCTGTTTGGCATTCCCGCCGTCAAGGGCGTGGAATTCGGCAGCGGCTTTGCCTGCGCAACCATGCGCGGCAGCGAGCATAACGACCCGTTTTTCCATGACGATACCGGCGCCGTCCGCACGCGCACGAACCATGCCGGCGGCATCCTCGGCGGGATCACGACCGGCATGCCGCTCATCTTCCGCGCGGCGATCAAGCCCACGCCGTCCATCGCAAAAGCGCAGGAGAGCATCCGCTTCTCCGGCGGCGGCGCGGAATTGACGATTCACGGGCGGCACGATCCGTGCATCGTTCCGCGCGCCGTTCCGTGCGTGGAGGCGGCGGCGGCAATCGCCGTCCTCGACGCCATGCTGGAGGCGAAGAAATGGAACTGAAAGACTGCCGCGCAAAAATCGACGACCTCGACCGCGAGATCGTGCAGCTCTTTGCATCGCGCATGGAGCTTGCCGCGCAGATAGCCGCCTACAAGCGGGCACACGACCTGCCGATCCTCCAGCCGGAGCGCGAGCGGGAAAAGCTCGAAACGCTGACAGCACAGGTCGGAGACGACCTGAAAGCGCCGCTTCGCAGACTCTATTCGACGATATTCGAGCTCAGCCGCGATTATCAGGCGTCCAAGCTTCGCTGCGGCCTGCTGGGTGAGCGCCTTGCCCACAGCTACTCGCCGCAGCTGCACGCCATGCTCGGCAGCTATGACTATGCGCTCTTTGAGATCGCGCCGGAGCAGCTCGGAGAATTCCTGCAAAGCGACAGCTTCGACGCGCTGAACGTGACGATTCCCTATAAGCAGCGCGTTGTGCCGTTCTGCTCGGAGCTGTCCGAAACTGCGCGGGCGACCGGCAGTGTCAATACCGTCCTGCGCCGCGCGGACGGCACGCTCTGCGGCGACAACACCGACTATGACGGCTTCCTGTGGCTGCTTGAGCGGAACGGCGGCGTCCAAAGCGGCGAGCACGCCGTCGTGCTCGGAGACGGCGGCGCGTCCAGGACAGTGCAGGCTGTTCTGCGCAGTCTCGGCGCAGAAGTCACCGTGCTTTCCCGAAGAGGGGCGCAAGGCTTCGACACACTGAAAGACCACGCCGACGCCGTCCTGCTCGTCAACGCCACGCCCGTCGGCATGTACCCGAACAACGGAGAGCGGCTGATCGATCTTTCCGACCTGCCCGACTGCCGCTGCGTGCTTGACCTTGTCTACAATCCGGCGCGGACGCGCCTGCTTCTGGACGCGCAGGAGCGCGGCATCCGCCATGAAAACGGACTTGCCATGCTGGTCGGTCAGGCAAAACGCGCTGCCGAGCTGTTCACGGGAACGGAGATCCCCGACAGCAGGTGCGATGAGATATTATGTAAACTAAATGAACAAATGCAGAATATCATTCTGATCGGCATGCCCGGATGCGGCAAGAGCACGGTCGGCAGACTGCTCGCAGAGCGTCTGCGCCGTCCGTTCTATGACGCGGATGCGGAGATCGAGCGAGAGCTCGGCTGCGACATTCCGACCTTTTTCGCCCGGCATGGCGAAGACGCCTTCCGCCGCGCGGAAACGATGATCCTGGAACGTCTCGGCAAAGAATCCGGCTGCGTGATCGCGACCGGAGGCGGCTGCGTGACGCGGGAGGAAAACGTTTCGCTCCTGCGCCAGAACGGAACGATCGTCTGGCTGCGCAGACCGCTCGACCGTCTGCCGAAGGACGGCAGACCGATCAGTCAGGCAAACGATCTCGGCGCGCTGTATGCCATCCGTCAGCCGATGTACGAACACTTCTGCGATTTCGCTGCGGACAACTGCGGCACGCCGGAGGAAACGGTCGAGACAATCCTGCGGGGAGGAAGACGATGAAGCTTCTGATACTCAACGGTCCCAATCTGAATATGCTCGGCATCCGCGAGCCGGATATTTACGGCAGGCAGACCTACCGCGAGCTGGAAGAATACATCCGCAAAGAAGCGCAAGCGCTCGGCTGCGAGGTCGAAATCCGGCAGAGCAACCACGAGGGCGATCTGGTCGACTGGATCCAGGAAGCGCTCGGGCGCTTTGACGGCATCGTCATCAACCCCGCCGCCTACACGCACACCTCCGTCGCCATTCTCGACGCGCTCAGGGCGGTTCGTCTGCCCGCGGCTGAGGTGCACCTTTCCGACGTCGACGCGCGTGAGCCGTTCCGCAGAGTCTCCTACGCGGGACTTGCCTGCCGGAAGACCTTTCAGGGACACGGTTTTGCCGGCTACCGGATGGCGATGGAATTCCTGTGCGGCGAGGTCTGATCGCAGCCGGTTCCTCATTCTCTCAAAAAAAACAACGCTCCGTTCTTGCAAGACGGAGCGTTCTGTTGTATAATTATAAAGGCAGATTATTTGACTTTTTTCTCGCAGAGCATGCAAGAGGTATGACGATATGGCAACGTTTTTTGTAAACGGCGCGGAGGTCACGGCGGTCAAGAAACAGAAGCTGCTGCGGTTCCTGCGCGATAAATTGCATATCACGTCTGCAAAGGACGGCTGCAGCGAGGGCGCGTGCGGCGCCTGCACCGTTCTGATCGAAGGGGAGCCCTGCCGCGCCTGCATACCGGACACGGAGCGGCTGAACGGCATGCACGTTCTGACCGTGGAGGGACTTTCCGACTTCGAAAAGGCAGCCTATACGTTCGCTTTCGGCGAAGCCGGCGCGGTGCAGTGCGGTTTCTGCATTCCCGGCATGGTGCTGTGCGCCAAGAGCCTGCTGGACAAATGCCCCGACCCGACCGAGGCGCAGATCCGTTTTGCCATCCGCAATAACTACTGCCGCTGCACCGGCTACGTCAAGATCGTCGCAGCCATAAAGCTGGCGGGAAAGATCCTGCGCGACGGAAAAATCCCGCTGCCGTCCGTGACCGACTGGAAGATCGGCGCGCGGGTACAGCGCCTTGACGTAGAGGAAAAGGTCCTCGGCTTCGGCAAATATCCCGACGATTTCTACATGGACGGCTTATGCTATGCTTCCGCCGTCCGCAGCAAATACGCCCGCGCCCGCGTGACCTCGATCGACGCCTCGCCTGCGCAGAAGCTGCCCGGGGTGCTCGCCGTTCTGACGGCGGAGGATATCCCCGGCGAAAACAAGATCGGGCACATCACGCACGACCAGTACACGCTGATCCCCGTCGGCGGACTGACGCATTATCTCGGCGACGCGGTCGCGCTCGTCGTGGCGGAGGATCAGGAAACGCTGGAAAAGGCAAAAAAGCTCGTCAAGGTCGGCTACGACCCGCTGCCCCCGGTCCGCGGCATCGCGGAGGCCGCCGCGCCGGACGCGCCGCTCGTCTTCGAGGAAACGGATTCCAACGTGCAGGCGTACCGCCACGTCAGCCGCGGCAACGCTGCCGAAGCGATCAAAAACGCGAAATACGTCCTGTCGGAGCATTTTGAAACGCCATGGACGGAACACGCATTCTTAGAGCCGGAATGCGCCGTTTCCTACATCGACGGAGACGGCGACGTGATGATCATTTCCTCCGATCAGTCTCCGCACACCACCCTGCGCGAATGCAGACTGATGCTCGGCACGGACCGCGTGAAAGTGCGCAACGCTTTGGTCGGCGGCGGCTTCGGCGGCAAGGAGGATATGTCCGTCCAGCACCACGCGGCGCTTGCCGCCTACTGCGTGCGCAGACCGGTCAAGGTGAAGCTGTCGCGGGCGGAATCTCTGCTCGTGCATCCGAAGCGGCATCATTTTGAGATGGATTTCACGATGGGCTGCGACGAGACCGGCAGGATCCTCGGCGTGAAGGCGGTCTGCAAGTCCGATACCGGCGCCTTCGCTTCGCTCGGCGCGCCGGTTCTGGAGCGCGCCTGCACCCATGCCGCGGGACCTTACGCTTATGAGAACTTCGAGGTGGAAGGCACCTCCTACTATACCAACAATCCGCCCGCCGGCGCGTTCCGCGGCTTCGGCGTGACGCAGACCTGCTTCGCGGTGGAGACCATGCTCAATCAGATGGCGGATCTGGTCGGCATTTCCCCGTGGGAGATCCGGCATCGCAACGCCATCCGTCCGGGCGGCGTGCTGCCGAACGGTCAGATCGTCGACGAGTCCACCGGACTGGTGGAGACGCTGGAGGCGATCAAGCCTTACTATGACGAAGCGATCGCCGCGGGCAAGCCCGTGGGACTTGCCTGCGCGATGAAGAACGCCGGTGTCGGCGTGGGTCTTCCCGACTGGGGACGCTGCAGGCTGATCGTCAGGGAGGACGGAAAGGTCCATATCCACAGCGGCGCTTCCTGCATCGGTCAGGGACTCGGCACCGTGCTGGTGCAGATGGTCGTTACCGCGACCGGTTTGCGCCGTGAGGACATCGTCTATGAACGTCCCGATACGCACGTCGCCCCCGACTCCGGCGACACTTCCGGCTCGCGGCAGACCCTCGTGACCGGCGAAGCGTGCCTGCGCGCCTGCAGAAACCTCATGGAAGCAAAGGGCGACCGCCCGCTTGCGGACCTGATCGGCGAGGAATTCTTCGGCGAATACTACGCCAAAACCGACCCGCTGGGCGCTGACGTGCCGAACCCTGTCTCTCACGTCGCCTACGGCTACGCGACGCAGGTCTGCATTCTGGACAAAAAGACCGGCAGGATCGAAACGATCCTCGCCGCACACGACGTCGGCAAGGCGATCAACCCGCTCTCCTGCGAGGGACAGATCGAAGGCGGCACAGTCATGGGAATGGGCTTTGCGCTTCGCGAGCAGTATCCCATCGACAGCAACTGCAAGCCGATCGAGAAATTCGGCGAGCTCGGACTCTTCCGCGCCCATGAAACGCCGGAAATCAAGGCGATCATCGTGGATAAGCCGGGTCTGAACGTCGCATGCGGCGCGATCGGCATCGGCGAGATCACCTCGATCCCCACCGCCCCCGCCATCGCAGACGCCTATTTCCGCCTTGACGGCGAGCGGCGCTTCTGCCTGCCGCTGACGAACACGCCCTATGAGCGCAAGAAAGAAGGAAGCAAGGCATGAACGTCAAAAAGAAGTTCCCCTCCAGGGTCGCCAGCGTCCACTGCAACGGCGGCTGCCGCGCAAACCAGTCGCCCGAGGGTTACACGCTGTGCAAATACGGCTGCACCGGCTGCGGCAGCTGCATCGCCGCCTGCAAGTTCGGCGCGATCCGCCTGAATTCCTATGGCGTCGCAGAGGTCGAGGAAAGCAAGTGCCTCGGTTGCGGCGCCTGCTGCCGGAGCTGTCCGCAGGACATCATCGGTCTGCGGCTGGAGGATAACCCGATCGTCGTCCTCTGCTCCAACAAGGACGCGCGGTGCAAAGACGCCTGTGCCGTCAGCTGCGTCGGCTGCGGTCTGTGCGAAAGGGTCTGCCCCGCCGGCGCGATCAAGGTCACGGAAAACTGCGCCGTGATCTGCGCCGAAAAGTGCCTCTCCTGCGGCGCCTGCGCGATGGCATGTCCGCGCGGCGTGATCCGCGACAAGCGCGGCATATTAACGCATCGAATTTGATGGATTACAGTACAACCGCCTGCGGACTGATTTCTGCCTGTCCGCAGGCGGATTTTTCGTTAATTTCACTCAAAAAATGCCTTTTCCCTCTTTCTTTTTCTTTATTAGTATGATAAAATAATTATTACCCTAATAAAAGGAGAACTATGAATTATGAAACGCTTATCTACTCGGGTACTCTCTTTCATAATCGTGCTGGCAATGTCTGTCGGCCTGCTTGCCGGTTTTGCAAGCGCGGCGGTGGAATGGCCCGGTACTCCCACCGGCTACAAGTCCGCTTCTGACGTCAGATACGTCAACTACAGCGGCTACATTGCAAACTGGGGCGCAAGAGGCGAGAACTGCACCTTCCTGCCTTCCTATGCGCAGAACTACTACACCGGCAGCTATACCTACGCTTCTCTTTCCGCGAATGCCGGCGGCACGACGCAGGATAACGCGACCTCCAGCGCGCTGTATGCCGCGCTGAAGAGCATGCTCAAGGCGAAGCAGACGAAGGAAACCACCTATAACGGAACGAGAGATCTGTTCTGCGTCACCGACTGCGTGAACGGCAACTACAACTACATCTCCTCCTTCTACTCCGGCATGAAGCTGAACGGCGAATGGGGCACCGGCTGGAACCGCGAGCATACCTGGCCGAACAGCAAGGGTAACGACAATCAGGATAACGACATCATGATGCTCCGCCCGACGTCCAACGAGGAAAACAGCGACCGCGGCAACGACGCCTACGGTGAAAGCTCCGGCTACTACGATCCCAACAAGGAATCGAGCAGCGCGCTGAATCTGCACGGCGACTGCGCGAGAATCGTACTGTACTGCTACGTCCGCTGGGAAAACCAGTCCTACATGTGGGGCAAGTCCGGCGTCATGGAGAATCTGAACGTCCTGCTCAAGTGGATGGAAGAAGACCCGGTTGATACCTGGGAGATGGGCAGAAACGACTCCGTCCAGTCCATCACCGGCGTGCGCAATGTTTTCGTTGACTATCCTGAATTTGCCTGGCTGCTCTTCGGCCGCGACGTTCCCGACGGATACGTCACTCCCTCCGGCAGCATGGGCGGCAGCGATACCTGCAACCATGTCTGGAATGCTGGCACGGTCACTACCCCGGCGAGCTGCACGCAGCCCGGCGTCATGACCTACACCTGCACCCTCTGCGGCAGAACGAAGACCGAATCCATCCCCGCGAACGGTCACAGTTTTGTAGGCGGCGTCTGCACCGTCTGCGGCGCAAGCCAGGGCGCGGTCTACTCGCTTGCCAACACGCTGAACACCGGCGATGAAGTCGTTATCTACAACGCAGGCAACAGCAAGGCGGTTCCCGCGACCATGAAGGGCTCTTACTATCTCGACAGCGTTGATATCGCAGCCGTCAATGGCGTGATCTCCGATCCGGACGCCAGCATCGTCTGGAAGGCGACCAGGAATTCCGACGGCACCTACACCTTCAAGAACGGCAGCGATACCCTTTCGATCAACTGGGATACGGAAAGCAGCAAGACCAGCATGTCGCTGGACGGCAAAAATCCGAAGATCGCCGCTGACGTCTGCAGCGCGGGCAATTACAGCTTCTATCTGCGCAGCGCGACCCAGACCGGCAAATACGGCAACATCTACCTCGAGTGGTACGCAAGCTACACCGAGTTCTCCGCTTATGATACTACTGCCGCAAGACTGACCGAAAAGGATTTCGGCTTCCAGTTCTATGTCAAGGGCGGCTCCGTTGCTCCCACGCAGCCGACCGAGCCGACCACGGCACCCACGCAGCCGACGACCGCTCCCACGCAGCCGACTGTTGCGCCGACCCAGCCGACGACAGCTCCGACCGAGCCGACCACCGCGCCCGACGGCAGCTTCGTCCTTTCCTCCTCCATCAAGGGCGGCGATCAGGTCGTCATCTATAACC
>CAMUZA010000032.1 GCA_947165085.1 uncultured Clostridia bacterium | reverse complement strand
AATGATACGGCGTACCGCGCCGACCGGCGTGGACATCCGCGCTTCCCGGTCACGCGCGAGCTGACCGTCGTTCCAGCGGTAGCACTCCGCAACGCCGTTCTGCGCGTCCGAGGAATGCAGCACAACGACGTCGGACAAGCCGTTCGCGTCAAGATCGGTGGTGATAAACTCAGAATAGTTCGCGCTCATCATTTCTGTCAGCGCGTCGTTTTCAAAGGAGTAAACGTACAGCGTCTGCGTGACCTGGTCGCTGATCTGGCGGCCGACCACGATCTCGCTGCCCGGTTTGCCGTCGATCTCCACGTACTGCACGTGGTCGAACGCGCTGCCGGCGCCGTCCGCCTTTGCGATCAGGACGTACTGCTCGCCGCGCTTGTCAAAGACGCCGACCGTGAGCGGCAGATCGCCGTCGCTCTTCCAGTAGACAATCGCCTCGTCCGTCTCATCGCCGTCGAGATCCGCCATCTGCACGGGCTGCTGGTTCTCGCCCGCGACCGGTGCGCAGTAGGCTGCGCCGTCCGGCATCGCGCTTTCGATCGCCGTCTGCAGATTGTTATAGTCCTCCGACCGCGCCGGGATCGCGTAAAGGCTCTCTGCCGGATCGAGCAGGCATCCGGAAAGGAGCAGCACGGCGCAAAGCAGGAAGAGTATGCCTGTTTTTTTCAATACGCCGCCTCCCTCCGAAAAATTCCCAGAATAACTAATTTGATATTATACCATAGTTTGTTACAAAAGTGTAGTGGTATTGTTACGAAAAAGCGAAAAACTATTTCAAAATAACGCAGGTTTCTCCGAGAAGATCGCGCAGCTCCCGCAGCATATCGTCGCGCACCGCGCAGGTCGTTCCTCTGCGCACACCGGTATCGGCATAATACAGCACCGCCTGCAGACTGCCGGGGAACATATTGAGAACGGCGCGCGTCTTTCGATCCGCCGCGCAGCCCTCGGTCGGCAGCTTCAGATAGAGCTTCTGCGGCTCCTGCCTTGCGACTTCCGAGATCGGGCGCACCTCGTTGAGGACCATCTGCACCGCTTTTTCGTCACGGGCGGAAAGCCTGCCTTCTGCAACGACTGCGGTATTCTCTTTCAGATAGGAGCCGCTTTTCGCGATCACGTTGGAAAACGCCAGCAGTTCGATCGCCGCCGTATCGTCCTCCAGGGTCACGTACGCCATCATGGAGTTATTGCGCGTCGTCTTCATCTTGACGCTTTCCACGACGCCGGCGATCCGGACGATCTGCTCGTCGTGGTAGACGCCGTCGTTTTCTTCAAACGACTGCATGATCCGAAGGATCGGCACGACGCCGCTGCCCTTGAGCTGCTTGCGGTACTCGTCCATCGGATGTCCGGAAAGGTAGAGTCCGATCGTCTCCTTTTCCATCTGCATCAGCTCGTTCTTCGCAAGCTCCTGCAGCTTGGGGATCGAAACGGTCGATTTCTTTTCCGGTTCATCGGAGAACAGATCGAACAATTGCAGTTGCCCCTCCAGATTGCGCTTTTTCCGGTCGGCAACGCTGTCAAGGATCGTTTCATAGCTGTAAAGCATCTGCGCGCGATTGAGTCCGAGACTGTCCATTGCGCCGCACTTGATGAGGTTTTCCACCGCCCGTTTGTTGAGGTCGGTGCCGATCATGCGCTCGGCAAAATCCTCCAGCGACGTAAACTTCCCGTTTTCCTCGCGCTCCGCGACCATCTGCCGCAGCAATCCCCGTCCGATATTCTTCACCGCGCCGAGTCCGAAACGGATCCCTTGCGGCTCCACGGTGAACTTGTCCTCCGATGTGTTGACGTCAGGCGGCAGAAGGCGGATGCCCAGCTCTTTGCAGTCTGCAATATAGCCCGCGGTCTTGGTCGTGTTGTCCAGAACGCTCGTCAGCAGCGCCGCCATGTATTCCTTCGGGTAATGGCACTTCAGATACGCCGTGTCATAGGTGACCTTGGCGTAGCAGACCGCATGCGCCTTGTTGAAGGCATAGTTGGCAAAGTCCAGGATTTCCTTGTAGATCGCCTGCGCCGCAGCTTCGCTCACGCCGTTCGCGATCGCGCCGGGAATGCCGCGCTCGGAGTCTCCGTAGACGAACGCCTGCTGTTCAGCAACGATGACCTTTTCCTTCTTCTTGGAGATGGCGCGGCGCATATTGTCCGCCTGCCCCAGACTGTAGCCGCCGAGCTTGCGGAAAATCTCGATGACCTGCTCCTGGTAGACGATACAGCCGTAGGTAACGGCGAGGATCGGCTGAAGCTGCGGGCAGAGATAAGTGATTTTTTCCGGATGGAATTTGTTGTCGATAAAGCGCGGAATGGAGTCCATCGGGCCGGGGCGATAAAGGGCGACGATCGCGGTCAGATCTTCGATCGACTGCGGCTTCATGTTGACGCAGACGTTCGTGATGCCCGCAGATTCGAGCTGGAATACGCCCGCAGTTTTCCCCTCGCCGAGCATGGCGAAGGTCGCGGGATCGTCGTCGCGCACGGTCTTGAGGTCGAAGTCCGGCGCATGCTTGCGGATCTCCTGCTCCGCATCCTCGATGATCGTGAGGTTGCGCAGACCCAAAAAGTCCATTTTCAGCAGTCCCAGCTCCTCGATGGTCGTCATGGTGAACTGCGTGACGATCGTATCGTCGTTGCGTGCCAGCGGCACGTAGTCGCAGACGGGATTCTTGGTGATGACCACGCCCGCCGCATGGGTAGAGGTGTTGCGCGGCATGCCCTCTAACGCGCGGGCGGTATCGACGAGCTTTTGGACGCGCTCATCGCCGTCGTACATCTCTTTCAGCTGCGGCGAGACGCGCAGCGCCTCGTCGAGCGTCATGTGCAGGGTGGTCGGAATCAGCTTCGCTACCGCGTCCGTCTCGGCGTAGGTGAAGTTCAGCGTTCTGCCGACGTCGCGGATCGCCGCGCGCGCCGCCATCGTGCCGAACGTGACGATCTGCGCTACGCGATCCTTTCCATACTTTTCGGTCACATAGTCGATGACCTCGCCGCGCCGCGCCTGACAGAAATCGGTGTCAAAATCCGGCATGCTGACGCGCTCCGGATTGAGGAATCGCTCGAAGATCAGCGCGTATTTCATCGGATCCATTTCCGTGATGTGCATACAGTAGGCGGCGATGGAGCCCGCGCCGGAGCCTCTGCCGGGTCCGACCGGGATACCCTGACGCTTCGCCCACAGAATGAAGTCCGCCACAATGAGGTAGTAGTCCACATATCCCATCTTTTCGACGACGCCCATCTCATATTCCAACCGTTCGCGGTACGCCTTCGGCGCATCGGGATAGCGCTCACGGAAGCCCTCTTCGCACAGACGGCGGAAGTAGGTCACGGCGTCCGAGCCGTCCGGCGGGGTGAACTCCGGCAAATGATAGTGATTGAATTCAAATTCCACGTTGCAGCGGTCGGCAATCCTCTGCGTATTTTCGATCGCCTCCGGCTGATTGGGAAACAGAGAACGCATCTCGTCCTCGGATTTGATATAGAATTCCTGCGTTTCAAAGCGCATGCGGTTGGGATCGTCCACGGTCTTCCCCATCTGAATGCACATCAGAACGTCCTGGATATAGCTGTCCTCGCGGGTGATATAGTGCGCGTCGTTCGTAGCGACGAGCGGCAGTCCGGTGTCCTGCGCCAGGCGCAGAATGCCGCGGTTGACCTCCTGCTGCTCCGGCAGTCCGTGATCCTGCAGCTCCAGGAAGAAATTCCCCTCGCCGAAGATCTCCGAGAGCTCCAGCGCATAGCTCTTCGCGCCCTCGTAATCTCCCATGCGGAGCCGGCGCGGAATGCCGCCAGCCAAACAAGCCGACAGCGCAATCAGTCCTTCGGAATGCCGCCGCAGCAGCTCCATATCCACGCGCGGCTTGATATAAAAGCCGTCCAGAAAGGCTTTGGAGACCAGATAGCTCAGGTTGCTGTAGCCGGTCTCGTTTTCGCACAGCAAAACGAGGTGCTGCGCCTCGTTGTCCACACCGTGCACGCGGTCGGACATGCTGCGCGGCGCAACGTAGACCTCGCAGCCGATGATTGGCTTGATTCCGGCTGCCTTGGCGGCGCGGTAGAAGTCGATCACGCCGTACATGACGCCGTGGTCGGTGATCGCCACCGCGCGCTGCCCCAGCTCCTTGGCGCGCTGCACCAGCTTCCCGATCCGGCACGCGCCGTCGAGCAGGCTGTATTCCGTATGCACATGCAGATGTACGAATGCCATCGTTCCGTCTCCTTTATCTCAGCTTTCCGACGCCAGCGATAAGAGCTTTCTCATTCTGTGATTGACCGCCGATTTGCTGATTGGCGGATCATGCAGCTCCGCGAGCTCCGAAAGAGTCGTCTCCGGATTCTCACGCCGAAGCGTCGCGGTTTGCTTTAGTTTTTCCGGCAGCGTATCGAACACGCCGCTCTTTTCCAGCCTCCGGATAGCGGCGAGCTGTTCCTGCGAGGCGTCGATCGCCTTGTCCAGATTCGCGGCGTCGCAGTTCGTCTTTCGATTGGCGTCGTTGCGCCAGTCCTTTTCGATCTTCGCCGACATCACCGCCATCGCGCTGACCGGCGCGCCGATCGCCGTCAGGAAATCCTCGATACTGTCGCTTTGCTTGTAATACAGCACGGAGCTTCCCTTGCGCTCGGTCTCCTTTGCGGTCAGCTCCATTTCGCGCAGCAGCGTGCCGGTCTCGCGGCTGACCTTGAGGTGCGTCGTAGACAGCTCCAGGTGATAGCGCTTTTCAGGGTCGGTCACGGAGCCTCCCGCTAAAAACGCGCCGCGCAGGAAGGCTCTCCGGCAGCATTCTTTTTCCAGCAGCGCAAAATTGACGTGCAGCGAAATGCTCGTCTGCGCCGAAAAGCCGCAGGCGCTGAAGACCGTCCGAATCTTCTCGGGATCGGTGATCACATAGGTCAGCTTCCCGCTGCCGCTCGCGTCCGGAAGCTGATCGAAGCACACGCCGAGTCCCTTGCGGAACAGGCGCGGCAGGCGCATACTGAAGTCTCTGCTCTCGGTCACGAAGCGGATGCACTCGGAAGAGAAGGTATTGGCAAAGAGCAGTGCGCCCATTGTCTCGGCAAGCGCGCAGCAAGTCTTCTCAACTTCCGTTCGGCACAATTCACTTTTCACGTTTCCCGAAAACGACATTACGCGCACGCCTCTTTCCCTAAGCCAATTGAATATCTCTGTGTGTCAGTGTGATTTCATAGTTTTCCTCGCGGAAGCGGCGGGCAAGCAGCTCCGCCACCGTCACGCTGCGGTGACGGCCGCCCGTGCAGCCGACCGCGATGCGCAGGCAGTCCAGTCCGCGCCGGTTTGACATTCCTGCCTGTAATGACAGCAGCTCCGTCAGCCGCTCGATATACTCCCTGCATGCCGGAAAGCCGAGAATATAGTTCTGTACCTCGTTATCCAGTCCGCATTTTTCCTTCAGCTCCGGCACCCAAAACGGGTTCTCCAGACAGCGGGCATCCAATATGACGTCCGCCTCCGGCACACCGTAGTTATGCCCGAAGGAGGTGATCTCAATTCTCATGTTCCGCTCCCCACAAACGGATCTCCGGCTCAAGCAGTACGCCGCTGCGGTCAAGCACGCGCTCCTGCACCAGCTTCACCAGCGCAAGCACGTCGGCGGCGGTCGCGCCGCCCAGATTCACGATAAAGCCCGCATGCTTTTCAGACACTGCCGCGCCGCCGATCCGCATGCCCTTGAGTCCAGCTTCATCAATGAGCGCGGCGGCATAGCCGGTCTTCGGGCGCTTGAACGCGCTGCCTGCAGACGGCAGCTCCAAAGGCTGCGCAGCGCGGCGTCGGTCTGCAAGCTCCTTGATCTTACTGCGCACGTTCGCCTCCGCAGACGGGGTCAGCGCAAACTCTGTGCAAAGGATCAGTCCATCCATCTTCTGGAACGCGCTGCTGCGATAAGCAAAGCCCTGCGCGTCTCCCTCATAGACTTCCACCGTACCGTCGAGACGCATGAATTCCGTCTTCACAGCAACGTCTTTGATCTCGCCGCCGTAAGCGCCGGCGTTCATATAGACCGCGCCGCCGACCGTCCCGGGGATACCATGGGCAAATTCCAGTCCGGAAAGATTATCCTGCGCGGCAAACATCGCCGTCTTGGCGAGGGTCATGCCGCTCATTGCGGAAATATGCGTCTTGTCTAAAAGCCGCAGGCCGATCAGCGCGTCCTTCGTCACGATCACCGCGCCGCGCAAGCCTTCGTCCGGGGCAAGCACGTTCGAGCCGCCGCCAAGGATGTACGGGCGGATTTGCATTTCGTGCATGGTCTTGACAACCTGTGAAAGCTCTTTCACGTTCCGTGGGAAGATCATCAGCTCCGCCGGACCGCCGATGCGGAACGACGTATGTTTGCTGAGCGGCTCTTCGCTGAAAATCTCATAGGCGGGAATCTGCTCCAGCAGCCGTCCTTTCAAATCAGAAATCTGATTCATAATAACCTCCGATCGAATACAAAGCCATAATTCACCATTCTATTTATCCTTTATGATTATAGCAAAAATATCCCGGAAAGGCAACAAAAAAAGCAAGCAGCTCTGACCCGAAGATCGGACGGGAGCTGCCTGCGCTGTGTGTAATCAAAAATTATGACCGCTGTTCTCAACAAAATGACGGTTGATCTGTTCGGTGAACTCCTCTGCGGCGTTGTAGCCCATCTTTTTCTGGCGGTTGTTCATCGCGGCGACCTCCAGGATCACGGCGAGATTTCTGCCCGGCTTGACCGGGATCGTGAGGGCAGGGATCTTTACGCCGAGAATATCCACGTAATTCTCTTCCAGACCGAGGCGGTCGTAGATCTGCTCGCTCGACCACGGGACGATATTGATCACGAGGTCGATCGCAGTCTCCTTCTTGATCGCCGCCATGCCGAAGAGCTTTGCGACGTTGATGACGCCGATGCCGCGGATCTCGATATAGTTGCGGATCAGCTCCGGAGAATTGCCCACCAGCGCATTATTTGCGGTCTTATGGATCTCGACCGCGTCGTCCGCGATCAGGCGATGTCCGCGTTTGAGAAGCTCCGCCGCCGCTTCGCTCTTGCCGATACCGCTCTCCCCCATCAGAAGCAGACCCTCGCCGTAGACCTCGACGAGGACGCCGTGGCGTGAGATTTTCGGCGCAAGGGCGTTTTTCAGATAGGCGATCAGATTGGAAACGATATAAGAGGTGGACTCCATGCAGCGCAGGATCGTGATGTCCTTTTCCTTTGCCGCCTCCAGGCATTCCACCGGCGGCTCGATATTCCGCGCAAAAATCAGGGCGGGAATTTTATAGGAAAACAGCTCGTTGAACACCTCTAACTTGCGCTCATGCGACAGCGTGCTCAAATAGGCGTTCTCCACGAGTCCGACGACTTCCAGCCGCATCCGCTCGAAGTGGTTGAAAAAGCCGGACAGCGGCAGACCGGGTCTGGAAACCTCCTCGACCATGATCTGCACTTGCTCATAGTCCGTCGAGGCATGCTCCACCGTCAGTTTGAATTCCTCCACTACCTGTTTCAGCAATACACAGTTCGAATTCATAGGCTTTCCTCCACCGTTATGATGTAATATTATATTCGAATTCCGTCATTTTCGCAACCGCAATAAAAAATATATTATTTTTGCAATTTTTCTCTTGCATTTCTGAAAAAAATCTGATAATATATTGTCCGGCGTCCAATAACGCTGTGTTTTGACGATTTTTCGTATGATTGGAGGTGCAGCAATTGGCAAAGTGCGATATTTGCGGCAAGGGTGTTACATTCGGTATCAAAGTCTCCCATTCCCACCGTCGCTCGAACAGAGCTTGGAGACCCAATGTGAAGCGCGTGAAAGCGATCGTTGACGGTTCTCCCCGCCATGTCTACGTCTGTACAAGATGCCTCCGTTCCAATAAGGTCGAACGCGCTATCTGATACCTGACATACAGAAAGACAAGCCAAACGGCTTGTCTTTTTTGTTTCGCTTTCATTATTGATCAGCTGCGCCGTATTTGTGCATGTGCGCCTTGATCGCTTCAAAGGTCTTGTCACTGATATAGTGCTCGATCCGGCAGGCGTCGTACGCCGCGGTCTCCTCGTCCACGCCGAGATTGATAAACAGCTTCGTCAGCACGGTATGGCGTTCGTAGATCCCTCTCGCCTGCTCCTCGCCGGCTGGAGTGAGCTTCAAATGTCCGAATTCATCTGTCTGCACCAGTCCGTCTTTCTTCAGCAGTCCAATTGCTCTGCTGACGGACGGCTTGGAATAGCCCATATACTCGCCGACGTCGATACTGCGGACAGCCGAAGATTTTTGCGCCAGAATATAGATCGTCTCCAGATACATTTCGCCGGATTCCTGCATAGACACGTCAAAGACCTCCTTTCCTCGTAAATATTAGCTTATCATACCGCGCCGGAAAAATCAATGAAAAAACCGCAAAATATGTCTTGACAAATTAGCGGTTGCTAACTATAATGAGATTGGTTAGAGTTTGCTAACCAATTATTTTTGACGTTAAGGTTAGCAGTCGCTAATTTGAGAAGGAAAGGAGGACCATCATGATGCCGCTTGTTTATGCAGAAGCCGGAACGCCGCAAATCATCAAGCGCATCGGCGGCAATCAGGAAGTGAAGAAGCATTTGGAAGACCTTGGGTTCAACGTCGGCGGCGAAGTCAGCGTCGTCAGTACGCTCGGCGGAAATCTGATCGTGAAGGTCAAGGAAAGCCGTATCGCCGTCAGCAGCGAGCTGGCAAAAAAAATCATGATTTGAGGAGGAATCGCTCATGAAAACACTCAGAGACGTCAGGATCGGAGAAACAGCGACCGTCGTGCGCCTGCACGGTGAGGGCGCGGTCAAGCGCAGGATCATGGACATGGGCATCACCAAGCGCACGCCCGTCTATGTTCGCAAGGTCGCCCCGCTCGGAGATCCGATTGAAGTGACCGTCCGGAACTACGAGTTGTCGATCCGCAAGGCGGACGCGGAAATGATCGAGGTCGAATAGACGGTG
This sequence comes from uncultured Clostridia bacterium, assembly GCA_947165085.1. Taxonomy (GTDB): domain Bacteria; phylum Bacillota; class Clostridia; order Oscillospirales; family Oscillospiraceae; genus JAZOXB01. Next base: position 12,193 of record CAMUZA010000032.1, on the reverse strand, counting down.
CGGGGATCATCCCGTATTTTTTTCAAGCCAAGGTTAGCGGTCGCTAATTTGAGAGAAAGGAAATAGCTATGAGTATCAGAATCGCCCTTGCGGGCAATCCGAACAGCGGCAAAACGACGTTGTTCAACGCCTTGACCGGCTCCAATCAGTTTGTCGGCAACTGGCCGGGCGTCACGGTCGAAAAGAAAGAAGGCAAGCTGAAAAAGCATGACGACGTGACGGTCACCGACCTTCCCGGCATCTACTCCCTCTCCCCCTATACGCTGGAGGAAGTCGTTGCAAGAAACTATCTCATTGAGGAACGTCCCGACGCCGTCCTGAACATCATCGACGGCACCAATCTGGAACGAAACCTGTACTTAACGACGCAGTTGACAGAGCTGGGGATCCCCGTGGTGCTCGCGGTCAACATGATCGACCTTGTTCAGAAACACGGAGACAAAATCGACGTGCAGGAGCTTTCCCGTCAGCTCGGCTGCAAGGTCGTGGAGATCTCCGCGCTGAAGGGTACAGGCGTCATGGAGGCAGCGGAGGCTGCAATCAAAGCGGCGAAGGCGGAAAAGACCGTTCCGATGCACCGTTTCTCCGGTCCGGTGGAGCACGCGCTCGCCCACATTGAAGAAGCCGTCGTACATAACCTGCCGGAGGAGCAGCAGCGGTGGTACGCCGTCAAGATCTTCGAGCGTGACGACAAGGTGCTTGAGAAGCTGGCGATCCCGGCGGATACCCTTGCGCACATTGAAAACGATATCAAGGCGGCGGAAACCGAGCTGGATGACGACGCAGAAAGCATCATCACCAACGAGCGCTACGTCTATATCGCGGAGGTCATCCGGTCCTGCTACAAGAAAAAGAAGACCGGCGGCATGACGACGTCCGACAAGATCGACCGCGTCGTGACAAACCGCTGGCTGGGTCTGCCGATCTTCGCAGCGGTGATGTTCCTCGTCTACTGGATCGCCATGGTAGCAGTCGGCGCTCTTGCGACCGATTTCACGAATGACAGTATCTTCGGAGACGGTTTCCATTTGTTCGGAATGGACGGCGGCTACGAGGAGATTGCCGAGGAATACGGCGCTGCCTCCGCCATCGTCGACGGATATGAGGTCTACGTAGAAGAGCACGGCGAGGCGCCGGTCGGCGACTTCCCCTATTCCGTGGAGGATGAGGAAACGCTCGAGATCACGGAAGAAACGGCGAGCCTTGAAGACTATGAAAACGCTGTGAAAACGCTGGACGAAATCGGAGACGAGCCGGATCCCGCCGATTACGGTACATGGATCCCCGGCATTCCTGCGCTGGTAGAGCGCGGTCTGGATGCGATTCACGCTGCGGACTGGGTCAAGGGTCTGATTCTTGACGGCATCGTAGCGGGTGTCGGCGCAGTGCTCGGCTTCGTGCCGCAGATGCTCGTGCTGTTCCTGCTGCTCGCTTTCCTCGAAGCCTGCGGCTATATGGCGCGAATCGCCTTCGTGCTCGACCGCGTGTTCCGCAAGTTCGGTCTTTCCGGCAAATCCTTTATCCCGATGCTGATCGGCGTTGGCTGCGGCGTGCCGGGCATCATGGCAAGCCGCACCATCGAAAACGAACGCGATCGTCGCATGACGATCATGACTACCACCTTCATTCCCTGCGGCGCGAAAGTTCCCTTCATCGCCATGATCGCCGGCGCGATCTTCGGCGGCTCGCCGTGGGTCTCCACCTCGGCGTACTTTGTCGGCATGGCGGCGATCGTCATTTCCGGCGTTATGCTGAAAAAGACAAAAATGTTCGCAGGCAACCCCGCGCCGTTCGTCATGGAGCTTCCCGCCTATCACTGGCCGACGCTCGGGAATGTGCTTCGCTCCATGTGGGAGCGCGGCTGGTCGTTCATCAAGAAGGCAGGCACGATCATTCTCCTGTCCACGATCGTCGTCTGGTTCACCAGCTATTTCGGATTCACCGAAGACGGCTTCCGGATGCTTTCGGAGGATGAGCTTGAGCTTTCGATTCTCGCAAAGATCGGCAGCGCGATCGCCTGGATCTTTGCGCCGCTCGGCTGGGGCAACTGGCAGGCCGCCGTGGCGTCCATCACCGGACTCGTCGCCAAGGAAAACATCGTCGGAACGATGGGCATTCTCTACGGCGGCGGCGCCCAGACGGCATGGCAGGCACTGTCTGCCGCGTTCACGCCGGTCACCGGTTATTCCTTCCTTGCCTTCAATCTGCTCTGCGCGCCGTGCTTTGCGGCGATCGGTGCGATACGCCGTGAAATGAACAATGCGAAGTGGACGTGGTTTGCGATCGCCTATCAGTGCGGTTTCGCCTATATCGTCGCGCTGATGATCAATCAGTTTGGGGGGCTATTTACCGGCAGCTTCAACGTGATCGGTCTGATCTTTGCGGTTGCCGCTCTGGCGTTTATGGTCTATATGCTCTTCTTCCGGAAGTACAGAGAGGCAAGCCGGCTGACCGTAAAGGATTAACAAAAAAGGAGGCGGTACGATGATCGCATGGCTTGGCGCCAATCTCGGCACGATCCTGATCGTGCTTGCATTGGCTGGGATGATAAGTCTGATCGTTTTGAGCATGCGCAGGGATAAGAAAAAAGGCGAACACCCCTGCTGCGGCGGTGACTGCGGTCATTGCGCCGGCTGCTCGCACAGATAATCAAAAAAACGGCTGCGTGCGCAGCCGTTTTTTTTGATCGATTATTCCTCTGTCGCTCTGGCGTCCGCTTTTTCTTTCTCTGCCAGTTCGTTCGTATCGAGGCTTTTGCGGAATACGAAAAATCTCTGATACAAAAATTCCGTGATCAGATTGATCGTCATGTTCAGGAAGGTCACAAGATATTCGTTCCAGCCCAGACCGGTCAGCACATCCTCGAGCCATGTGGACAGCGGCGTAAAAACAGCATAATACGCTGCCACCTTCAGCATCGCGATCGGCACGTTATTTGCCGATTTGAAGGTATAGCGGCGGTTGAGCGTGAAATTCCAGAGCACCGACAGCACCAGCGCGATCAAATAACTGACCCAATATGGCAGATGCAGCAGCTCGTTCATCAGCGTGAACGAGATAATCTGGATCAGTCCTGCCGAGACGGAGAACAGCAGGAATTTCAGAGAACGGAGCAGTTCCGTTTTCTTCTCGGATTTCTTTTCTTCTCGGATTGTTTCCTTTTTCATTTTTCTTTACCTCGCCCATGCGGAGTATTCCGCTTCCGTTGTCTTCTGCCGCAGCATCAGCGCGTGCAGCGCTTCTCTCGGATCGCGGTTTTCATACAGGACCTCGTAAGCCGCTCGCGTGATCGGCATATCGACGCCGTGCTTCTGCGCGAGCTTCCACGCCGCGCTCGCGGCATAGTAGCCTTCGACGACCGCGCTGACCTGCTGCATTGCCTCCTGCACGCCGACGCCCTGCCCGATCAGGATACCGGCGCGGCGGTTGCGCGAGTGCATGGAGGTGCAGGTGACGATCAGATCCCCCACGCCTGCCAGTCCGGCAAAGGTCTCGCGGGACGCGCCGAGCGCCATACCCAGCCGCGCCAATTCCGCAAGTCCGCGCGTCATTAAAAGGGCCTTGGTGTTGTCGCCGTAGCCAAGTCCGTCACAGATGCCCGCACACAGCGCGATGACGTTCTTATGCGCCGCGCCGAGCTCGACGCCGACCGCGTCGGGGCAGGTGTAAACGCGGAGCTGTTCGGACATAAACGCCGCCTGCGCCCTTTCCGCGAGCGTTTTTTCTGTACACGCGGCGACCACGCCGGTCGGAATGCCGCGGCAGACCTCCTCGGCATGCGAGGGACCCGACAGCGCGACGACAGGCTTTCCTGTCTCCTGCGCGACGATCTGACTCATGCGGAAGCCGGTATTTTCTTCAATGCCCTTCGTCACGGACACGAGCAGAACGTCCCCGCGCAGGAAGGGCGAAAACGCCTTCGCCGTGCTGCGCACCGCAAAGGACGGCGTCGCGAATACGGCCATATCCTTGTCCTGCGCCGCGGATACGTTCGAAGTATAGATCAGTTCCTTCGGCAGCGCAACGCCGGGCAGAAACGGGTTCCTGCCGCTCGCAGCGAGCTGTTCGCTCTCGCTTTCGCAGTAGGACCAGAGCGTGACCTCATGCCCGTTTTGCAGCAGACGGATCGCAAGCGCCGTGCCCCAGCCGCCGCTGCCCGCAACCAATACGTTCAATTTCCCGCCCTCTCGTTCTTTTCCTTATGGAAATAGGTCTTTCGCTCCGTGCCGTGGAGCAGGCGCGAAATATTCGCGCGGTGCAAAACGATCACGAACAGCGCCATCAGAACGGCAAGTCCCCAGACGAAGGGCTGATCGCTGTAAAATACCGCTGTCAGCGCCGCGAAGGTGACCATTGCGATTATGGAGCCGAGCGAAACATAGCGCGTCAGCAGGAACAGGACGATAAAGACCGAAATCGCGATCACGAAGACGCGCCAATCCAGCATAATGGCGACGGCAGCGCTCGTGAGCACGCCCTTGCCGCCGTGGAAACCGAAATAGACCGGGAAGACATGACCGATCTGAACGGAGATGCCCGCGATCATCACCGCAAGCTCCCGCTTTTCCGGCAGGATCAGCGTGGCGATCCAGCAGGCAAGCAGGCACTTTCCAAGGTCGATCAGCACGACGAGCAGGGTCGCCCAACCGCCGTAAGAGCGCAGGAAATTCGTCAGTCCGGCGTTGCCGCTCCCCTTTTCGCGCACGTCCTCGTGTTTTGTCAGTCGGGAAATCAGGATTGCGCCGTTGAAGCCGCCGATCAGATAGCCGACCGCGACGCAGGCAAGCACTTTCCAAACCATATCCATCGCTTATTCCTCCTTGTCGCCCTTCTGCCGGATCGTGATACGCACGGGCGTACCCTCCAGCCCGAAGGTCGCGCGAATTTGATTCTCCAGATACCGCTGATAGGAGAAGTGGAACAGCCGCGCGTCGTTGCAGAAAATGACGAAATGCGGCGGCTTCACGCCGACCTGCGTCATATAGTAGATCTTCAGGCGGCGCCCCTTGTCCGTCGGCGGCTGCACGCGCGCGGTCGCATCCTCCAGCACGTTGTTGAGCATGCCGGTGGAAATGCGCATCGCGCTCTGATTCGCCACGTAGTTGATGAGTTCATACAGCTTGTTCACGCGCTGACCGGTCAGCGCGGAGATAAACAATAGCGGCGCGTAGGTCATATAGCTCAGATCCTGCCGGATCTTCGCCGTCATCTCATTCATCGTGTTGGTCTCTTTTTCGACCGTGTCCCACTTGTTGACGACGATGATGCACGCCTTGCCCGCCTCATGCGCCAGTCCTGCGATCTTCGTATCCTGCTCGGTCACGCCCTCGTTGGCGTCGATCAGGATCAGGCAGACGTCCGCCCGGTCGATTGCCGCGATGGAGCGCATGTTGGAGTATTTTTCAATCGCATCGTCCACCTTGGACTTGCGGCGCATGCCCGCCGTGTCGATAAAACGGTATTTGCCGTACTCGTTTTCAAAACAGCTGTCGATGGCGTCACGGGTCGTGCCCGCGACGTCGGAGACGATCACGCGCTCCTCGCCGAGAATCTTATTGAGCAGGCTGGACTTGCCGACGTTCGGCTTGCCGACGATGGCGACGTTGATGACCTCGCCCTCGTCCTCCGTCTCGCTCTCCGGCGGAAAATGCGCCACGCACCAGTCAAGCAAATCGCCGGTGCCGTGACCGTGGACGGCGGAAGTCTCAATCGGATCGCCGAGCCCGAGCGCGTAGAATTCGTACACGTCTGGATTAACGCCGCCGACGCTGTCGCACTTGTTGACCGCGAGACACACGGGCTTCTTGCTGCGCAGGAGCATGGACGCTACGTCCGAATCCGCCGCGGTCACGCCGGTCTTCACGTCCGTGACCATGATAATCACGTCTGCGGTTTCAATGGCGATCTCCGCCTGGCGGCGCATGAATTTCAGCATTTCGCTGTCGGTGTTCGGCTCGATGCCGCCGGTATCCACCAGTTCGAATTCCCTGCCGTTCCAGTCGCAGGTTCCGTAAATGCGGTCGCGCGTCACGCCCGGGGTATCCTCCACAATGGCAGTGCGTCTGCCCGTGAGTTTGTTAAAGAGCATCGACTTGCCGACGTTCGGTCTGCCGACGATCGCTACCAGAGGTTTTGCCATAACGCATTGCCTCCTTTCCTATTGCACAAATTTTCCATAATACATATTATTGCACAAATGACGCAGGAATTCAATACAAAAAGAAAAGAGGAAGGCTCATACCTTCCTCGTCTCTCATTCATTCACGAATTACTTCGCCTCAGCGGCAGGAAGAACCTCGCGGCCATTGTAGGTACCGCAATTCTTGCAAGCTCTGTGGGGCAGACGCGGTTCGCCGCATTTCGGGCAGGCAACGACGCCGGGCACGGAGAGCTTCCAATGAGAGCTACGTCTCTTATCCCGTCTCGCCTTGGAAACCTTACACTTCGGAACAGCCATGAATGACACCTCCTATGTCAGAGTGGTAAATTACTTATCCTTCAACAGCTGCCCAAGGACAGCCAAACGGGGATCAGCTTCAGGACGGCACGAGCACGGGCCGTCGTTCAGATTCTTGCCGCAGCGGAAGCACAGGCCCTTGCAGTCCGGCTTGCACAGCAGCTTCGAATCCATATTGAGCACGAACGCGGTGGTGAGGATATCGTCGAGATCCGCCGTATCGTCTTCCAGCAGGAAGGTCCATTCGTCCGCCTCGTCCTCGTTTTCCAGCTCTGTGGTGAGAATCGCGCGGACGGGAATTGAAATGCCCCGGACGAATTCAGAAGCACAGCGGTCGCAGATGCCGTGCAGTACGGTGCTGAGCTCCGCTTCCAGCAAGAGAACACCCGCAGTATTGCGGACCGCACCCTTTGCCGAAACGGGTTCCTGCACCGGACAGCTCCCGCCGAAGGGCATATCATGCAGATCGAGCGAGGTTTCAAACGGCGCCACGCTGTCGGGCGTTTCGATGATTTTTGACAACCGTAACAGCATAGCAATCCCCTATTCCATAGTCGTGCAGAAGATATTATAACGGCTGAATCTCCGTTTGTCAAATGCTTTTTTGCTTTTTTTCACTGAAAAATGCTTGACTTTCTTGTTTTTCTGCCGCATAGTAGAAAACGGCGGGAGGTGAAGCCGTGAAAGAACTGAAAATCGGTCCGAATGACGCAGGGCAGCGGCTTGACCGCTTCCTCGCAAAGGCCGTTCCGCTGCTGCCTGCGTCGCTGGCGCAGAAGTATATCCGGCTCAAGCGCATCAAGCGCAACAATGCCCGCGCCCAGCGCGACGACCGACTGGCGGAGGGCGACGTGCTGCAGCTTTATATCAACGACGAGTTTTTCGACACGCCTTCGGAGGAAAACGCCTATCTGACGGTCGCCGCGCCGAAGCTGAACATTGTCTATGAGGATGAAAACATCCTGCTCGTCGACAAAAAGCCGGGCGTCGCCGTCCATCCGCACGACGGCGCGGAGTACGGCAAGACGCTGATCGACCACATCCAGGCATATCTCTACGCCAAGCGCGAATGGCGGCCGCGGGAGGAGAATTCCTTCACGCCCGCGCTGTGCAACCGCATCGACCGCAACACCGGCGGCATCGTGATCGCCGCCAAGACCGCCGAGGCGCTGCGCGTTTTGAATCAGAAGATCAAAGACCGCGAGATCGACAAACGCTATCTCGCCGTCGTGGAGGGTGTACCGAAGCCGAAAAGCGGCGCTCTAAAGGGCTATTTGTTCAAGGACGCGAAGAATAACCGCGTGTTCGTCACCGACCGGCCGCAGACAGGCTCCAAATCCTGCGAGACGCGCTATGAGGTGCTGGAAAGCCGAAACGGTCTTTCACTCGTGGAATGCGAGCTGATCACGGGACGGACGCACCAGATCCGCGCCCAGTTCGCCCACGCGGGTCATCCCCTGCTCGGCGACGGAAAATACGGCAAACTGGACAAGCGGTATGACCGCAAGTATCAGGCGCTGTATTCCTATAAGCTGACCTTCCGCTTTACCACAGACGCCGGCGTGCTCTCCTATCTGAACGGAAAGAGCTTCCGCGTCGACCGCGTGGACTTCGCAGACGAGTATTTCCCATAGTTTTTTGCAAACCGTCTTCCGTGTCATTGCGAGAAAGCGCCATACCCGCAAGGGTACTGCGCTTTCGTGGCAATCTGTGCGTATCATTCCGGACACTTTCCCGTTGACGGTACTGTTCTCATTTTGTCTTCTGCAGAGAAGGGCAAACATACCATACCTGCTACGGACGGATTGCCACGTCGCTTCGCTCCTCGCAATGACAGACATGAAATAGTATCTGACAAAAACCGATGCAGAATCATTCTGCATCGGTTTTCGTCATTTATTCGCTGCTCTCAAGCCACGCTTTCATCTCTGCGCGGCCTTCTTCGGACATCGGAAACTCGCGTTCCGCTTCCATCTGGCTCAGCTCATAGCAAAGCGCGCCGTGCCACAGCTCGCAGCGGATGGAGCTGTTCGCGAGATCGACCTCTTTCGGGGTCGCCATCGTTACCCGCGGCTCAATGCGGAAGCGGAGCGCTCCGCAGCTGCCGGTGAAGATGTTGTTATTGACGAACGTATGCAGCGTCGGGATAAAGATGTCCGCCATCCCTTACTCCTGCATCAGGCGATCCATTTCGTCGATCAGTTCACCGAACAGCGCAAGCGCTTCTTCCACGGGCTGCGTGGTGGACATATCGACGCCTGCCCCCTTCAAAAGGTCGATCGGACTCTTGCTGCAGCCGCCGGACAGGAAGCCGAGATAATCCTTGACCGCGTTTTCGCCCTCGCGGAGGATCCGGCGCGACAGCGCGATCGCCGCGGCGTAGCCGGTCGCGTATTGGAAGACGTAGTAATTATAATAGAAGTGCGGAATGCGCATCCACTCCATGTCGATCTCGTCGTCCACGACGATGTCTTCCCCGTAGTAGAGCTTGTTGAGGCGGCGGTACTCCGCATTCAGCACGTCCGGCGTCAGCGCGGTACCCTCCTGCGCCATTTTACCGATATTCATTTCGAATTCGGCGAACATAGTCTGGCGGTACAGCGTCGTGCGGAACTGTTCCATGAAATAATTGATCAAATAGGCGCGTTCTTTCTTATCCGTCGTTTTGGAGAGCTGATGCTCCATGAACAGCGCCTCGTTGCAGGTGGAGGCGACCTCGGCGACGAAGATCACGTACTCCGCGTCGAGCGGCGCCTGCGTCTTGTTGGAAAGATACGAATGCATCGCGTGACCCATCTCGTGCGCGAGGGTGAACTGGCTGTCGAGCGTGCCGGTAAAATTCAGAAGCACGAACGGATGGACCTTCGCGCCAGCGCTGTACGCGCCGGAGCGCTTGCCCGCGTTCTCATAGACGTCGATCCAGCGGTTGTCGAAGCCGGATTTCAGCACCTTGCGGTACTCTTCGCCGAGAGGCGCGAGCGCGTCGTAGACGTTCTTTTTCGCCTCGTCAATGCTGACCTTTTCGTCCAATCCGGTGACCAGCGGCGTATACAGGTCGTACATGTGAAGCTCTTCCACGCCGAGCAGCTTCTTGCGAAGCTTGACGTAGCGGTGCATCTTGTCCAGATTCCGGTGTACCGCCTCGATCAGATTCGTATAGACGCTGACGGGCACGTTCGTCTCGTCCAGCGACGCCTCCAGCGAGGACTCATACTTTCTCGCCTGCGCGAAGAACTGAAGCTGCTTGACCTGCGCGGACAGGACGGCGGCAAGCGTGTTTTTGTACGCGCCGTAGGTGTGATAGAGGTTCTCAAACGCGCTCTTGCGCAGGGCGCGGTCGGGCGATTCCATGTAGGAAATATAAGTGCCCTGCGACAGCGGATGGCGGTTGCCCTCGCCGTCGATCGCGTCAGGGAAGGTCACGTCCGCATCGTTGAACATGCCGTAGATATTATCCGGCGCGTTCGCCATTTCACCGGCGGACGCGAGCAGCTTCTCCTCCGCGGGCGTCAGCACATGGGCGCGGCGGCGGCGAATGTCGTTCAAATAGCGGCGGTATGGCGCCAGCTCCGGGCAGTCGGCATAGAATTGTTCCATCGTTTCGTCGGAAATCGCCATGATCTCCGGCGTGGCGAAGCTGGAAGCGGCGCTGAGCTCGACGTAGGCGCTCATCACGTTGCCGACCATCGCCTGATACTTGGAAACGCGAGCGTCCTCATCGCTCCGGCGCAGAGCGTAGTTGCCCAGAGCGTCCGCCAGCACGGCGACCTCTTCTTCCAGTTTCATATAGCCGAGAAGCTCCTGCGCGCTCTGACCGAGCTTGCCCGCAAACGCGCTGATGCGCGGCAGCAGCCCGCGAGCCTTTTTCAGGTCTTCCTCCCAAAGCTCGTCGGTCGCGTAAATATCGTGGATCGCCCACTTGTCCTTTTCGTTGATTTCGGAACGCTCCGGAATCCGTTTCACTTCTGCCATCGGCAAATACCTCCTGTTGTTTTTTACATCATATCACACCGTAATCAAATTCTCAATGAAAAAATATCAAATGCGCCGCAGAATGGATAAATCTGATCTCACAGTAAATACTACAGACGCAAACAAAATTCAGGAGGTCGATTATGAAACGCTTTATCGTCTTATTTGCTGCGCTCGCAGCTGTAGCAGTTCTCTTTACCGGCTGCGGCAATATGGATAACGTCTCCGACAACCCCGACGGGATGATCGAAAGCAGCGCGCAGGCAACCGAAAGCACCGCGCGCGTCACGATGCCGACCGAAGGCACGCGGGAGAAGGACTCATCGTTCGGAACGGAAGAAACCGGTATGGACAGTTCTGAGTCCTCAACAGAGGGCGCGCCTTCCGCAAGGAGCCGCAATCCGCGCAGGTTCTGAGCAGCAAAAACCGGAGAAACCCGTCAATGGATTTCTCCGGTTTTTTCTACATAGGGATTAACAGCAGCGTTCCGGCGGGAACGCTGGCGCCGCTGAGCTCGTTTGCGGCGGTAATGAGCTGCATGCTCGTTCGGCAGCTCTTTGCAATGTCCCACACGTTCTCTTCGCTTTCCGTTAACCGAAGCAGCACTGCAGGTCTGCGCGCTGCGGCTTCCTCCTCCGGTGTGATCGTGCCGCCGCTAATTGCGCGGATCCTTTGCTCAGCAAAGCTGTCTACGCCGACTTTGACCGGCACGCGCAGGGATATCCCGCCGCTTCCTGCGGAGCAGAACAGCTCGCCGCCGTTCACCTGCGTGACGCTGCACTGAGCGTTTTCCGCGATATCCGTCTGCACCCGCACCGTCGGGCGCAGGGTCTTCCCCTGCAGCTTGCCGTCCGCGTCATAGTACAGTACGCCGCAGGAAAGCGGGAGTTCGATCTCCATCTTGCCCTCTGTGCGGTGCATGCCCGCCTCGTCCGGCAGGATCCACGCATCCACAACGCGCTGCGCCTGCTGATCGCTCTCGGCGGTCGCCGTTTCCCGAAATTCCTGCTGATCGAGGATCCCCGTCATGCTCCACTCTTCCCAGGTCGGCGTCAGCTCCGCGTCCGTGCAGAAAGCGTCTTCGATCACGCTGACGTTCTGCACGCGGAAGACCGTGCATTGCGCGAGCAGATTCGCGCTGACGATCAACCGGCGCGAGCCGAATTGGCTGTCCGGCTCCGCGTCCGCTCCTGTCAGCGTCAGCTCGGTGCGCAGATCTCCCTCGTCCATTTCCCGCTCCAGCTCCGCGTACTGCGAGAATGGGATCGTCCAGTCATAGGTACAGAGTTCTTCGTCCTCGCCTGCATAGAGCGCGTGGACGGTAAGATTCCCCTTAAACACCGCCTTGCTGCCGACCATCCGCTGTTCCTCGATCTCCGTCCGATACAGACACTTCAACAGCCGCACGATATCCTCTCTGCCGCTCGGCAGCTCCAGAACCTCGTTGACCGCAAAGCTCTTCTCCCCCATCTGCGCCGGCATCCGCAGCGGCAGTACGCTGCGCTTGATCTGCAGATTTGGCGCTGGCTCACTGATATCGCAGCAGGTCTGCGTTTGCGGCGCGCAGACGGTTATCGCGCAGGAAACGCTGACCCGGAGCAGCACCTTTCTGGAATTCAGCAGCCGCGCGTCAACACTGCGCAGGCGGCAGCTGCTCTGCATGATGCATTCCTCCGTCTGTTTCGGGAAATCCCGCCGCACGGAAAACGGGATCTCCGCTTCGACGCGCTGCACGCTCCCGTCCTCGCAGACGATCAGCGCCCC